>CAYHFE010000198.1:0-6937 GCA_964355375.1 uncultured Verrucomicrobiota bacterium
CTCCTCGCCATCGGAGTCTCGTCGGACGGTTGGGCCGCGGCCGCCGCCCGGCCGAACATCGTCATCCTCCTGGCGGACGATTCGGGTTGGGGCGATTACAGCCTGACGGGGAATCCGAACCTCCGGACGCCGAGCATTGATTCGCTGGGCCGCAGCGGGGCCATGCTGGACCGCTTCTACGTCTGCCCGGTCTGCGCGCCGACGCGGGCGGAGTTCCTGACCGGACGGTACCACTCTCGCGGCGGCGTCCGCGGCGTCTCCACCGGACAGGAGCGACTCAACCTCGATGAGACCACCATCGCGGACACGTTCAAAGCGGCCGGCTACGCCACGGGCGCGTTCGGCAAATGGCACAACGGATCGCAATGGCCGTATCATCCGAATGCGCGCGGCTTCGACGACTACTACGGGTTCACCTCCGGGCATTGGGGCGAATACTTCGATCCCCCGCTCGAACACAACGGCCAGATGGTGCGGGGAAAGGGCTTCGTCGCCGACGACTTCACCGACCACGCGCTGGCGTTTATCGAGCGAAACCAAGCGCGCCCGTTTTTCTGCTACGTCCCCTTCAACACGCCGCATTCGCCCTGGGCCGTGCCCACCGAGTATTGGCGGCGCTTCCAAGACCAGCCGATCGCCCGGCGCGGCTCCGAGGGTGAGAAGGAAGATCTCGCCACCACCCGCTGCGCCCTGGCGATGATGGAGAATTTGGATTGGAATGTGGGACGGGTGCTGCGCCGCCTCGACGAACTCAAGCTCAGTGACAACACTATCGTCATTTACTTCTCCGACAACGGACCGAACAGCGCGCGCTGGAACGGCGGCATGAAGGGGCGCAAAGGCACGACCGACGAGGGCGGCGTGCGCTCGGTCTTCTGCATCCGCTGGCCGGGGAAGATTAAACCCGGAGCCGTCGTTCGCGAGATCGCCGGAGCGATCGATTTGCTGCCGACGCTGACCCGTCTGGCCGGCGTGCCGCTCATCAGCACCAAGCCGCTCGATGGCCAGGATCTCTCGCCGCTCTTGCTCGGCGGCGCGGCGGACCGACGCGACCGCCTGATTTTCTCGCATCAGAACGGCAATGTCAGCGTCCGCTCCCAGCAACACCGGCTCGATAACTCGGGAGCGCTCTTCGACATGGTCGCCGATCCGGAGCAGAGGAGAAACATCGCGGCGGAGCAGCCGGAAATGGCGGGGAAGCTGCGCGAGGCCGTCGCCGCCTGGCGTCGCGATGTCTTCGCCGCCGCGGCCCCGGCGACGGCCGAGTCCACCACTCGAAACCGCCGCGGAGTTCAAGGGGTCGGCCTCGGCCCGGATGACCGTCCCTATCCGGTCGGTTACCTGGAGTTCCCCATGACGCCGCTGCCGGCGCGCGATAGCGTAGCCCATGGCGGGATTCAGCGGAGCGCCAGCGCGCCGAACTGCTCCTACTTCGTCAACTGGAAATCCACCGACGACCGGATGACGTGGGACATTGCTGTGAACACGGCGGGCGATTACGACGTGGTGATTTATTACACCTGTCCGGAAGCCGACGCCGGCGCCACTGTGGAATTGAGTTTCAACGACCGCAAGATCACCGGCCGCGTCGCTCCCGCCTGGAATCCACCCTTCTACACCAATCAGGACACCATTCCGCGCCCGCTCGGCGAATCGCGGATGAAGGAGTTTCGCCCGCTGCCGTTGGGCACGCTGCGGCTCGACCCAGGCCGCGGCTTGCTCACGCTCCGCGCCCTGGAGATTCCGGGGCGGAGCGTCATGGACGTGCGGTTGATCACGCTGACGCTTAAAAAATGAAGGCGCCCCATGTCGCCGTCACCGGGATTGAGCGCACCCTCCTCGCCCTGCAACGTCAGACGGGCGGGGCGGCGTATCTGGATTTCGCCGTGAAGACGCGAGCTCTGCCGGAATGGGACCTGCCCATCGTGGTCGGGCGCCGCTAGGTCTTCGGCCCTGGGATCTTTTTGAGAATCACCAGATCTTGGAGGGAGGGACTGCGGCCGCCGGTGAGCGATCCTTCGAGCTGGCGGAGGATTTGAAACTTGGGGCTGAGGAATTGGACCATGGTCTCCTGAGTAACACCGATGGCCATCTCCGGACACGACGGGTTGCTCGTGAACCATCCCGGGGTCAGCGGGTGCGTGAAGTTGTAGATGAAATGGGGATTCACATAATCCCGCACCACCAGGAAACTGATTATGGCCAAGCCGTCGTCAGCCAGAACTTCATGGACTTTCTTCAAATAACGGAGGGCTTCCCGTTCTTGGAGATGAGTGAACACGGACATGGCAATGGCCAAGTCCTGCGAACCCTTTTCGACCGGCCAATCGATCGGGCGATTGGATTGTCCTCCCGGGTTTTCCGGGGTGTAAAAGTCATTGCGATCACTGGTCAAGTAAAAGGCGCAGTTGGGCAGTTTGCCATAGGTTTTGAGGCAAGCCGCGATGGCGACCTGGTCGAGATCGATCCCCAGGTATTTCCCGCCTTGTTTGACGAAATGGTGGGAGACCGGCGCCAGGTTCCCCATGCCGCACCCGAAATCGAGAATCCGGGGATTGGCTTTTTCCAGATAGACACTCATGAGCGCGGAAAAGAACCCCTGATTATGAGTCCATCCCGCGTAGCTCGTGTAGAACGCCGGCGTGAAAATGGCGTTGGGAATATGGTCGATCCAGAATTGAACCTCGCGCCACGAGGCGATCCGGTCGAGCCAGCGCCAGACATAAGAACAGGCGTGATAAATCTGGTAGAAACCGAATTTTAATATTTTGCGCATCGTGCTCTTCCGGAGAGCGGGCCGATTCCGGAATAAAAGCGAGCGAACGCTACGAATTTCAAGGCCGGATTCAAGGCCAATTTTAGCGCGCCAACCATTTCTCCAGCCAGGCGCGGACTTCCTGATAGAAAACGCGACTGTTCTCCCCTTTGCTGATCCAATGATTCTCGTCCGGCCAGACGAGCAGCCGGCTCGGCACGCGTTGACGCTGCAGCAGGCTCCACATCTCGAGGACGTTGTTGATCGGCACGCGGTAATCGGTTTCGCCCACGGAGAGGAGCATTGGCGTCCTGAAATCGTGCGCGTAGGACGAGGGACTTTGCCCGAGCCAGGCCTGCGGCTTCTCCCAAAATGGCCCGCCCATCATCAGTTCCCGGTGATAAATGGCATCGCTCGTGGCCCATTGCCCATACAAGCTGGCCAAACCCGCGTGACTGATGAGGCATCGGAATCGAGCGGTCGTCGCTTCGAGCCAGTTCGCCAGGTGACCGCCGTAACTCGCTCCGGCGGCGGCTTGACGCGACGGATCGATGAAGGAGAAACGGCGAATGGCCTCGTCCGCCGCGGCCAGAACGTCCTCCGCCGGCCCGCGCAAGGGGTCGCCCAGGATGTCGAGAGTGAATCGTTCGCCGTAACCGGTCGAGCCGACGTAATCGGTCAGCAGGACAATGGAACCGGGCTGGGCGAGCAGGTGGTAGTTCCAGCGGCGCGTGATCGAATCCCGCCACATGTTGGCGTGCCCGCCATGGATCAAGACCAAAAGCGGGTAGCGTTTGGTTTCATCGAACGCCGGCGGGAGCGCGACAAAGCTGTGGATCGCCCGGCCCTGTTTGTTCGTCAACCAGAACTCGCGCAAGGGCGGCCAATCGAGCGCCGCCGCCTTCTCCACGTTGAAGCCGGTCAAGCGCGTTCGTCGCCCCGTCGCCAGATCGAGGCGATGGGTTTCGGCCGGTCGGACGGCGGTTTCCCAATTGGCGTAAAGCATGGGAGCGTTCGCTTTCTCCGGAATGTGCAGGCCGAGCCAGACTCCCTCCGACGCCTCGACCAGGATCTCAGGCTCGCCTCCCGCGCTGGCCATCGACCAAACACGGATCCGCCCGGCGTCCTCGGCGGTGAAGTAAATTCGCCCGCCATCCGAAGCCCAGGCGAACTCTCCGATGGAACGGTCGAAACGCGGCGCGAGGGGCGTCCAGGTTCCATCCCACGGCCACGGCGCCGAAGCCAGCCGACTCAAGGCGTAGATCTTCCCTTGGCTGGCCGAGGTGGTGAAACCAAGCCGCCGGCCCTCCGGACTGAAGGCGGCGTCTCCATAGCTGGCATCACCGCCAGTCAATCGTCGGGGTTCGCCGCCGCCGAGATCCACCTGATAAAGGTGGTGATCCGGCTCGGCGTAGGCGGCGACGTGGTGGTTGGTGGTGGCGGTGAATACGATCGACTTCGCATCCGGCGCCCACGCGGGCTGGAGACTGTCGCCCGCTCCTTCTCCGCTGGCCCCCCGAAATCCGGAGGTCTCGACCAGGCGTGTGCCAGCCAACAAATCGCGGGCTGGAGCCGAGCCGTCCGCGGGAATCACAAACAGATGAGTCTGGGTGTCATCCAGCCATTTGTCCCAGCGCCGAATGGGAAAGCCGTCGTAGATTCGGACTTTGGACTTCGCCTTCTTGCGCTCATCGGCCACCTTCCGATTCGCCGCGTCATTGGTCGCGCCGCGATGGACCGAGCCTTGAAAAAGAATCCATTTCCCGTCGGGACTCCAACGCGGTGCGCGCGCCCCGAGCGCGGCGTCGGTCCGTCGGCGAGCCTCGCCGCCGGATAGGTCCAGGAGATAAATCTGGCTGGCGTCGTCGCCCTCGCGCTTGGCGGTGAAAGCCAGTCCGGCGCTGTCCGGGCTCCACGCCGGATCGCTTTCCTTGCCCTTGGCCGTCGTCAATCGCCGCGGCGCGGCGCTGCCATCGCCCGGCACGATCCAAAGGTCGGCGACCTCGTCCTTCTCTTCGTAGGCTGGCTCATTCACCGGGAGAACGACCCATCGGCCGTCGGGTGACGGCGCGGGTGCTCCGACCTGTTTGAAAAGCCAGAGCGTTTCGTGAGTCAGCGCGGGTCTTGTCGCGGCGGCCGCGCGAGGACGGTCCTGGGGGAGAGCGACGATGACGGTCAGGAGAAGGAGTGATGGAATGGGGCGCATAGCGGGTTCGTGGCTGTAATTCTACTGGGAGTTTTTGCGTCGATCAAATCCCAATCCAGGCCGGGTGGCACTCAATCCAGTTGAATCAAGCCGTCCGTTGGCGGGGCGAGACTCCGTCGAACCCTGGAATGGTTGCCGCCCATAGAATCACGGCTCGACCGAGGCCTGAAGTCTGGTCCAAGCTCAAGAGCGCGCGGCCCGAATTGGGTCAGCGCTCCGGCTGCCACTGCCGCAAAGCGTCTTCGAGCGCTTCTTCCACCGGGCGGATCCGGACACCGGCGGCCAAGAGTTTGGTCGTGTCCATGACACAGTTCGACCGCGGAGTCTTGGCGGCGACCTGGTAGAATTCGGCGTCATTCTCCCAGAAGTCGAAAGCGCGCGGCGGAGCCAGCATCCGCTGAATCCATTGGACGACGTGGCGCGTGGTGACGAAGCCCGGATTGGTCACGTTGTAAATGCCGCCGGGCGCGCGGCGAGCCCACAAATCCAGGCAGGCGCGGACGAAATCCGTCCGGTGCGAGATCGAGTTCACGTTGTCATAGACCTTGGCATAGCGCTGCACTTTGCTGAGGTAATTGCGCGCCCCGTCCCGGTGATCGAACGGAATGCGGAGACGCCAGATGAAGCTTTGACCGACCCCGGCAATGGCTTCCTCCGCCAACGCTTTGGTGCCGCTGTAAAAGCTGCAGGGCGGTTGGCGAAACGTGAAATTCGGCTCGTCCCCTTCCGTGAAACCGCGGATGACGTCCGGCGTGGTCTCGACGAGATGGCGCAAGTCGGGGCGCGACAGATCTTTTTCGACCCGGACATCGCCACCTTGAACGATCTTGGCGCCGGAGTAAATGCAGCCGGAGGAGACGTGTCCCCAAGGCAGGCCGACGGCCGCGCAGGCATGGGCAATCGTGGCGGGCAGGAGAGTGTTCCCCGCCAGCGTCTCGGCGCGGGCGGTTTCGCAGGCATCGACATTCGGCTTGCCGGTGAAGCCAGCGGCATTGATGAGAAACTCTGGATTGGCCTCCTTCAGAAAATCGAGCAACACCTCGAAGCGTGTGTAATCGACCTCCTTGCGGGAAAGCGATCGAAAGGGCCAGCCTCGTTGGCGAATTTCCTGTTCGAAGGCTTGGCCAATGTAGCCGGTGGCGCCGAGAAGCACGATCATCTTACAATCCTTTGGCCAATCGTTGCGCTTCCTCAACCACGTCGGCCAGGTACTCGCGATATTCGCAATTGGGCATCTTGGCGGTCAGGGCGGCCAATTGGGAGAGGGATAGAAACCCGCGCCGGAAGCAGGCTTCTTCCGGACAACCGATCTTGATGCCCTGCCGCTGCTCGATGGTCTGCACGTAGGAGGAAGCGTCGTGCAGGCTGCTGCTCGTGCCGGCGTCGAGCCAGGCAAATCCCCGGCTCAGGCGGCAGACCTTCAACTGGCCGCGCTTCATGTACTCGACGTTGACGTCGGTAATCTCCAATTCTCCGCGCGCGGAGGGCTTCATGTCGCGAGCGATCTGGACCACGTGATTGTCGTAAAGATACAAGCCGGGGACGGCATAATTGCTCTTCGGCTGTTTGGGCTTCTCCTCGATGGAAATGGCGCGGTTGTCGGCGTCGAACTCGACCACGCCGTAGCGTTCCGGATCATGCACGTGGCAGCCAAAGACAATCGCGCCCTGGCCAAACTCGGCGAAGGCTCGTCGAAACTCGTCCCCGCCGTAAAAGATGTTGTCGCCGAGGATCAAGGTGACCGGATCGGACCCGATGAAGGAGTCGGCGATAAGAAAGGCCTGGGCGATGCCGGCCGGCTTGGGCTGCTCGCGGTACTCGATCGACAGCCCCCAGGCCGTGCCGTCGCCGAGCAATTGGCGGAAGCGGGGCAGATCGTGCGGCGTGGAAATCAGACAGAACTCGCGCACCCCGTTTTCGATCAATGTCGTCAACGGATAATAGACCATCGGTTTGTCGTAAACCGGCTGCAGTTG
>CAYHFE010000198.1:7037-11876 GCA_964355375.1 uncultured Verrucomicrobiota bacterium
ACCGTAGCGAGCGACGCGCAGGACTTCATCCCAACGATTGAGGCGTCCGCGCAAGAACCGGAGCATCCGCCAGTCGCTCCGCCGACGCCATTCCCGGATGCGTCTTCGTTCGGACATCAAGTGACGCCGCAAACGCCAGCAATCCGCCATCGCGTCCCAGTAGGCCTTTCGCACGAACGACCAGCGCCGCACCAGGAGCAAGCCCACCGCCGCTTCCGCGGTCAGAAGGAGCACCTGGAACACAGCGAGCAGAAGGAGGGGCAACTGGCAGTTTTTCAGAACCACGAGCAGGGCGTTTCGGTTGGCGTAAAACCGTTTGGTCTCGCTCGTCCGCAGCTCGATCATCTGGTCGCCCCCCTTTGGATTGACAGAGGCGGAGAGCCGGTGATGCAGGCGGGCCGAGGCCGCGGCGATCGCACAGCCTCCGGAAATCCAGACCCGCCAGGACAGATCCAGCTCGTCGGCGTACATGAAGAGGGCCGGATCAAATTCGCCGAGGCGGTGGAAGAGCTCACGTTCGATCAGGTAGGAACACCCCGGGGGCATGAACAAATCCCGGCTGCGCTCATAGTCGGCGGCGAAGCTGACCAGCCCGAAGATGTCGTAACCGTCGCCCCAGACCGGTTGGATGCTGTCGTCGCCGTAATTCAACACCAACGGAGTGGCGGCGTTGGCCCCGCGGGCTTGCACCTCCGCGACGAGGCAAGCCAGGCAGTCGGGTTCGAGCCAGGTGTCGTTGTTCAGGAAAAAAAGATAGCGGCCTTGAGCCGTGCGCGCCGCGCGGTTGTTGCCTTCGCAATAGCCCAGGTTTTCGCCGTGCTGAATGAAACGACCGTTGCTCCAGGAACTCAACAACCGTTCGGCCAATTCATCCGATCGATCGGTCGAGCGGTTATCCGCGACGATGACTTCAATTCGCCCGAAGATCGATTGCGCTTGCAGAGACGCCAGGCAGCGCTCGATCCAGCGGGCGCCGTTGTAATTCAGGACCACCACACTGACGAGCGGAGCGGAGCTCGAATTATTCATGGTGACGGTCCTTCACAGCGGGAGCGGGTCCGGCGCGCTATTTCTCACGGCGCAGCCAGCCCACGAGCGGGCGCACTTTGAAATAGAGATAGGTCCGGAGGAAGGCGAAGTTTGAGCCCGGGTCGTTGATGCTGTCGCGCGCCCGCCGATTCATGCAAACAACGCGGTTGATCGGATGGATCGTGGTCAGGGCTCCCATCTGTTCCATGAACACGCCATCGGCATGGGTCCCGAGCGCCCGATCCTCCGAGAAATACTCGGTCGTTTGGTAGGCCTCGCGAAACCGTTCCAGCAACTTCGCGGTGTGGCAGAATTGCAGGTAATCGATCTGGCAATCGATCTTCCGTCCGTCGCAAAACCGGCCGGCCGGCCGATCGGCAATCCGGCGGCCGGCGATGCTGACTTGGCCGTCGGGATCGATGAAGCCGACGTCCTCCGAGGCGTACATGGCCTGCGGCTTCTTGTCGTGGCGGGTGTAGAATTCCCAAAACGTGGCGAAGGCCTCCGGATACAACAGATCGTCGTCGCAGAGCGTCATGATCAGCTCGCCCCGGAGTCGTCCGGAATTCAGAAGGCGGTTGCCGCACCACGACGCCATGTTCTTGGTCTTGGCCAACTCCGGGGTCTCGCCCGACTCCTCGATGGTGAGGCGCGGATCGTTCAGGTCGCTGAAAAAGCCCTGCCGAAAGAGCGCCCCGCTATCGACCAGAATCGCTTCCCAATTGCGGTGGGTCTGGGCCAAGACACTCTGCACCGCCTCGCGGATCAGCTTGGGCTTGTTGTGGGAAATGATGATGAGGCTGAAGTCAGGCATGGCGGTCCATTCAGCTCCGGCCCCCGGCCAAGGGAAGGCCGCGCGCTTGGCTCTCCAACCAATCGCCGGCCCGCGGCAGGACGACGCTCCAATGAAAAGTCTTGGCCCGCTCCCAGGCGTTGTGCCGCAATTGCTCGTATCGTTCCGGGGTCGCGAGCGAGTTCAGCAGGCTGGCCGCGAGCGCTGCCGGCGTCTCGGCCGCGGCCACCCAGCCGGTCTGTTCGTGCAAGGTGGACTCGACCAAGCCCTTGACCGGATAGACCGCCGCGGGCGTGCCCATGGCATTGGCCTCGATGACATTCAATCCCCAGCCCTCCCGCTGCGAGGTGTGCAGGAGAAAATGAGCGCGCTCCAATTCGCGGTCCTTCGCGGATTCCGGCAAGGGACCGGTGAACGTGATCTGGTTTCCCAGATCCAACTCCCCAGCCAAACCGCGAAGCCGTGATTCCAATTCGCCCGTGCCCACAACCGTCAAGTGCGCGGCGACCCCGCGATCAAGCAGATGTTTCAAGGTTCGGAGGGAGTGGTCCACGCGTTTGTTGGGGGCGAGCCGGGAGACGACGATGAGGCGGATCGCGCCTTCGAGCGGTTTGGGATCGAGCCGGGGCCGGGCCACCGTGTGAACTCCGTAAGGGATGATCGTGACGTCGCGCACGCCATGCTCGCGCAAACTGTCGCAGGTCGATTGGCAGGCGGTCCAGAAGGGCACGCGTCGATACAGCCAATGGGTCCAGCGTTCCTGCCACTGACCAATCGTGCTGAGCGGCCAGGAATAGAACGCGTTCCAGATCGGTCCGAGAACTTCATGAATAAAGGCGACACAATGCGTCCCACACCACCAGGGCGCCAACCAGGGGATGCCATGATGCTGATCGATCACGAGATCAAATCGAGGCTGGCTCCGATACCAGCGCCAGGCATGGCCGATCGAGCTTCCCACGCCTCCTCCGCGGACAATTTCGATCCCCTCGATCGAGTCGCGCGCTGAAGCCTCCGGGAAGGAATTCGTGAACCAAAAAACCTCATGCCCCCGGCGCGCCAACTCCGACAGATACCCCAGCGTCACCCGCTCCGCTCCTCCGGCGAGCGGGTTGCGCGGATCACGCCAGTTCAGCATCACAAAACGCATAAAATTGTCTGTCGATGGCGCGGAATGTTGCCTACAGTCCGGGCAAACGGCTAGTCAATTTCTGTCATGATCATTCATAAGCTGATTGCGCACCATTTGGCGCACCGCGATGACCCTCATTTTTACACTCTCCAGGCGCAGGACGCCATCGGGTGGATGGAACGTCATGGGGTCATTCTGGGGCAAAAGACGCAGGCTCTCGATTTGGGCGCGGGTCACGGCATTTTTGGCGCCGAGTTGCTGGAGCGCGGCTGCTCGGTTGTGTTCGCAGACGAAAGCAATCTCCTGCGGCCCGAGCTGGCCGCGAATCCGTTTCGGCAGATCAACCTCGACCGTGATGACCTCGGTAGCTTGGGCACCTATGACCTGGTCATTTGTTCCAACGTCCTCGAACACCTCGCGAAACCCTTTCAGTTTCTCGAGACCATGAGTGGGTTGCTCAAGCCAGGGGGCCTGATCTACCTCAGTTGGACCAATTGGCTTTCCCCCTGGGGCGGACACGAGTTCTCTCCGTTTCATTATCTCGGCTCGCGGCGCGGACACCTCTTGTATGACCGATTTGCCGGACGTCCCCGATTGCACACGCCTTACGTGAATCTGTTTCCCACTTACATTGGCCAGACCTTGCGGCATCTCCGCCGTCGGCCCGGTTTGCAGGTTCTCCACGCCGCTCCGCGCTACTATCCCGAATTCGCGTGGATTCTGTCGATTCCCTGGGTCCGAGAATTCCTCACGTGGAATTGCGCGCTTTTGGTCCAAAAGGCGCCCGGCCCATAGCCGCTGGGGGTACTGCCGTGGGTTTCCGGACCGTGCCATAGTGTTCGATCGTGGCGCTGGGAGACTGACAGGGTTCAAAGCTTTACCGCCCCGAACTCCGACTGTCCCGAACGAGTTCTGATAGGAGTTTATTCGACCTTGCTTTCAAGTTGAGCGGAACGAACCCTCACCCGCCCTGCGGGCACCCTCTCCCATCGGATGGGAGAGGGACGGGGTGAGGGCATCGTGTGTTCTATCCTGCGCACCCCTCAGTAACTCATGACGGAAATATCCGGATTAACCTATGCCGCACTCCACCCACCCCAAGAGGCACTCCCGATTCGGAGGCGGGATTTTGGGAATCGCGATGCTCATTCTTGTGCTGGCCGCGGGGCGCTTGATGATGCTTTCGTCTCCGGATTCGCCCTTCGCATCGGACGCCCGTTTTGTCCTTACGACCAGGCCCCGCACGGGTCTCCCCGCCAACGCCAAGATCAAGGACCGAGCCTTCCTCTGGTGGATGGAGATTCAGGAGAAAATCAGAAAGCCGCGTCCCCTGGCCTACTCATTTCCAGCCAGTGCCACCAACCGATGTTCGATTCACGGACTGTTGAATCAGTGCATGGCGGTGACCGGCATCCACTACGTCATCGCCAGGGAAGTGGCGGCGGGAGCAGTTCAGTTTGGTCACGCGAACACCTTAAACGGGGCGCAATGGGCGACGGCGTTCACCGAGGTTTTGCAGACCGGACAGCCTGAATGGTGGGATTCTCAAACCAAGACGATGCGCAACGAGAACCTGGTATTGGTGACAAATGATGCGACCACGGTCTTGGTGCTTCCCCAAGAGATGGCTCGGGAATTCCAACGCCGGAAGACCGATTAGCCTGGAGGGATGAACCGCGGAAACGCCTGGACCCGACAGGTTCGGAAATGCGAACGGCGCCGCGGCCCTCCGCGTGGAAAAGTCTAAAAGCTTGGTGTTGGGCGAGCGCGCTGCGGCTGGTCGCGACGACACAGCCGCGCTCCGGGTCAAAATGGAATGGCGGGCCACGCCGCAGCAGTTTTCATTTTGACTCAGGACACTGTCCGTTCCACGCATGTAGTCCCG
>CAYHFE010000199.1:0-11783 GCA_964355375.1 uncultured Verrucomicrobiota bacterium
GGTCGGCGAGGGCGCCGACCACCGCACGCGAGGGCGCGTGCGCTCCCCGTGCAACCGGCATGGACATCCGTCAAGGTCTCGCGTCCGTCGGGCGCACATCGAGGACTTTCAGTTGAACCGATTCCCGGCCATTGAAACGATTGATTTGCGGGGCGCAGGCCAGGTCAAACGGGGCGTCGGGCCACGATTTCTCCGCACCATTCCACCAGACCGCTTCCACGGCGTTCCCGCCATCCGTCACCCACATCTTCAAGTGCTGCTGCTCTTTCCCCAAACGCTGCGGCGGGCGCTGATGTCGAAGGTTTCGAAGCAGCCAATGCAGGGGTGGGTTCCCGGGTCCGAATGGTTCCAAAGCCCTCATTTCGGACATGAATCCAACGGTCAACCGGGAGAGAGGAATCTCACCATCGAGCCGGAGCAGCGGCCGCAACAGCTCCGGCGTGAGGGTGTGCCGGGCGAGCTCGTTGAGCCGGATGCGCAGAGGATCGATCTGATTCGCATGGAGGGTCAAGCCGGCGGCGAGCGCGTGGCCGCCATGCCGAATGAGCAGGTTGTCGCAAGACCGCAGGGCCGCCGCCAGATCAAATCCTTCAATGCTCCGGCCCGACCCGCGCCATTGCTCACCCTCGCCACCCACGATGATCGTCGGCCGATGAAACTCGCGCAGGACCCGGGAGGCGACGATGCCGACGACGCCAATGTGCCAGAAGAGGCGCCCTTCCACAATGACCAGGTCGGTGGCCGGATTAAACCTGGCCCGCAATGAACCGATCACGTCCTCGACCATGCTTTGTTCGATCTGCTGGCGCTCGCGATTTTGCGCGTCAAGCTGGTGAGCCAGGGCCGCCGTCTGCCGTTCATCGCGGGAGAGAAGCAACTGGAGCGCTTCCTCGGCATTCTCGAGCCGTCCCGCCGCATTCAAGCGGGGCGCGAGTTGGAATCCGACTTCATAAACTCCAATCGGCTGACGGATTTGCGCGACGCTTTTCAAAGCGAGCAGGCCGGTCCGCGTGGTCCGGTTCAGACGCTCCAGTCCCGCCGTCACCAGAATGCGGTTCTCCCGGATGAGCGGCACCTGATCGGCGATCGTGCCGAGCGCCACCAGTTCGAGGAACGGACGGAGGTCAAAATCCAGGGTGGGCGTCAGGCCCAGTTGGCGCCCGCGCTTGACCAGGGCGTGGGCCAGCTTGAAGGCGAGTCCGGCCGAACATAATTCGCGAAAATCCGGATCACCCGGTGCCGCCAATTGGGGGTTGACCAAGGCATGCGCGGCCGGAGGCGGATCCGAAACTTGGTGGTGGTCCAAGACCAGCACGTCCACGCCTTGCTGACGGAGCCATTCCACCGGTTGCACCGCCGTCGATCCGCAATCCACGGCCAGCAATAAGGAGGCGGGGGTCTTCTTCAGGCAATTCTCTGCCGCCTCCCGGGTCAACCCGTAGCCTTCCTCGAGCCGCCGGGGCAGGTACCAGCTCACCTTCCAGCCCAACCCCTGCATCACTTCCACGAGCAAGGCGGTGGACGTCACCCCGTCCACGTCATAATCGCCCAAGATCACCAACGGCTCGTTCTGCGCCTGAGCCCGCCACAAGCGGTCCACGGCGGCGGCCATGTTGGGAATCAGAAAGGGATCGGCCAGTTGTTTGAGCCGCGGTTCGAGGAACGCCGCCATTTCGGATGCTTCGCTCAGACCTCGGTTGAGGAGGCACTGCACGACCACCTCCGACACGTTCGTTTCCGCCGCGAGCCGGGCCGCCAGCAGAGGCTGTGGAGGATCGACTGACCAGCGCGCGCTCACGTCTCCGCAGAGGGTCCGCCTTGGACCGGGGGCTCGTGCTTGACCCCGACGAGTGACGCCAGAATGGACACGATGATCAGGCCCGCCACGACGGCCAGAGACCAGGACGTGGAAATCTCCAGCCACTTCTCGGCGAGCATTTTCACCCCAATAAAGACGAGCACCAAAGACAGGCCGAGCTTCAAATAGCGGAAATACTCGAGCGCGCCGACCAGAACAAAGTAGAGCGAGCGCAATCCGAGGATGGCAAAGATGTTCGACGTGAAAATGATAAACGGCTTGGTGGTGACGGAAAAGATCGCGGGGATGGAATCGACCGCAAAGATCAGATCCGTCGTTTCCACCATCAGCAGCACCAGCGCCAAAGGCGTCAAGGCCCACCGCCCGTTCAGTCGGGTGAAGAAGCGATGACCGTCAAAATCCGTCGCCAAGGGAAAGCATTTCTGGGCCAACCGGATGATCGGGTTATTCTCCGGGTGAACTCCTTCCTCTTTGGACACAATC
Organism: uncultured Verrucomicrobiota bacterium; assembly: GCA_964355375.1. Classification (GTDB taxonomy): domain Bacteria; phylum Verrucomicrobiota; class Verrucomicrobiia; order Limisphaerales; family SIBE01; genus CAYHFE01. The sequence continues at coordinate 2,303 of CAYHFE010000199.1, forward strand.
ATCTTGATGCCGCTGTAGATCAGAAAGGCTCCCAGGACGTAAAGAATCCAATGAAACCGCGAAACCAGGGCTGTCCCGACCGCGATCATGGTCCCGCGCATGATCAAGGCATCGATGAAGCCGAAGAAGAGCACGCGATGCTGAAATTGGGTCGGGACCCGGAAATAGGAGAAGATCAGGGCGATGACAAAGACGTTATCCATCGAGAGCGAGAGCTCGATGATATAACCGGTGATGAACTGCATGGCCTCCTCTTTGCCGCGGGCCGGGACCAGGGCCGCCCCAAAAAGCATGGCCAGGAGAAAGCAGACGCCCGTCCAGAAGAGCGCATCCTTGAAGGTGACCTCGCGGGCGCCGCGATGGAAAACGAACAGATCGAGCGCGACGAAAACCAACACCCCCAGGATAAACCCAGCCCAATGCCAGGAGGTGATTTCGATCAGCGCAAGCATTGACCGGATCAGACGCGGGCTGTCGCCGCGTTGTCCATGGTGACCTGGATACTGGCCTTGGGCTTCTCGCCTTTATGCCACCAGAGGACAAGAGCACTCGCGATGTAGATACTGGAATAGGTGCCGGTGATGATGCCCACGAGGAAGGTGAAGGCGAAATCATTGATGACCCCGCCGCCGAACAGATACAGCGCCATCGTGGCCAGGAAAACTGTGCCCGAAGTGATAATGGTCCGGCTCAAGGTCTGATTCAGCGCCTGGTTCATGATATCCTTGAACGAGCCCGGCAGACCGAGTTTCAAATCCTCGCGAATCCGGTCAAAGATGACGATTGTGTCATTGATCGAGAACCCGATGATCGTCAAGATCGCCGCGACCATCGGCGCGCTCAGCTCGCGGCCCGAGAGAAAGAACCAGCCCAAGGTCATGAGAACGTCATGCATGATGGCAATGACCGCCCCCACCGCAAACGAGAACTCGTAGCGGAACGCCACATAAACGAGAATGCCGAAGAGCGAGATGATAACCGCGAGAACGGCGGACAATTGGATCTCCCGGCCCACGATCGCTCCCACCGTCGCCAAGCCAATCCGGTTGAATTTGGCGTTTGGAAACTGCTCCTTCAGCGCTCGTTCGACCTCGGCCCCTTTGCCGGTGGTGGTCGCAATGCGCAGGGTTTCCTTGCCCACCGCGAGATCCTTCTGAAATTGAATGGTCGGCTCGCCAAACTTCACGCAGACCTTGCGCACCTCATCCACCGGAATCTTTTGCGCGAACTCGAAGGTCAGTTCATCGCCCCCCGCGAAATCGACCCCCATCACATGGCTTCCCCGAACAAACACCCCGTAGCCCACCCCGATGATAATCAGCGCCCAAGACGCGGCAAACGCTGGTTTGGCCCACTTGAGGAAGTCAATCCCGCTCGGGCGAATCAATTGGAGCATGGTCAATGACTTGAGCATGTTCCGCTGAAGCAGCCAATCGAAGATCAACCGCGTCACCACCAGCGCGGTGAACATGCTCACCGTGATGCCGATGGTCAGGGTCACCCCAAAGCCCTTGACCGGACCCGTTCCCATGAAAATCAGGATGACCGAGGAGATCAGGGTGGTCAGGTTCGAGTCGAAAATCGTGCCGAAGGCTTTATCATATCCGGCGGAAAGCGCCCCCCGCATGGACTTGCCCGTCGCCAGTTCCTCCCGAATGCGCTCGAAAATGAGGACGTTCGCGTCCACCGCCATGCCGATGGTGAGGACGATGCCGGCGATGCCCGGGAGCGTCAGCGTCGTGTTGACCGAACACATGACTCCAAGCAGGACAATGATATTAAGAATGAGAGCGACGTTGGCCACCACGCCGCATCGGAGGTAATAAACCAACATGAAGAGGGCCACCGCGATGGTCCCGATCACCGCCGCGCGAATGCCACTTTGGATGGAGTCTTTTCCGAGCGACGGATCGACGCCGCGCTCTTCCTCGATCTTCACCGGGGCTTCGAGGGGATTTTCGAGGACATTGGCCAATTCATAGGCTTCCTTGATGGTGAAATCGCCCGTGATCGACGCTTGACCGCTCGGGATTGGCTCATTGATTCGGGGCGCGGAATAGAGTTCGCCATCAAGCACAATCCCTAAAAGCCGGCCCACGTTGTCTCGGGTGATCTGCGCGAACAGTTCGGCCCCCTTCGAGTTGAAGCCCAGGGAGATGCCTGGCTGGTTCGAGATGGGATCCGGGGTGACGAAGGCGCGGCTGACAAAGCTGCCGGTCAAACCCAATTCGGGCTTCTTCTTCACCAAAAGCGGAATGAAACTCTCCTGGCCATCCCGGCGCTTGGACTTCAGCTTGAGCAACTCGTAGCCGGGCGCGGTCAAGCCCTGTTGGGTCAGTTGATCGCTCTCCGGATGAACCATGCGAAACTCGAGAAAGGCCGCCTTCTGAATCTGGGTCTTGGCGCTATCCTTTTCCGCCTCCGACAGACCCGGGAGCTGGATCAAGATTCGATTCCGACCGGCGGGCTGAATCATTGGCTCCGCCACCCCGAATTTGTCCACCCGTTTCCGAAGCACTTCAATCGCTTGGGAAATGATCATTTCCCGCTCCTCGAACTGATCCAAACGATTCGTGTCAATCCTGCTCGTATCCATGCTGACCACAAACGACGTGCCTCCCTGCAAATCCAATCCCAGCTTGATTTTGCCGGCGGCATCGCGCTGCAACCGGTGCAGGATGGCCAAGGTCGGATCCTTCTCGGTCTTGATCGAGATCGAGGGGAAATAACGGGTGATGTCATTCGTCCCAATGGATTGACGCAATTGCTGAAAGGCCAGGTCCGGATTCGTTCGCTCGAGCGTGCGTGCCTGCTGCACGATCGCGGTCAGATTGGTGTCGCGAGCGGTCGCCCGATACTCAAATTCGTCGATCAGATTCCGGGCGGTGGGCGGATACAACTCCCATAAAGCCCAGAAGGTGACGAAAACAACAAAGAAGAATTTCCAAAGGAGGTTTCGATTCATGACATCAAGAACTTACGATTCACCGGATGTGGAGGCGCGCTCCACTATTTCTGTCACCGCGCTCTTCAGCACTTCCAACTTGGCGTCCGCGGAACGGATGGAGACGCTCTTGTCCTTCACACTGACCACCACCGCCAGAATCCCGCCGCTGGTGACGATTTTGTCGCCCGGCCGCAGTGCTTTCAGCAGTTCCGCCTGCTCTTTGGCCTTCTTCTGCTGCGGACGGATCAGCACGAAGTAAAACATCACACCCAAAATCGCAAACGTCCCCAGCATCTGCATCATTTGGGCCGTCGGACTCGTCTGCGTGCCCGGCGTCGCCTGCGGCGCAAAGGCCAGCCAGTAAGTAACCCCAGTAAAATTCATGTCGTCAAATTTGAGCCGACCAATGTATGCAGGCGACCGTCTTTGGCAAGCCTAACATTGTTGACCTATCGCTCCTCCTCCGCCGTCCGGGCTAAAGTGCGAGCGGAAAGCACCTTCTGACTCGGGACATAGGCGGCCACGAACTCCTTGCGAAAATCCGAGAATGTCCCGGCAGCGAGGTGGGAGCGGATCTCCGCCATCAGATTCATGTACATGTAGGAATTATGGACGCTCAGCATCCGCAGCCCCAGAATCTCCCCGACGTTCAGGAGGTGCCGCAGATAGGCCCGGGAGAAATGCCGGCAGGCGTAGCAGGCGCAATCCTCTTCAATGGGCCGCCAATCCGCCTTGTTGAACCCCGCCTTGATGCTGACCGTTCCGCGTTGGGTGAAGGCCGTCCCGTTGCGGGCCACCCGCGTCGGGAGCACACAATCGAACATATCGACGCCCCGAGCCACCAACTCCACCAACTGCGCGGGCGTGCCCAACCCCATCGCGTAACGCGGCTGATCGGCCGGAAGATACGGCTCCGTGTACTCCACCGCCTTCATCATCTCCTCCTCCGGTTCCCCAACGCTCACCCCGCCAATCGCATAGCCATCAAACCCCAGCCCGACAATGGCCTTGGCACACTCCGCCCGCAATTCCGGATTGGCGCCGCCCTGGACGATGCCAAAAACCTTCTGGTCTGGAGCCCGGGGTTGGGCCCGACATTCTTCGGCCCACCGCAGAGTCCGATCCACCGCCGCCCGCGCTTCCCGGGCCGAGCAGCCATGCGGCGGGCATTCGTCAAACGTCATCGCGATGTCCGACCCGAGAATGCGCTGAATCTCCATGGCCTCCTTCGGCCCCAAGAAGAGCAATGAACCGTCCAGGTGGGAACGGAACTCCACGCCATGGGCTTTCACTTTCCGGATTTTGGCCAGACTAAAAACCTGGAATCCACCGCTGTCGGTCAGAATCGGCCGCGGCCAACTGATGAATCGATGCAAGCCGCCGCCTGCCCGAATGATCTCGAGTCCGGGGCGGATGCTCAGGTGATAGGTGTTGCCCAGGATGATTTGCGTCCCCATCTCCTCCAACTCCCGCGGATCGAGCGCCTTCACGCTCCCCTGAGTGCCCACCGGCATGAACACGGGGGTGTCGATGATCCCGCGCGCCGTCTGCAAACGGCCCAGGCGCGCGCGGGATTGCGAATCGGTTTTGAGCAGCTCGAACATGCCGGCGAATTCATAGGGATTTCATCCTTGCGTCAAGCGGGAAGCGTGCGAAGGCCGCAATTCTCATTTTGGTCCGGGACACGGTCCGTGCGGCACGTATGTCGTCCCGGCTTGAGCCGGTTCTCACGTGGCGATCGGCTCCAACCGGGACGACAGACCCGCCACAATGAGAGCGCTGGCCCCGACGCGGCGAATAGTGTCGCGGCGAATAGTTGAAAATTCCGGGCCGCTCGGCACACTGGAGCGCGAACATGGTTTTGCCCCCAATCCACGAATCTATGAATTCTCCAACACTCTCCTCGCGTCGCACATTTCTCGGCCAAATCGCCGCCACCGCCACGGTGCTGACCCTGCCCTCGGAGTCGTCGTCGTCCACGGCCGCCGAAACCAAGCCGGCCAGTCGCTATAAGATTGCCGGCTTCACGAAACCGTTTCAGACCCTGAGCTTCGCCGAGACGGCCGAAGTCGTGGCCCAGATCGGCTGGGATGGCATCGAATGCCCGGTGCGGCAGAAGGGACAAGTCCTCCCCGAGCGAGTGGCGGATGACCTGCCACGCCTCGCGGAAGCGCTCCAGAAACGGAATCTCGAATTGACCACGATCGCCACGGACGTCCGCAACGTCACTGATCCGTTGACCGAGAAGGTTCTGCGCGCGGCCAGCAAAGGCGGGGTCAAACTCTATCGCCTCGCCCACCTCGCCTACGACCGCAACCGGCCCATTCCGGAACAACTGGCGAATCTGCGGGCCGAATTGCGCGAACTGGCCGCGCTGAACAAGGAGTTGGGCCTGTGCGCCATTTACGAGAATCATTCCGGGCTGGAATCGGTCGGCGCTGCAATATGGGACCTCCACGAGTTGTTTCACGACGCCGACCCGCGTCTCTTCGGGATCTGTTTTGACATTGGCCATGCGACGATTGAAGGCGGTTACATTTGGCCGACCAATCTGAGGCTGGTGCAGCCGCATTTGCGCGCGGTTTACATCAAAGATTTCGCGTGGAAAAAGGCCGCCAACCAATGGAAAGCGGAGTGGTGCCCGCTCGGCGAAGGCATGGTTGGGTCAAACTTCATTCAAGCTCTGAAGAACTCTCCGTTCAACGGACCCATCGTCCAACATCACGAATACCCGGTCGGACGCGGCGCGGAAATGATCCAGCTCATGAAGAAAGATCTGGCCACGCTCAAGGGCTGGCTGGCTGCAATTTGAGCCTCGTTGCCTTCCGTCGTCCCAGAATCGAAACCTTTCCGATATGTCCCCCAGCAATCTAAACATCTTCCATTGGCCGAGTGCGACTCACTCCCGCGCGCCACGCTGATTCTTCAAGGGCAGCGCGGCGTACCGCTTGAGAGTCTGTGAGACCGGGTCAACACCGATCCCGACGCTCTCCAACGCGGTCACTCCGAGGAGAGGTTCGACGCCGTCCGGGCCAAAAATAATCTTCGTAACCGTGTCTGAACCCATGAACGAGATGCGCGCAAAACCGTAGTCGTATTCAACCGGTGCGCCATTGGCTAGTTCATAGGCCTCCCGGCCCTCCGGCTCGATGCCGGCCTTGCGCAATTCAAGGCCGGGTGCGAGACACACGATGGCACCGGTATCCACGAGAAACGAGGCGGTGTAGCCGGGCATCGATTTCTGAAGATTGGTAACGGCAACGGTGACGTGTGTGTAACCCATACTCAATTCGACACTAGGTTGCGACCATTGTGTTGTCAATTCGAGCTCCGGGTAGTGTGCTGGTAACCGCCGACACTACCCGGAGAATTCGAGCGTTTTCTCGGGGCGCTCCGCCAAAATCGAATCTCGACGGTTCGAGAAAACGGAGCGGCCAATTCCGGGGCTCTCCTTTTCCACTCAGGCAATCCCTCCGCCCGCCCATGGCGGCGGATTCGTCAAGCGATAGAGCATCTCTCCAGCCTTGGGCACGAGCAGGACGCCTTCCGTTTCGCGATCGGCGTAGTCCTCAACGCGAATCGATTGCGGATCGCGGTAACCCAGGTTGATCTTTCGGCAGACTTCCGGAGGAATGCTCGTCGCCAACGTCACCTTGGCTCGGGGCGTTTCGCTTCCATTCTCATAAGTGCCGAGGCCATAGACGTGGGTCGAATGGGCGAGAACTCCCCACGGATATTGTCTAAACTTGTCCCACTGTTTCAGGAAATAATCCCGACAGTGATAACCGATCTCATGCAAGACCGGGCCGTGAGTGACACAGACCTCCGAAATATGCGGCGCGTAAATGATCAATTCGCCGCCATCCGCCAGAACCGGTTCGAGCTTGTACATGCATTTCCCGCCGGTCCAAAGCTCGTCATACATCTTGGGAGCGCAGGAGAGAATGGTGTGAAAAGGCCGGTCCTTATAGGCAATATGAAGCTGCCGGGACAAATCGCTGGCGGCTTCCCAGGCCGATTCCGGCGTTCCCACGAACAGCGCGGCCAACTCCTCGCTCGGCGTCACCACCATCGCGAAACAGAGCTTCGACACATTCACCATCGATCCGGCGCGATCCACCACCTGTCGCACCGGAGTTCGCTGCGTGCCGATGATCATCGGGTTCGTCACCACCGCGCCCAGCCAATGGAAGAAATTCAAGATTTCCGGCCCGGCCACGCCCGGGAACAGGTACTTGTTTCCCCCTGAGAATCCGACCACTTCATGGGGAAAGACCGGCCCCACCAAGATCACCTGGTCATACTCGAAGACCATTCGGTTCACTTCGACCGCCACATCCATGGCGAAGAGCCCGCCGGACAGTTGTCGAATCTCCTCCGCCGGGATGGTCCCGACTTTGCGGAGTGCGGCCGGGTCATTCCATGCGTGATTGAAGAAACGGACGTTTTGATACGAATCCTTCCACTCGTCCTCCGTGATCTCCAAACGTTCACAGATGGCCGCGTCGCTCATCGGCTGATGCGTCCCGAGCGCGATCAAGACATCGAACGCCCGGACGACCTCGCCGATGTGGCGGTGCAACGTTTGAAACAACAAGCCCACGGGCGCCGTCCGCGTCGAGTCCGGCACGATGAGCAAGATTCGTTGGCCGCGGTACTCGCTGAGCGGACAGGCCTGGGCCAACACCTCGGCAACCGCCGCCGCATCCAAGCCGCCTTCCACGGAGGCAATCTTCGAAATCATGGCGATGGGAATTGGGGAATAGGGGTTTAGATCGTTTGCGAGAGAAAGCCGCCATCCACCCGGATATCCGTGGCGGTGATGAACCCGCTGGCTTTCGAGCTCGCCAGAAACACCGCCGCGCCCACCAACTCGTTGGGGGTGCCAAAGCGACCCATCGGAGTGTGAGCGAAGATGGCCTGGCCCCGCGGCGTCGGCGTGCCATCTTCATTAAACAGGAGGCGCTTGTTCTGTTCCGCCGGGAAGAACCCGGGCGTGATCGAGTTGACGCGCACTCCTTGCCGAGCCCATTCGCGGGCCAGGAACTGAGTCAGGCTCAAGACCGCCGCCTTCGAAGCCGAGTAAGCGACCACGCGCGAAAGGGGTATGTGTGCCGAAACACTCGCGATATTGATCACGGAACCCTTTCCGCGTGCCAACATCCCAGGGCCGAACTCCTGGCAGGGCAAGAGCACGCCACCCACCAGGTTCAGGTCGAAATTCGCCCGCCAATCGTCGATGCTGATTTGCTCAAACGAACGTTCCGGCGTCACCGTCACCTTGGGATCATTGCCCCCGGCCGCATTCAGCAGAATCGTCGGCGCTCCCAGGGTCGCTCCAATCTCCTGGTGCGCGGCCCGCAACGTCTCGCGCTGCATCGCGTCCGCGGAAAAAAAACGCGCTTTCCCCCCTTGAGCTTCGATCGCCTTGACCCGAGCCGCACCACGCTCCGCGTTTCGCCCCAGCACCGCCACGGTCGCGCCCGCCTGGGCCAATCCTTCCGCCAACGCGCCCCCCAACACGCCGGTCGCCCCGATCACCACCGCCACCTCTCCAGTCAAATCAAACAGCTTCATGGCCTGTCCTTTCAATTTAGTTTAGAATGGCGCCGTCTTCACGTTCAGTCGAGGGCCATCGACTCGCATTTTCGACCCGTAAATCGACACCAATGGGTGTAGCCCACACTCCGCGCCAAGTGCAGGGCGTCGGCAAAATTCATCCCCACTTCCCCGGGCGCGTGGGCATCCGAGCCGAAGGTAATCGGCACGCCAGTTAGGTGGGCAAGCTCCAGAAAACGTCGGCTCGGGTAGATCTCTTTGCAGTCCTTGCGCAAGCCGGCGGTGTTCAATTCCACCGCCACCCCGCTTTTTCGGGCCGCGTTCAGAAATGTCTGGAACAGGGGCGTGCAATCCGTCTTGGGATAAAAACAGAATTTCTTGCACAAATCGGCGTGGCCGATGATTTCGAAGAGCCCGGACTCCGCGGCCTCGGTGAGGCGCTCGAAATAGACGCTCCAAACCTCCCACGGATCGCGCTTGTTCCATTCGGAGATTTTCTTCGGGTTGTCGAGATCCCAGGAATCCGAAACGTAGTGCACCGAGCCGATGAAGTAATCCCAAGGGTGGCGGCCCGCCAAATCCCGGATCCACTCCTCGTGACCGGGCAAATAATCCACTTCCAGCGCGAGCTTGATGACCAGTTGAGGGTGCTCCTGCCGGGCCCGTTTCACCTTTTCGACATAGGCATCCAGATCCGCCAGATGCATCCGCCAATCGTCAAAATCGTCGCGGGTCATTGGGTTATGTTCGGAGAAGCCAATCTCGGTCAATCCGACCTCGAGCGCGCGAGCCGCGTACTCGGTGGGCTCGCCCACGGCGTGCCAGCAGAGCGGCGTGTGCATGTGATAATCAGCAGGCCAATGCATGAGCTATTCTGCGGGGCCGCCCTTGAGCCAGCAAGGCAATTTCAGGTTCGCGAAAGCAGTTCTCATTTTGACTCAGGACACTGTCCGTTCCACGCATGTAGTCCCGGCT
>CAYHFE010000200.1:0-11757 GCA_964355375.1 uncultured Verrucomicrobiota bacterium
GGATAGGTTTCACGATCTTGGCGGACGCAGCGTCCTCTCGCTCCACTGCCGGTTCCTGGAAAGGGGAATGGCTATGCCTCGCTCCGAGTCGGCTGCTTTGAGACGGGGATGCGCGGCCGCGGCTTCGTCCAAGGCCCGGCTCTGACCGCAGTTTCTGGACATTTCTTGATTTGCGTCAAAGCGCCAGCGAGTCGGCGCCCTTAGACGTGGGGCCTCATCGACTCAACAGCGGGACGAACGGTCGGAATTGGTCTCTGCGGCCACCGGTGCGGGGAGATGTGTGGAATGACAAATATGAAAAATCCGTCCAACGCGGAGGCTCCGACACGAGCGGGCTGGGCCTCCTGGCTGGCCAAGATCTCGATGGCCGCCCTGCTTTTCGAATCGATCTCGGGCCTGGCCATCACGCTCCTGCCGTTTCACGCTTCGGTGCAATGGAGTGTGCTCGTGCATACGGTGGTCGGCGCCCTGGCGCTCGTGCCGCTCGCGTGGTATCTGGCGTATCATTGGCTCGATTATCGGCGCTACACGTTTTCCCACGTGATTTTGCTCGGCTACGCGGGGCTTCTGGCGTTGGTGATCTGTTTGCTCTCCGGAATCGTGGTGACGTGGGAGGGATTGTTTGGACTGCGAAGTTCGGTGGCTTGGCGAAAGATTCATCTCATCTCGACGCTGGTGACGCTGGGCACGGTTTTGCCGCATCTGATCTATGCCTTCCTGCGAGTGTGGCGGGAGGCGCCGAACCCGGCGCGCGGCTATTTCGTCCGGGTCGGCGCGCTCACCGTGGTGGCCTTGATCCCGATCGGCGGATTGACCTGGGCCTATGCCGGCGCGCGTTACGTGAATAAGTTTCCCCAGGATTACAACTTCCTCTACGGCACGAACCGCCCGTTTGCCCCGAGCCTGGCTCGGACCGACACCGGCGGGGCGTTCGACGCCGAGTCTCTGGCTGGATCGCGTTCCTGTGGCACGGCCGGATGTCACGAACAGATTGTTCAGGAATGGGTGCCGAGCGCGCATCGTTACGCCGCCATGGACCCGGCCTTTCAGGGCATCCAGGAGGTCATGGCCAAGCAAAATGGGGCGGAATCGACGCGCTATTGTGCCGGTTGTCACGACCCGATTTCCCTCTTCTCCGGGACCAAGAACCTGTTTGTCAAAGATCTGACCAGCCTCCATGGCTACCAGGAAGGGGTCTCCTGCCTGGCCTGCCATGCCATTCGCGAGACCGACATCAAAGGCAACGCCAGTTACGTCGTCACGCAGCCGCGCGAGTATTTGTGGCAGTGGCAGGACCGGGGTGCGTCCAAGCTGGTCCGCGATTTTCTCATCCGCACTTACCCGGAGGAACACAACAAGCTTGCCAAACGGGCCTTCAAGAAGCCGGAATACTGTGCCGCCTGCCACAAGCAATTCATCGATCAGGAAGTCAATCGCGTGGGCTGGGTGCAACTGCAGAACCAGTTCGACAACTGGTCGGCGAGCAATTGGAACCACAAAGGGGATGCGCGCAAGACGGTCGAATGCCGTGAATGCCACATGCCCCTCGTCGCCTCCACCGATCCGGCGGCCGGGGATAGCGCCGATTACAACCGCCAGCCGGGAGACGCCAAACACCGAAGTCACCGGTTTCTCGGAGCGAATCAGATGATTCCGAATGTCCTCAAACTGGAGGGTGCGGCCGAGCATACCCGGATGGTGGAACATTGGTTGCAGGGAAAAATTGAAGTGCCCGAAATCCGGGACAAATGGAAAGACGGGGCCATCGTTCGCCTCGCCCTTAATGTCCCCGAAAGCATCGCCCCGGGTGAGCCCATCCCCATGAAGGTCGTTCTGGCTTCGAATAAGGTCGGGCACGACTTCCCGACGGGGCCGCTCGACATTATTCAGAGCTGGCTCGAGGTGCGGGTCGCGGATGCCTCCGGCCGCGAGGTCTATAGCTCGGGCAAGCGGGACGCGAAGAATTTCATCGAACCCGGCGCTTTCCTGTTCAAGGCCGAGCCCGTGGATCAACACGGCAACTTGATCGATCGCCATAACCTCTGGGAAATGGTCGGGGTGCGATATCGCCGGGCGTTGTTCCCGGGATATTCCGACGCGGTCGAGTACTCCATGCAATGCTCGGCGGCCATGGTGAAACAACCCGGAGCCGCCGGGCCAGATCAGCGGGAGGAAAAACTGAACGTGCCGCCGATTGCTGATCCGGGGCAATATCATATCACCGTCATTCTCCAGTATCGGAAGGTCGATCAATATCTCCTGAATTATCTGTTTGGGGAAAACAAGCTGACCGCGCCGGTGACGGAGTTGACCCGGGCCACCGCCACCGTGCGGGTGAAATCCAAGACCACGACTTCGAACTCGCCGAACCCGAGTCTGGCGCGAAGTGCGATCGCGACGCGATGAGGCGGGCCGGCGGTCTTGACGCGTGAATAATGGCTCTCAGCATCCCGAGGAACGTGGCGGAAACACCGAACCTCAGGCCAAGCCTCGGTTGAGTCCCCGGCACCGACGTTTGCGCCGGACCTTGGCCGGACTTGCCATCGGCATCACCTTGGTCGTGACCGCCGCCGTGTGGGCTTTGCTCCGGCATCGACCGGAACAATACCGCCCGGACGAAGCTAATGCGGAGATCACGAGCAGTCTGGTTCAAGGGCTGCCGCCGGAGGCGCCGAAGCCTCGTTGGACAGACGTGACCCGAGCCGCCGGTCTCGATTCCTTCCGCACTTTCCGGGGTGACCGCACGTCGCAATTGCCCGAGGACATGGGCTCCGGAGCGGCCTGGGGTGATTTTGACAATGACGGTGATGACGATCTTTTCCTCGTCAGTGCCGGAGGCAATTTCAACCTTTCGCCCGACCAGCTTTTGCCGAGTGAACTCGACGAGAATCTCGGGAATGGCACCTTCCGCAAAGTGGCCGGCTTTCCGGAAACGCGTTTGCATGGCATGGGCGCGGCCTGGGGCGATTACGACGGCGATGGCTATCTCGACCTGATGGTGACCGGATACAATACGCTCCGCCTATTTCACAACGAACGCGGGAGTGGGCGATTCGTCCGCGACGCGCGCTTTCCGGATCTGAAGGGGTTCTGGTCCAGCGCCACCTGGGGCGATTTCGACAACGATCGGCAGCTCGACCTTTATGTCTGCGGCTACGTCCAGTACTCCGAAAGCGAGAGCGACCGGAACCGGGGATCGGATCAACTCGGCACTTTCGTTCCCTACACGCTCAATCCCGCTTCCTACAAACCCGCGCTCAATCTGCTCTTTCACAACAAGGGCGACGGCACGTTCACGGAGATGGCGGAGAAGCTGGGTGTGGCCAATCCCACCGGGCGCAGCCTGGGCGCGCTCTGGCATGATTTCGATAACGATGGCTGGCTCGATCTTTATATCGCGAATGACATTTCGGACAACGCCTTCTACCGAAACAAAGGCGGAACCTTCGAGGATATCAGCCATAGCGCCTGGGTGGCGGATTATCGCAGCGCCATGGGATTGGCGGCCGGCGACTACAATCGGGATGGCGATGACGATTTGTTCGTTGTCCACTGGGTGGCCCAGGAGAACGCGCTCTATGACAATCTCTTCGCTGATTACAACGCCAATCCGGCGCTGGCGGCCAGTCGGACCAACGCGAATGCGACCTCTCCCCCCGCCGCCGGCAGCAAGTATCCGCTTCGATTCATGGATGTGGCCGATCAAAAAGGCCTCGGCCAAATCGCGTTGCAGTTCATCGGTTGGGGCACAGAATTCGTGGATTTCGATGCGGACGGTTGGCTCGACCTGATCGTTGCTAATGGCAGCACATTGGAAATCGATGGCCCGCTTCCCCGCAAGCTCAAACCTCAGGAAGCCTTTCTCTTTTGGAATCGCCGCAGCGAGTTCTTCCATAACCTGGCCCCGCTCAGTCCACCGCTCGCCCAGCCGCACGTCAGCCGCGGCTTGGCCGTCTCGGATTACGACAACGATGGCGACATGGACGTCGTGATGGTTCAACTGGGCGAGGGCGTTCAGCTTCTGCGCAATGACATGCAGACCGGTCATTGGCTGAAGGTGCGTCTGCGCAGCAAACAGAAGAACGGAACTCCCAACGGATTCGGGGACGGTTCGACCGTGATCGCCCACGTCGGCGGAGTCGGATTGCGCCGCACGGTTTCCAGCGTCTCCTACCTCTCGCAAAGCAGCCATGTTCTCCACTTTGGCTTGGGCGCGGCCCGTCAGGTGGAGCGGCTTGAAGTCCGATGGCTGGGCGGCGAAACCAACATCTTCGCCAATCTGGAGGGCAATTCCACTTATGAAATTCTGGAGGGCGACCCTACTCCCAGGCGCAAGGAACCAATCGGCAAGCCGGAATCCGTCCCGCCCGTCGCAGGGCCAAGTTCCCTAAGCTCGACGAGAGAAAGCCCGACCGGAACGACGACACCGGTCGCAGGGGAGAAGGCGCGTTTGGTCGAATTCTGGAACCGCCAAAGAGCGGCGATGAATGCGATGAAGGTGGACCAGGATATTCCGAAGGCGATCGCCCTGTTTCGCCAGGCCCTGGCTCTGGACCCGAAGCACGAGGACTCGCACTATTACCTCGGCCATTGTCTGGCGATGCAAGGCGACTGGGCGGAGGCGTTGAAGGAAATGGCGGAATTGGTCCGGATGAATCCCCAGAGCCATCGCGGCCATCAGCAATGGGGCACGCTTCGAGCGCTCTCGGCCAAGTCCGATGCGGACCTGGCTGCGGCCGAGAAATCCTTGGATGCCGCGCACCATTTGAATCCGGAAGAGACGGGTGCGCTGCTCGTTTTGGGAGAGATCGCCTTGTTGCGGGGCGAGCCGGTCAAAGCCGACGAACGCTTGGCGGCGGCGTGCCGGACCAATCCGCGGGCCGTGGGCGGCTTCTTCCTCCGCGGTTATGTGGCGTGGCAAAAGGGTGAAACGGCCACCGCGACCGAGTGGCTGACCAAGACGCGGGAAGCTCTGGGCAAGGATTGGCAACCCAAAGGCGCCACCTCCGAGGGCGATGTGAAACAGAAACAACACGTCGAGAATACGCCGCTCTCGCGCTTCTGGGAAAATTGGAACGGCGCGATTGAGCCCGCTTTGGCGTTCCGCGATTTCGATGGTTTCATGAAGACCAGGCGGAGTCCATGAACCGGGGCGGGGACGGCTCGTCCCCGCCCCGAAGTTAACACTCCAGCGACACTTTGTTAACACTCTTTTGAAACAGGCTCTGAACAAAAGAGCTCAGGGCGTCACAACCAGGCTCACTTGCTCGATGTCGGCGTGGCCGGACTTGCGGAAAGGCCTTGGCCTGGGCTGCGCAGAACCGTTCTCGTCAATCGTGCGCGATCGCAGGGTGTATTTTCCTGCGGGCCGGCCAGCCAGCAGCACCGCCCAATGAACCTTGCACAACCGCATCGGCCAAGTGCGGGGTCGTCCTCGGGAATCGAAGCCGTGGGTGAGCGGCGGGATCGCTTCGAGGGGCAAGCCGCCTCCCCAGGCTGACGGCGGCGGGAGGATCTGGGCGTCGATCCACGGCGCTTGGGTGAAGTCGCGATCGGCCGCCGGCCACTCCTGTGCGTCCGGATGTATCCAGACCTGCACTTTCGACAAGCCGGAGATTCCGACTTGAGCGTAACCCGTAATAGGAATCGGCCGGCCCGCCGTGACTCGACGCGGGACCGAGAGGGTGGCGGCAAATGTTTTCAGAGGACTGTCGATGTCGTTGTTGGCCTCGGCGTAGGTGTCGTTGGCGTGGGCCAGATTCGTCAGCACCACCTGCGTGAGCCACTTGATCGAGCTGAAGCCGTAGCTCTCGGGCACGACGACCCGCACCGGTCCGCCGCGTTCGGGTGAAAGCCATTGACCATTGAGCTTGTAGCAGAGGATGACCGGCGGCAAATCGTGAAAATCCTCGAGGACCCTTCCGATCGGCAGGGAACTGCGGAACATCTGCTTCGGGTCGTCGTTGTGGTAGCCGTAATAGAAGACACGGCGCAAGTTCTCGCGCGGCTCGGTCCGCCAGATCAGCTCGCGGAGCGGCACACCTTCCCAGACCCCGGTGCCGAGCGGACACCCGATATTCAAGCAGGTCATCACCTTCAGGAAGCGGACGGCGTGTTTCTCGGCGAGCTGCATCAGTCCGGCGAAATCGAAGGCGGTGCCGTCGGCTTTCGTCATCGCCCGTCCGATCCGGGCGGGATGGTCGGGATCAGCCCGGACCTCCAAGCGCCAGGTTTCCCGCGTCAAACCGACCTCGCGCCGCTTCGCTTCCGGCAAGGAGTGCGGCAACGGTTTGCCCCGGGACACGTCGCGAAATTGATCGGGCGAGGTCAGGAACGACTCGAGTTTCGCCAGCGCTTCGGCCAATTCCGGAGACGGCTCTTGAGCGAGCGCCGCCAGGGGTCTGAGCCCCAGGGCGGCCGCGCTCGCCGCTCCCAGTCGAAGGAAGTAACGGCGCGTCAGGCGGTCATGCTCGCGGAGGAACGGAGGCAGTGAGTTCATGAGTTTGGCTTTGGCCGGCCACTCCCAGGCGCAGATCGGCGACGCATTCCACATGCTGGGTCTGCGGAAACATGTCGAGCGGCGTGACGCGCTCGAGCTGATAGATCCCATCGGCGCAGAGCATTTCGATGTCGCGAGCCAGGGTGGCGGGGTGGCACGAAACGTAGAGGATCTGCCGAGCCCGGACGGTTCGGAGCAACTCGAGACTTTCCTTGAGGCAGCCGGTTCTGGGTGGATCCAGGAGAATCGTCGTTTGGGCGGACGGAAATCGCAGAGTCAGCGCGGGGAGGCAATCTTCGGCGCGCCCCAGGACAAACTCGCCGTTGCTCCGCTGGCGCGTGACGGCGTTGCGCCGGGCCGCGGTCACGGCCATTTTGTCGAGCTCGACCCCCACGTAGGAATCGACCAAATCCGCCAGTTCGAGACTGAAGAATCCGACGCCGCAATAGATGTCCAGGAGGAAGCGAGAGCCGCCTTGGCGGAGCTTCATCCGAACGGATTCCACGAGTCGCGGAAGCAGATGATAGTTGTTCTGAAAAAACGAATCACGGGGGACTTCCCAGCCTTCCGGAGATACTCGGAGGACGACCTTGATCCCGCCCTTGGGCGGCGGGTGAGCGCGCACCTGGAGCAGTTCCTTGTTCAAGGCCGGTTCCGCGATCCGGCATTCTTCCACGTCCACGACCAACCGGTTATCGGCGCGAATGAAACCGATGTTCAGGCCTTGCTTGAACTTGTCCCACTGGCTCCGCACCATGATGCGGTTGCGATACTCATAAGGCTGGGGGCAGGGGATGACCGGATCGACGATGGCATGTTCCAGACCGCCCACCCGGTGAAAAAGATCCGCGATTTGCTTCTGCTTAAACCGGAGCTGGGTGGCGTAGGCAATATGCTGGTACTGGCATCCGCCGCAGTCGCCAAAATAACGGCAGACCGGGGCGACCCGTTCCGGCGACGGGGTGCGGACATCGAGGAGGCGGCCCCGGGCGAAGCGCTTTCGAACTTCCGTGATCTCGACCGTGACCTCTTCCCCCGGGAGCACGAAGGGAACGAAGACGACAAAATCATCGACGCGCGCGACGCCTTCGCCACCGAAGGCAAGATCGTCAATGGTGACGTTGAGTCTGCTGCCGAGGGTCAACGGGACTGTCGCATCCGATGGTTCGGTCATGCTACGGCTCTCGCACCAACTTGTACACTTTGCCGGTCTGGCCGATGAGCTGGTTGCTATTGTTGGTCATGACGTAGAGTTCGCCCTCCGCGTCTTCCCCGAGCGAAACCACGAACGCCCGCAGCTTGCCTTTCGGATGGCTCGTCAAGTCCAGCGGCTCGATGGACCATTTCTTAACCGCGTCCGAACTGGGCCGCGACGCG
This sequence comes from uncultured Verrucomicrobiota bacterium, assembly GCA_964355375.1. Classification (GTDB taxonomy): domain Bacteria; phylum Verrucomicrobiota; class Verrucomicrobiia; order Limisphaerales; family SIBE01; genus CAYHFE01. The sequence continues at coordinate 7,877 of CAYHFE010000200.1, forward strand.
ACGTAGATGAAGCCGTCCGCGACCGCGAAATTGCGCGACCAATCCGCAAAGACGTAGCGACCGCTCAATTCCGGGAGGGCTTTTCCCCGATAGACAAAGCCGCCCGTGACGGAGGTGCCGAGTCCCTCGGGATCTTTCGGAAACGCCTTGAAGCTCTTGTACTCGAAGATCGGGTCCAAGAGCGGCTGGCCGTCCGCGCCCACTTTCGGGCTCGCCTCGGGCGGATGGCGCGAGTCTTTGGGATCGAAACCGTGAAATCCTTCCCGGATGTTCCAGCCGTAATTGCCGCCCTTGACGATGAGATCAACTTCCTCAAAGAGATCTTGTCCGACATCGGCCGCGAACAGTTCGTGGCTGCCACCGCGGTCAAAAGAAATGCGCCAGGGATTGCGCAAGCCGTAGGCGTAGATTTCCGGCCGACCGCCACCCTTGGCAAACGGATTGTCGGAAGGGATGGAGTATTTATCACCATGGTCCACGTCGAGCCGAAGGATCTTACCCAGAAGCTGCCGAGTGTCCTGGCCGTTTCCTTGCGGGGAATGGCCGTGTCCGGTGTCATTGGCATTGCCGCCATCGCCGACCGCCATGTAAAGGTAGCCGTCCGGACCGAACACGATGGCGCCGCCGTTATGGTTGAAATAGGGCTTGTCGATCTCGAGCAGAACCCGCTCCGACGCCGCGTCGGCTTGCGTCGAATTTCTTTCCGAAACCTTGAACTCGGAGAGATGGAGCGTGCTATCCCAGTTCGTCTCCGCCCCTTTGCGCAAGGGCGCATTGTACACGACGTAAAACTTCCGGTTGCTGTTGAATTTCGGGTGCAACGCCAATCCGAGCAGGCCCCGTTCGTCGAAGCCATTTTTGACTTCGGCCATGCGATCCCGGAGATCGAGAAATGGTTTCTCGAGCAGCGCGCCCTCTTTGGTCAGGACGTGAATCGTTCCCACTTGGTCGGTAATGAGCAGCCGCCCCGAGGTCGCGTCGAGCGAGGTCAACCCGGTCGGTGAGACCAAGCCGCTCGCCACGAGTTTGAGCGAGGCTCCCGGCTTGGTCTCGGCGCCCCAAGCGATCAGGGTGCTCCCAACGAGAACGAGGCTCGCCCCCAGCACGGCCAGGCCGGCTGATTTGAGAGGCCTTCGCTCCTCACCCAAGAGGAACATTACGGTGCCGATTTTCGAGAGTCTGGTTTTCACGGAGCCCGACTTTATCGGGCTTTTTCCCGATAACAAGTCCTTCCAGCCGGATTTGTGGACGGTCCCGTTCTGGCCATGGAAACCGCTCTTGCCGTCGCCGAGCGAACCGCTAGTGTCACGGCAGGGCATTGCCGCTGCTGGCGATCGACGAAATGCCGCGTTTGGATGCGAAAGGAAACGGTCTATGCACTTGAGAAGAATCCTGTTTGTCCTCGTTTCAGTCTTGGCCCTGAGCCGTCTGCTGGCGGCTGAAGAACCGCCCAGCCTGGCCGAGGCCTTCGAACCGCTGCGGCCATTCATCGGCAAGACCTGGAAAGCGCCGTTGCAGAGCTCGACTGCCGAGAAGCCGGTCTATGACATTTCCAAGTGGGAACGCGCTCTCAATGGTCAGGCGGTGCGGGTCCTGCACTCCATCAACAGCGGCGAGTATGGGGGTGAGACCATCATTGTCTGGAACGTGATCACCGAACGACTCGAGTTTCACTATTTCACCACGGCCGGGTTTTTCACGCGCGGCACCATTCGATTCGAAGAGGGCGCGATGGTGACGCACGAAGTGGTTTTGGGCAATCCGAACGGAGTGACCCAAGTGAGGGGCCGGACCGAGATTCGGCCCGACGGCCGGATGGAGACGAAGTCGATGTTTCTCAAGGACGGGGCATGGGTCGAGGGCCACGAGGCGACCTACGAAGAGGCGCCGGATGCGGAAGTGGTCTTTAAGTGAACGGGGAAAAAAAGTCGGGAATCCAGGAACTCGCTGTTGACGGTCGGTCTTGCTCCCATAAGATGGCGGCAATTTCCAAGAAAAGATATGAGTAAGAGCAGCCCAAAGGCCGGGGTCAATATCACTTCGGTCATGCATGAAGATCGGGTTTTTCCACCCCCCAAGGCCTTTGCCGAGAAGGCGCACCTCTCGTCGCTGGCCCAATATCGGAAACTCTACAATGAGTCGATCCGCGCGCCGGAGAAGTTCTGGGCCCGTCAGGCCAAGAATGAACTGGTCTGGTTCAAGCCTTGGCGAAAGGTTCTCCAGTGGAAAGAGCCCTTCGCCAAATGGTTCATTGGCGGCCAGCTCAACGTGAGTTTCAATTGTCTCGACCGGCATTTGCAGACTCCCGTGGCCAATCGCGCCGCCATCATTTGGGAAGGCGAGCCCGCCTCGCCGAGCAAGCCGGGCGAGGAACGCGTTCTGACCTACCGGCAATTGCATCGTGAGGTCTGTCTCTTTGCCAATGTCCTGAAACGAAACGGCATCAAGAAGGGGGATCGGGTCATCATTTATTTGCCGATGGTGCCGGAAGCCGCCATCGCCATGCTGGCCTGCACGCGGATCGGGGCGGTCCATTCGGTGGTCTTCGGCGGGTTCAGCGCTCATTCGGTCGCCGACCGGATATTCGATTGCCAGGCCAAGTTGGTCATCACGGCGGATGGCGGGTTTCGCCGCGGCACCATCGTGCAGTTGAAGAAGAACGTGGATGAAGCGCTCGTCTTGAAAGATGCCGAGGGCAAGCGGCTGGCCGCGACGGTGGAGAAGGTCATCGTCCTGCGCCGGGCCTGCAATGACGTGCATATCGAAGAAGGGCGGGACGTGTGGTGGCACCGCGAGATCGAGTACGTCGGTGCGGATTGTCCGGCCGAGCAACTGGATAGCGAACATCCCCTCTTCATTCTTTACACCAGCGGATCGACCGGCAAACCCAAGGGCATTCTCCACACCACCGGCGGGTATCTCCTCTACGCGAAGCTGACCAGCCGCTACGTCTTCGATCTGAAAGACGACGACGTTTATTGGTGCACCGCCGACGTCGGTTGGGTCACCGGGCACAGCTATGTCGTGTATGGTCCACTCGCCAATGGTGTGACCAGTCTCATGTACGAAGGAGCGCCGAACTTCCCCGAGGCCGATCGCTTCTGGCGGATCATCGCCAAGTACGGCGTTTCCATATTTTATACGGCCCCGACCGCCATCCGGGCCTTCATGAAATGGGGAGTGGAATGGCCCAAGAAACACGACTTGAGCTCGCTCCGCTTGCTCGGCACGGTCGGCGAGCCGATCAATCCCGAAGCCTGGATCTGGTATCGGGAGATCATCGGCGGCACGCGCTGCCCGATCGTCGATACGTGGTGGCAAACGGAGACGGGCGGGATTCTCATCACGCCGCTGCCGGGTGTGACGCCGACCAAACCGGGGTCGGCCACGCTGCCCTTTTTTGGCATCCGCCCCGAGGTCGTCGATGACAAGGGCCACGCGGTGCCCCGCAACACGGGCGGGAAGCTGGTCTTGCGCAAGCCCTGGCCCGGCATGCTCCGCGGGCTTTGGGGCGATCCGGAACGGTACCGACAAGTCTATTGGTCGGAGATCAAGGGCTGCTACTTCACCGGCGATGGCTGTCGTCAGGACGAGGATGGCTATTTCTGGATCGTCGGACGGATCGATGACGTCTTGAATGTCGCCGGTCATCGCATTGGCACCGCGGAAGTGGAAAGCGCGATTGTCAGCAACCTCAAGGTGGCCGAGGCCGCCGTCGTCGGACGTCCCGACGAGTTGAAGGGGCAGGCGCTAGTGGCGTTTGTGACCTTAAAGAGCGGCGTCAAACCCGGCCCGGAGTGGCGCGACGAGGTCCGCGATCATGTGGTCAGGGAAATTGGCGCGGTGGCCAGGCCCGATGACATCCGCTTTGCCGGGGCCTT
>CAYHFE010000201.1:0-11743 GCA_964355375.1 uncultured Verrucomicrobiota bacterium
CTGTGGGCTACCAGCCCACAGGTTTTGCCACCAGAAGTCTCACTGAATGGTGAGTTCAATGGCCGGGCCAGACTCGGCGGCACGTTGCCTGCCTGTTCGGCAGACCGGCCGCCGCGCACGCCCGAGTTGGCCGCGCCACCCATTTTTCAACTGAATACTCACGGCTCAAGACTGACTCGCTCGAACGATCTACTTGGACCCGGTTGGTTGAGTGCGGCGGAACTCGCGCTGGCCGGAGGACAGGCCGACGCGCTCCGTCGGACCGCCCGCCCAGCGAATTTCCAGAGCCTCGGGATCCTCCGGCATCGCCATCACGAGCTCTGCGGAATCTTGCGACCAGTACCCGCCGCCCAGGCGAATCTCGTGGGCGGCCCCCCGCCTTTCGCCACGTGCCACCAGTCGCACGACGGTTCCGATCGCGGCAGGATTTTGGGCGGAGCCTTGGAGCCGCACGCGCATTCCGGGGCGAGCGTGGACGTTGCGGTAGAGTTTGGTCGCTCCGCGGTATTGTCCCACGACAAGATCGAGCCGGCCATCGTGATCGAAATCACTCGCCGCCACGCCGCGACCTTCACCGGAAATTTCGAACCCACTTTCGCCCGACGGAACCGCCCCAAATCCTCCCTGCCCATCGCCGCGCAGCCAAAGCCCCCATCCGGCGTCCTGACGGCTTTCCGAAGACGCGACTCCAAAGAAGTTTTGCGCGAGAAACAGATCTTCGTTTCCGTCACCGTCGAAATCACCGGCCGCCAGGCCGAACACCGGTGAAAATTGTGCCTCGGCCGGCAGCGGGCGCATTTCGAAATGATCGCCCCGATTGAGGAGAAGAACCGTGTCCAGGGTGATGGCGGAGACGTCGCGCATCGCGGGCAGTCCCGCCGCCAGCACCTCCGTCGCCCCCGCCGTGCTGAAAGCCGTGAAGGTCGGAAAGCGCTCGCGCAAGGCCGGAAAGACGGAGCTCAAGGCCGCCCAATCGCGTACCGGAACGAGGCGGCGCAGGTCGGGATCAAAGTGCGTTTCAAGCAGGGCGAGATTTCCGCTGCCGTCGGCGTCGCCATAGAACAGCCGAATGGGCTGAGCCAGGAATCGTTGGCGTGGCGTGTTGCGGCCCCAGTTTCCAATCACGAGGTCGAAGCGGCCATCGCCATCGAAGTCGCCGGCGGCGACACTATTCCACCAGCCCGTGAGTTCATGGAGATGAGTGGCGTGCGGGGTGAGATTTGTGAGAGCCGGCCCGCCCAGGAGAGGGGCATTCCAAGCGGTGAGCCGGCCACCTTCATTGCGAAAGATCTTCACCGGCCCCCAGTCGCACGCCACCACGAGATCAGGCCGGCCATCGCCATTGAGATCGGTGAAGATCGCGCCGCTGACCATGCCCAAGTTCTCGAGGATGGCCCTGGCCGAGGCATCGGGACGAAACTGGCCGGCCTCGTTTCGGAGCAGAGCAGAGGTGCTGGGCTCGGGATAGCGCCCGGCCCGAACACGGCCTCCGATAAACAAATCGAGATCGCCATCGCCATCGAGGTCGGCCAACGCGAGCGGTCCGGCGCTGGCCGCCCCGCGCAGGAGTTGATCGTCCTGCTCGCCGGTGACGAGGGAAATGGATCGCACGGCCGGCGAGTTGGTCGTGGGGACGTCGTAGTTATCGAGCCCGAGCAGCAGTGCGGTCTGTCCGGACACCGGTTGCCAGCCCAGGACCGTGGTCAGATCGCGATCGACCGGCTGTTCGAGCATCTTCGCGCGTTGGCGGATGAAGCCACCTTGACCGTCATTGCGAAACACCCCCAGCCGGCCGCCTCGACCCGCGCCGACGAACAGATCATCCCAGCCGTCGCCGTCAAAATCGAACCAGGCCACACCCGGCCCGAGAGAACTGAGCTGACGCGGGAGCAGCGGTTGGCGACTGAAATCATCGAACGGTTCATCTTCGTGAATATGGCTGAGCAATTGGCTGAGATCCTGGAAGAAAGGTTGAGGTTTGGGGACTGACCGTTGAGCGTTGAACGTTGGAAGTTCAGCGGGAGGAGCTGAGGCGGTGGACTCGGACGCCGCGGGGCCGGGCTCGACCATCTCATAAAGCTGATTGGGCTTCGCCTCCCGCACCACGCTGCGTCGTCCGCTGCGCCAAGTGATTTCAAGCGTCAACTGATTGGCGGCGTTTCCCGCGGCGAAGGTTCGAAGGCCGTCGTCGCTCGAAAGATAACGCCCGCCACTGATGAACTCCTGGCTTTGGGCGGGGAGACCGGGCGCGAGCACTCGAGCCTTGGAACCGACGCCTTGGGTGTTCGGTGATTGGCCGCGCAGGCGGATGGCGACGCGCGCCGCGCTCGAGTCGTTGCGGCAGAGCAGGGGACCGTCATTCAGGCAGTTGATGATGACATCGAGATCGCCATCGTTGTCCAAATCGGCCAGGGCGAGGCCTTGAGAAATACGGCGCGAGGCAAATCCCCAGGCCGCGCCGACCTCGGCAAAAGTCAGATCGCCGCCATTGCGGAAGGCGAAATTCGGCGTGTCGAGGCGGGGAAACCGCCGACGCAAGCGAAGCTGGGCGAGGGCGGACATCGGCTTCTGGGTTTTGGCCGTCTCGATGTCACGGGCGATATCGGCATGTTGGGCGTCGCGCCAGTGACCGGTCGTGAGGAGGAGGTCCTCGTAGCCATCGAGATCGACGTCCAGAAAGGCCGGGCACCAGGTCCAATCGGAAGCATCCACGCCGGCCAATTGCGCGAGCTCGGCGAAGGTGCCGTTGCCGCGATTGCGGAAAAGCATGTTGCGCGAAAATTGGGGTCGATCATCCGCCGCGCTCCGATACTGGGCCGAGGCCATCGCGTCCATGACTTGAACCTGCCGGCGCGCATGATCGCGGCTGAGCATGTCCGCCACGAAGAGATCGTCGAATCCGTCGCGGTCGATGTCGGCAAAATCCAGACCCATGGAAAACAGGCTCGTCTGGCGGAAGGCGGGGCGGGCGATGGCGCGAAACCGGCCCTGGCCATCATTGATCCAAATGCGGTCGGGCGACTGGAAATCGTTGCACACGTAAAGATCAGGCGCGCCGTCGCCATTCAGGTCGCGAAACATCGCGGAAAGTCCCCAATCATACGGGGCGGGCCGGGGTGCGCCCAGTTCATCGCGAAAGGTGCCATCGGTCCAGTTCACCCGGGCGAACCGACCTCCTCCCAGGTTGCGGAAGAAGGCATCCGCCTCGCCGTTCTCGAGGACACCGCCCGCGCGATCAAAGGTAAAGCGACCGAGCAGATCCGGCGCGGTGGCGGGACGGCCATTGACCGAGAGCAATTGATAAACGCCGTTGGTCAGGTTCACCCGAAATCGCGTTTCCGGCATGTCGCGGAGGGTGTCATTGCGGTAGTTGACGACATAAAGATCGAGCCGGCCGTCGCCATCGACGTCAGCCAGCGCCAGCGAAGCGCTCCCGTTGGTCGAGCGCAGCCCAGCCGCGTCGGTCACTTCCTGGAATCGCCCGTGGCCATCATTGAGAAAAAGCCGCGTCCCACGGGCGATTCCATTGACGAGAAGGTCGAGATCGCCGTCGCCATCGACATCGGCGAGGACCGCGCCGGTGGACGCCTGGTCAGCCAGCGCCACCCCGGCGGCGGCGGTCACGTCCTCGAAGCGCCAGTTGCCGACATTTCGATAAAGAGCGTTGGGTGAATCCAAGCCGCAGAAATAGAGGTCGCACAGACCGTCTCCATCGATATCGCCGGCCGCGACGCCGGAACCGTTGAAGAAAATCTGGTTGGTCGTGGATCGTTCGTCAGCCAGGCGGTTCGTGAAGGTGATGCCGCTGCCGGCGGGATGAATCTCCGTGAACCCGGTGCGGCCTTGGGTCGGAATCGCCAGAGCGGCGCTGCGATACCCGTCGTGCGTTTGCCAATCCAGGGCTCCGGAGGCGCAAACGGGAATGACTGCGAGGAGCCAGAGGCAGGCGTTCATTCTCATGTCATGAGATCCCGAGCCGCATCAAATTGAGACTAAGCCTCTCCATGAACCTGCGGTGGGGTGAGACTCCGTCGAACCCTGACCTTCTTGTCAGCAAAGATTTCAGGGCTCGACCGAGGCTCACCCCACCGAGGCAAGGGTTCTGGGCCTGTTTGAAGGCCGCTTTTCGGGTGGGACGGATCTCAAGCGCGTTCCACCCAGGCTCAGCCAAAGTTGAGTCTCGACTTTGCCCAATCTGGAAACCGTGTCGCGCGGACATGATAGTCCACCCTAGCCAGCCGCGACCGGCCGCGCCAAGCAAAACTGTCGTTGGACAGCAATTCGCCTTTTGGCACGCATGTAGTCCCGGCTTCAGCCGGTCGGCACGTGAAAACCGGCTGAAGCCGGGACTACATGCGTGGAACGGACAGTGTCCTGAGTCAAAATCAGAACTGCTGGGAAAGTTAACATACTGATTGACACACCTGATTCATTTTCAGTATGGGTTTACGTAATCCAACAATCTTAAGAGCTATGAAATTAACTCCTCATCGTGTTTTGCTGGCCGTGGCCGTCCTGGCGTCGTTTCAACTTCTGAACTGTTCCGTCCAGGCTCAATTCAGCAAGGTGGTCTTCCAGGATGATTTCTCCGCCAATACCATCGATCCCAACAAATACCAGGCGGATGCTCCGTTTTTTGAGGGCGGCAAAGGCGATATCCATGCCGAGGCCAAAGGCGGGGTCATTGAATTCGTCGGCACGACTTCGCAGCAGTGGTGGGCCGGCGGCACTCTCCGGGTCGCGCCGGTCTTCGCCGCCACCGAGCAGTCCAGTGTGGTTGTCTCGATCGATCGCGTGGCCGAAAAGGGCGTGGGCACGGCGTCGCGCAGCGCGCTCTGGATCCTGGATGAAACCAAGACCCAGTATGTGCTGTTTGCGGACGTGCGCGCGGAAGGCGGCTGGCGCTACAATCGCAAGATCGGAGAAACGGGTGACGTGCCCACGGGCAGCGGCACCGACATTGCGGCGTTCAACGGTGGGACCTTCGATAACGGCGAGCTGCACAGCATGAAGATGGTCGCCAACGGAAAGACGGTGAAGCTTTACCTCGATAATCAGTTGGGGGTGGAGGTGAGCTTCCCCTTTTCCAAAGTAATTTTTGAATTCGGCAGTTACGCCCGCGCCAATAACGATACCGCGGCCACGACCTGGGATAATCTCAAGATCGAGACGGCCCGCCAACCCACCGTGGTCTTCTCGGATGACTTTGCCGGGAATGCCGTCAATGCCTCCAAATTCCAGGCGGACGCCCCGTTCTTTGAGGGCGGCAAGGGCGACATCCACGCCACGGCCCACGATGGGGTGATTGAATTCGTCGGGACAACCTCGCAGCAATGGTGGGCGGGCGGGACGCTGCGACTGGCTCCCACCTTCAACGCCACGGAGGAGACGCCGGTGGTGCTGACCATTGACCGCGTTTCCGAGAAAGGCGTGGGCACCGCGTCGCGCAGCGCCCTGTGGATTCTGGACGCGTCGATGACGCAGTATGTCCTCTTTGCCGATGTGCGGGCCGAAGGCGGATGGCGCTTTAACCGCAAGATCGGCGAGACGGGCGATGTGCCGACGGGCAGCGGCACCGATATCGCAGCCTTCAATGGCGCGACCTTCGACGACGGCGGGATGCACAAGATGAAGATGGTGGCGGACGGCAAAACCGTGAAATTGTATCTCGATGACCAATTGGGGCAGGAAGTCAAATTCCCCTTCTCGAACGTCATCTTGGAGTTCGGCAGTTATGCCCGGGCTAATAACGACACCGCGTCCACCACCTGGGACAATATCAAGGTCGAGACGCTGGCCCGCCAAAGCACGGTGGTGCTGTCGGACGATTTTGCCTCCAATAAGCTGGATCCAATGTTTTACCAACCGGACGCGCCATTTTTCGAGGGAGGCAAGGGCGATATCCATGCCGAAGCCCGGAATGGCGTGATCGAGTTTGTCGGAACGACCTCCCAGCAATGGTGGGCGGGGGCCACCCTGCGGATTGTGCCCAAGTTCGAGGCTTCCGATCAGTCCACGATCACGTTGTCGATCGATCGGTTGGCCGAGAAGGGCGTGGGGTCGGCGTCGCGGAGCGCGCTTTGGATTCTCGATGAGACGTTGACCCAGTATGTGCTCTTCGCCGACGTGCGAGCGGAGGGCGGTTGGCGGTACAACCGGAAGATCGGCGAAACCGGCGATGTCCCGACCGGAAGCGGGACCGATATCGTGGGATTTAATGGCGCCACGTTCGATGACGGCGGATTGCACCGCATGAAAATGGTCGCCGACGGCAAGACGGTGAAGCTGTCCTTGGATGACATCGCCGGTCCGGAAGTGAAATTCCCGTTCTCGCCGGTGATCTTCCAGTTCGGCAGCTATGCGCGAGCCAACAACGACACTGCGGCGACGACCTGGGACAACCTCAAGATCGAGTCGGCCGGATCGGCGGCCTTTACCCAGGGTTTGGTGAGCGTCCGTGCCGGGCAGGCGAGCGGCGAGGTCACCGTCCGGATTCCGCCTGGGCTGAACGCCCAGAGCGCGGTCCAGATTCGAGTGGTGAGCGAAGATCCGAAAATCGCGGTCCCGGAAGGGGCGACGGCCGGAGCGCTGGCGGTGACGTTCCCGGCGGGCGGAGCCAATACGGTGGCCATCCGGGTGCGTGGCGTGGCCTTGGGCGGAACGCAGTTCAGCATCCAAGGCGACGTGCCGGGAGGTAATACACTCTCCGTCGCCGTCATCTCGGGTCCGGGAGTACAAATGGAAGAGACCTTCGCCTCCACGACGATCGACACCACCAAGTGGAGTGTTTCAAATCGGTCGTTTGAGGTCGGCACCGGGACCTTCACAGCGGCCGCGGCGGGCGGAGTCTTGAGCATCAGCGGGAGCACGGACTCGGACTACTGGGCCGGCGCCTCGCTGAAAACGGCCAAGAGCTACGTGGCCACCAAGGACCTGAGCCTGTCGTTCGAAGTGGATCGCGTTTCCATTGATCAGGCTGGCACGGCGGGCCGCACCGGGGTTTTCATTACGTCCGGCGATCGTTCCCGCTATGTCTTCTTTGCGCAAAACGTGGGAGAGAACAATTGGCAGGTGAACGTCAATCCGGGCAATCCGACCGGTGGCGGAACGGCGCTGACCGCGTTTGTGGACGTGACCGATACGGCCCGACATCGCATGAAGCTGGTGGCGAACGGGCAAACGGTCGAGGTCTTTCTCGATGGCAAGTCCGGCGGAAGTTTTCCGTTTGAGGCCAATTCAGGCATCTTCTTCGAAGTCGGCGCCTATGCCCGCGCGACCGGCGATACGGTCGTCGGAGTCTTCGACAATGTGAAGATTGAACACGTTCTCCCCTGCGTCGCCGTGGCGCCCGCCGCCGGCGTCACCATGACGATGGCGGATTCCGGCAAACAGGGTTCGGTCACGGTCTCGTCGCTGCAGCACGACGTGGCCGCGGCCACGATCACGGTCACCAGCCGCAACCCCGGGGTCGCCGTTCCGACCGGGGCTGTTAACGGTGTTCTGACGCTGAACTTCGCCCCGGGCGCGGCGGACACACAGACGTTCGGAATCACGCCGGTGGGCAAAGGTTCAGCGACCTTCGAGGTCACGGGCAATCCGGCGGTTTGCGCGACCGGATCGATCAAGGTGGACGTGGTGGCCGTTCCTCAAGTTCTGCTCACGGATGACTTCTCGGGGACCACGATCGACCTGAAGAAATGGACGCTGGACCAGACCCCGTTTGACACCGGAACCGCCACTCCGGAATCGGCCGTCACGATTCAGAATGGCCAGGCGAAATTCACCGTCACGGTCGAAAGCGCGCTCTGGCCGGGACTGGCCCTGCTCAGCGCCGCGACCTACACCGCCGCGGCCACGACACCGGTGACCTTCGAGATTGACCGAACTTTGCTCGAGTTTGACCTCGTGACCGGGACGGGTGCGGAACAACGCGCGGGCGTCTGGGTTAAGGAGACCGGCGGCAATTTCGTGCTCTTCTCCGATTACGTTGCGCATGACGGACGCAATTATGGGTGGCGCTACAATCGGGTGATCGGCCAGGCCAGCGACAATCCGACCGACGCCGGCATCGATGTCGCCGCGTTTAATGGGCCGAAGTTTGATAATCAGAAGAATCATCGGATGAAGGTGGTGGCCGACGGCGCCACGGTGAAGCTCTTCCTCGACGATATCCTCGGTGCGGAAGTGGCGTTCCCCTTTGCCAGGGGGTTGACCTTTGGCTTCGGTGCCTACGCCGACGAGGCCGGCAACGTGGTTCGGGGCTATTTCGACAACGCCCGCATCCTGGGTGGTGAAGGCGTCGCTCCAGCCGTTCCCCCGACTCTGACCGCCGCTCGCCAGGGTGCCAATGTGGTCATCTCCTGGACCAGTTCCGGAACGCTCCAATCCGCGGACGCGATCACCGCGCCGATGAGTTGGAAGGATGTCGCGCCGGCGCCGACGGGCAATTCTTACACGGTGCCGGCGGGTCAGTCGCCGGTTCGATATTACCGCGTCCGGCAATAGGCTCGAGGCGGGATAAGATTCAACTCATGACGAACGCCCGGCGCGTGGAAGACGCGACCGGGCGTTTGGCTTTTTACTGCGGAGAGCGTGCGCCGATCAGAGCGTGACTTTCCAGTCGCCCTCACGACAAGTTCAGGGAGAGCCGCCCAGCCTTGCCGGCTCGCTTTGGGACCATGAACCTGAAGGTGCGATGGGGAGCGCGGGCGTCTCGCCTGCCGGGTTCGGCGTCCCGCCGAACCCTCGTGGAGGTGGACCAGATTGATTCCGGTCGGCGAGACGCCGACCGGTGCAGCCGGGACGGCCGCGCTCCCCATTCAAACAACCACGGTTCATCGAGAGGGAAAACCTCCAACGATTAGACGTGAATCGGGACCATGAACCCATCGATCGGTGGGGCGAGACTCCGTCGAGCCCTGGAATCTTGGTCGGCAAATAAGTCAGGGTTCGACAGAGTCTCACCCCACCGCAGGTTCATGGAAAAGCAGGAGGAGGGACAAAATGGGTTCAGGTCAAATTTCAACTGGCCGAGCTTTGTCCCGTGGCGAATCAGGGCCTTACGGTTGAGTCTTGGCGCTCGCTTCCAAGATGGTCAGCAGAGTGTTAATCGGGAGTTCTTGAGCAAGCTTCTGTCTGATTCTGGACGGCCAGAGGACTTCCACCGAATCAACTCGTGTCGCCTCCCCCAAACCGAAGTAAAGGGGCATGGAACTTTGGGCCAGGTAGCCGGATTTGCCGTCGTGGTATTGGGTCCAGGTTCGGCCGCCCGCGGTGACCTTGACGGTGGCGCCCAAGCCATCACGATTCGATTTTTGCCCGACGAGTTTGATCTTCAGAAAACGCACGGTCTTCTTTTCGGATAAGTTGCTGATCAGGACCTGGGGGCGGTCGTTGAATTCGTTGGTGACAATGTCGAGATCGCCGTCGTCGTCCAGATCCAAGATGGCCGAGGAGCGGCTCGAGAGGCTCCCGGGCACCGAAACCAGGCCGGTCTTGCCGGCACAAAGGCTGTTGGTTTTATCGGCGCCGGAGCAATCCAGGACAAACCATTCCTTCCCGAGCCATCCGCCGGCCCTGGGTTCGATTCCAAGAAGGAATTCCGAATCGTGGAAGCGCTGGCCGGCGTCGTTCAACAAGACCGAATTGATCGCATAGCGGAAGGGATAACCCATGCCTGCTGTCACGAAGACATCCTCGAAACCGTCGGCGTTCAGGTCACCGACGCTCGGGCCCCACGGCCAGTAGGTTTCGGCGTTGATTGAGTCGGAAACTTCGGTGAATTTGCCGCCTCCTCGATTGAGGAAAAAGGCATTGCCGAAAATGTTGTTCGATGAGCCTTGAAGGTACGCTTCGGTCCACTGAACCGAGCAGTAGGGTTCGCTTTTGGCCTTTTCGATGTTCGGACGGAAGGAGAGAGCTTCCTTGGTCTGTAATTCGGTCATGTCCGAATGCATGTCGGTCACGAAGAGGTCGGGGAGTCCGTCCTGGTTAACATCGAACGATTTCAATCCGACGGCGCCCCAGGGAGTTTTCGGAAAGTGCGCCGTGGTCCTGTCCACAAAGCCTCGGCCAGCCTGGTTCTCGTAGTAGTGGTCGTCGCCTTGCATGTTGGCCAGGTACAAATCCGGAAAACCATCCTGATTGAAGTCCGCGAACGTGGCTTCACCACACCATGAGCCATCGCGCAGATTCATCGACTTGGTCACGTTCTCAAATCGTCCGTCGCCGCGATTATGGTAAAGAATCTTGTATTCGGTCCGCTCAGAAAAGAGATGACCGGAGAAGGCGTTGGTCAGGCCCACGTAATAGCCGCCGCGGCCTTTCTGATCGGTGGTGTAAACTCCGACGTTGGCCAGGAACAAGTCCAGCCAACCATCGTTGTCGAAATCGAAGAAGATCGCGCCGAAGGAATGGCCGATATAACCCAAGCCCGCCTCTTCGGTGACGTCTTTGAACCGGCCTTGCCCCAAATTCCTGAACAGATGATTGCCATGGCGAACGGTGGTCACATACAGATCCGGGGCGCCGTCATTGTCCACATCGGCGAACGCGGCCGCGACCGAAATCTGGTCCGTGAGAGCGACTCCCGCCGCCGCCGTGATGTCTTCGAACTTGCCTTGGCCCAGGTTGCGCCAGAGCTCATTTCGTCCAAGCTGCGAGGTGAAATAGAGATCGAGTTTGCCGTCGCCATCGACATCCGCCACCGCCAATCCATTGCCGTGGTCGTACTGGGCTGCTTTGTAATCCTTGCCCGCGTCATCCACAATCCGGTGCCGGAACTGGATTCCGCTCACTTGGACGCGATCCGCGAATCGGAAATTACGGAACATCCGCAGACCCTGTGCGGTGGTTTCTTGGTGCTGCGCCCTCCGCTCGAGAAACTGCATGGTGACGGCGGCCTGAACGCGTTGGTCTTGTCCGAGAGTGCGCATGGTGCTGGATGAAATGAGGCCCAGCGCCAGAACGCTCGGAATCCATGTTTGGGATGCGCTGCCTGGCGAAATCAGTCGTCGCCAGATCGGGTCCAAACGAGCCAAGAGTCTCCCCATGCTCAAGCGGCCACGTCGCAGGAGCGCGGCGAGAACGGCGATGGCGAATGCGGTGGCAGACATCCAATGGGATGAGATGGTGGCGTTGTCCATAAAAGCAAGTTAAGCACGTAATAACATGAAACAGACGGAAAGGGCCATCTCCGAGTTCAATCCCTCCGAAAGCTTCAATGGACTCACGTCGAAACCAGGGCGGGCGACTTGATATCCGGCTTGGCGATGAGCGAGACCGGGAGTGCCCTGACCATTCAAACCGCCACGGAACAGCTCACCATCGCAAAGAGCGGCATTCCGCGGCGGCACAAGAGCAAGCAATCCCTGATGCCACGGGGTTTGCTGGAGACGCTGAATGACCGGGAACAAACCGAGTTGCTGAAGTATCTGACCTCGAATGGACGCTTCGATTTCGGCTGACGCCTCGATCGCTTTCGACAAATCTGTGCGGAGCAACGCACAGTTGAACCGCTGCGAAACCGGCCTAGGATGGCGGCGTTGCGACAGCAGGAGCGGGCCGTGAGAATCCTCTGTCTGTGCGGGCCGGAAAGGCGCCCGTGAAAGGGTGCCGCGTCGAACCAAAAAGCCAATCCACTCCTGAAACTATGGCAGTTGATCCCCGAACCTCGGCGACGCTTCTCCCCATGAACCGCGGTTGTTTGAATGGGGAGCGCGGCCGTCCCGGCTGCACCGGTCGG
>CAYHFE010000202.1:0-7375 GCA_964355375.1 uncultured Verrucomicrobiota bacterium
CCCCACAGACGTTCTCATTTTGACAAGTATGTCGTCCCGGCTTCAGCCGGTCGCCACGTGAAAACCGGCTGAAGCCGGGACTACATGCGGGGAACGGACATGTCCTGAGTCAAAATGAGAACTGCTGCTGAAAAGCCAAAGCGCGCCCTGCGAATCTGCCTGAGCAAAAATCTCAAGGCGCTCCATGAACCGGTCGTCGGGGTTCCGGCTTCAGCCGGCCCGGACCGCGTAAACGCGGAACTCTGAACGGAATCCAGCCGCTCAGGTTCATGGTCCCAAGGCGCGATTCGAGAACCGTGAAGGCTACCCATGAACCGCAAAATGCGTTCGTTGAATTCCAATGGTTTATGCATTTCAGGTTCATGGCCCCAACTCACGTCCGCATTGGGGAGGTGTTCGCTTTCCATGAACTTGGGTGGGGTGAGACTCCGTCGAACCCTGATTGTTCTGTCGGTCCATATTCCAGGGCTCGACGGAGTCTCGCCCCACCGTTGGATGGGTTCATGGCCCCGATTCACGTCCAATCGTTGGAGGTGTTCCCTGCCCATGAACTGGGTAGCGCCGGCGTCCCGCCTGCGAGTTCGGCGAGCGTCTCGCGCGCAGGTGTTGGCGGCGAGACGCCACCATGACTCGCAGCCGGGATGGCTGCACTACAAGCGGCTGGTTCTCTCGCCCGGCAAAGGAAAGGGTGTCATCATTTCTGAGCAGACTGTTTCTCCACCGGAAAGCTCAGTCGATCGAGCGGATCGGTTCCCGCTTTCCGTTCCTCTTCGTCGCTCCAACCGTCTCCATCCTTGTCGGTGTCGCTGTTGTCGCCGATACCGTCACCATCTGTGTCACGCCTTTCCTTGGGGTCCAGTGGGAATGCATCCCAGGGAACCACATTGGCCTTGAGCACTCCGTCCCCGTCGAAATCCATTTCCTCGAAGTCGGGAATTCCGTTCTTGTTCTTGTCGTCGCCCACGCCATCCGCGTCGATGTCAGCGTCCAGGTTGTCGCCAATCAGATCGCCGTCCTGGTCGGCCCACTCTTCCGGATCGAGCGGGAACGCGTCGGCGGTGTCCGGCACGCCGTCGTTGTCGTCATCGGGGTCCAGATCATTGGCCAGGCCGTCGTGATCGATGTCGGGCGGGCCGTCCGGCGTGATGAGCAGGGCGATATCGATCTGGAAAGGCGGCACTTCAAATGTTTGCCGGCCGGAAGCAACGTCAAGCCGGCGAAGAATGGCGGCGTTTTCAGGCGAGTACCAATAACCTTTGGCCGCTGCCGAAACATCCAGCGTAACCGCCAGGTTCGTTACGGCATTGGTGTGATCGGCAAAGTGATGCAGGTACACCCCGGCTCGCCGGCTCGAAGCGAGGCCGTAACCGCGAACCGCTTTATGCTCGGATAGCGTCACCGACGTCATCCGCACCTCCTGGTCGAGGCGGTAGGCGAAGTCCTGCATGGCGTGGACGAATTGCCGTTCCTGCGGACCCAGCCAGATGTTCATCGAATGACCATCCTTCGCATAACTGGTGTTCCAGAAGACCAACGAGATCTCCTTGAACAAAGCCGTCCAATTCCGGAGGCGCATGCGCGTGGATGATCCGACGTCCCAGACGCCGCCGATGCCGGGTGTTTGCAGTTGTTCCTTGGAAGCCGAGTTGCCTTGCTCGCCGACGATGACGGGTTTGTTGAAGCGTTTCCAGTTTAGCGCATGGGCGGCGGTTTCCTGATCCGCGTCGAGTTCGTTCTTGAGGCCCGAGTACCAATGCGGGGCATTGACTTCGATGCCGGGCAGCTCCGGCCGTTCCCAGCTCGTCGTAATCGGATGATGATAGGGATCGAGGGACCGCAGGTAGGGCACCATGACTTCATACCAACGCGCGTCGGCCTTCTGCTCGTTGAGAAATTCCCAGAAATCGGCGTAGGCGCCCCAGCGGTCCACGCTGTATTTGACGAAACGTTTCAGCTTGGCCAGGCCCTCCGCGTTGTCGGGATGGTCGTTGAAGACGGGCTGATAGCCAAAGAGGCCATAGAGAATCCGGTAACGATATTTGCGCGCCTCGCGGAGCAGTTCGTCCACCATCACCCCTTCTTGAACGAGATACTGGTCGGGATTCTGGTAGAGTTCGAGCGAACAATTCTTCTGTGAAAAACGGAACAAGTCGAACCCGGCATGGGCGTAGTTGCGGAAATACACATCGCCATTCACTGGGTTCATGGCTGGCCCGGGCTTGAAGAGGGCGCCGGGTGGCGGCTCCGGGCGATTTTGGCGGTCGAGACGAAACGGCCCCTCCATTGACTGCGCGGCGAGCACGGAGCCAGCACCCGAACCATCGGCAATGCACTCCTGGATGCCAATGGGGAAAAACGGGCTGCCATCGTCAAAGACCCAGCGGAATGGATTGGTGGGATGCTGGCGCACGAAACCGTGGAGGGGCGCCCGGGTTTTCAAGCAATCGAAACTGCCGTTCCCGGCGGCCTTCCCGCCATTGGTGTTGGCGAACACATAGCTGTAACTCCACCGTCCCAATTCGTTCGGTGCGAACCGCGCCTTCCACAGATCCTGTTTCTCGAAAAGGTATTCCGTTTTCCGTCGGTCACCGCGCGCCGCTGGAACCAGGGTGGACTTGATCTTGGTTCCCGCCGAGCTGCCATAATGAAACCCGCCCACTGGAACCTTCTTCCCGCTGGGCGAGGCGAACATGACCTCGATGCTCACGTCGAAAAACGGATTGGCGTGGTGCCCGTCATGTTGGAACGTGATTTCGAACACGTCGTAAAGAGGCATCGTGCGAGTGTTCTGGGTGCACTTGACCACCAACTCATCTGCCGCTTGGGCAACAGGCGCTTTGGCAGCCCAAACCGAGACGACGGACATTAGGGTCAGGGTTCCTACAAACAAGGCCGTGGTCAGCGTTTTCAGTTTCATAGGAGTTTGCTTTTTCACAGCGGGCCTCATCGTAGCCGTCCCCAGGCGTTGACACGAGAAAAATGCACAGCGATGCCAGGGTCCTAATGAGGATTCCGTCACGAGATGGGGCGTAGCCGGTGGCCTCGCTGTTGTGGCCGTTTTACCCGCCCACAAAAACCCGCCAGAAATTCAGTCGGAGGGTTCGCGCAACCTGGCTGACGCCGTGCGCACGAGCCAGCGCCGCGGCTGCTTCCCAGACCTCGACGGGACGTCGGCCTCGAGAACCGCGGCGGCGCCGCCACGCGTTGAGTCGCCCCCGTAATTGGTTCAGATCCTTCGAAGAAAATTGGGGGCGTGGCAGCAGTTGCTCGTGGTTGACATCTGCCACCGATCCTAACGAGTGCCACCCAAAACCTCACGCACTCTCCTATCCGGGCCGCATCTGTTTCCCGCTCATAGAGGGACTGGCGGAGTCGCCCCGGTTTTCCGAACTCGTCCTCGCGCGGGAGGAACGGCCCGAGGACAGTCAGCGCACAACCTGGTCAACAAAAAATCCGCGCGCCGCAAATGGAACAAATGAAGTTGGAAACACAACACGGCTTCATTATTCTGCTCCGCCAATGACCCGTCATCACAAGCCGTCCAATTTCATCTGGAAAATCGCCAGCCTCCTCCGCGACTCTTGCCGTCATCTGCAGTACGAGCGCGTGATGTTGCCGATGGCCGTTCTTCTGGGAATAATAGGACAACGCAATGGACTTACACGTCTCCGATTGATTCCCAACCGGGTGGGTCCGCGTTTGTCCGTGGTTGCGCTGCCTGGCTGACGATTGCGCTTCCCACTGCGATCCCCAAACGAATACCCGGAGGAACCCATGAGTGACATGACCGTGGAAGCCACGAACGTGCATAAGAGCTACCTGCTCGGCGCCACCGCCGTCGGCGCGCTCCGCGGCGTGGACCTGACGGTGCAGCGTGGCGAATTCGTGGCGCTCATGGGGCCTTCCGGCTGTGGCAAGACGACATTGCTGAACATCATCGGGGCCATTGATCTCCCCTCGCGCGGCACGGTGAAAATCGAAGGCGTCGATCTGCAGGGACTTTCGGACGATCACCTCGCGGACCTGCGGCGGGATCGGCTTGGAATGGTGTTCCAGTTCTACAACCTGATTCCCACGCTCACGGCCCGGGAGAATGTCGAGGTCCCGATGCAGTTCAAGGGCGTCCGGGCTGCGGCTCGTCGGAGCCGCGCCCTCGAATTGCTCGAACGGGTCGGCCTGAAGGATCGGGCGGATCACAAGCCCTCCGAACTGTCCGGGGGCGAGCAGCAGCGAGTGTCCATTGCCCGCGCCCTCGCCAATGAACCTGCGCTCGTGCTGCTCGACGAGCCGACCGGCGACCTTGACAGCGCCACGGGCGACGAGGTGATCGCGCTGCTTCGGGATCTGAACCGGCGGGAGCAGATGACGTTGGTCATTGCGACACACGATCACTCGATCGCGGAACAGAGTTCGCGGATCGTGCGGCTGCGGGATGGAAAGATCGAGTCACCAGCCGCGTCATGAATGCCTCGCTCCGTTACGTCTTCCGCACCTTCGGACGGCGCCGTCTCCGCACGACCGCGGGCGCGCTCGGGATCTTTCTAACCATCGCGCTGCTGGTGGCCATCCAAACCGGCCTCGACTCGGTTTCCACCTCGTACACGGACCTGGTCGCGTTGCAAGCGGGCAAGGCCGACTTGCTGATCACTGCGCGGGGCGGGCACCTGTTCAACCCAGAGCCGTTCGATCCGGCGGTGGTGCGATCGAAGCTGGCGCAGAATCCCGAGATGCGCGGGCTGGCGCCCCGCTGGGTGGGGATTGTCCAGATCCAGTCTGACCTCGGTTCCCCTGACGCCTTGTTGATCGGCGTTGATCCGAAGTCCGAACACGAGTTCGACCTCTGGGGGCTGCGTCCGGAGCCGAAGCTCCGCGGCAAGGCGTGCGCGATTTCCCAGGCGCTCGCCAAACGCCTGAATGCCAGGCCCGGCAGCCGGTTGTCCGTGTTATCCCCAGTTTACGGGAACGAGACCGCGCTGGAACTGGAAACCATTGTTAACCGTCAGTTGATCCTGCCGCAGGAGGTGCGCGAGTTCATCGTCGTCAACGATGCCACCGTTCGCGCGATCCTGGGCGAGACTGATCGGGTGCATCTGCTGGCGGGATCGTTCCAGGAGCCGGCGTCCTATTACGACAGTCGCGATCTTCATGCGAGCGTGCTCCGGTTGAAACGCGCTGGCGAGTCAATCGCCGCCGCCTTGGGCATGGACTTCGACGTGCGGCTTCCCAAGGCGGCCGCGATCACGGTGTTCCAAAACATCGCTTCGCCGCTTCGCGCCATCTTTGGCGTGTTCGCCGTGCTCGCCCTCTCGGTGACCGGCCTGCTCATCTACTCCATCGTTTCCGTGGCCGTTGAGGAGCGCATCCGCGAGTACGCGATTCTCCGGACTGTGGGCGCCCGCCGAGCCGACATCTTCCGACTGGTGCTGAGCGAATCGGTTTTCCTGTGCTGCATCGGCGTGCTTCCCGGTGTGCTCGCGGGCACGGTTGTCGCGAAGATTATCGTGACGCTCGTCGAGTTGGCAATGCACGCCCAGGCCGGCTCGGTAACCCTCGCGTTCTCCTGGTCGAACCTGCTGCTGGCGCTGGCCGCCGGCACGGTTTTGTCCATCGGCAGCGCACTGATTCCCGCCCTGCAGGCAACACGCTGGCATATCGTTGATGCGCTGGATCCGTTGCGGCGCGGCCAGATCCGCGTGGAAACACGGGCCGAAGGAGGGACCAACCGACCGCTGCTGTTCACGGGCATCGCGCTCTCGGCGCTCTCGGTGGTCGTATTCTTCGTGCTGCCGACCGCGTTCCTCTCGGGGAACAACTCCCTGATCGGCACGGTGGTGTTGTGCTTGTTGCTCACGATCCTGCTGGGCTTCACGCTGGTGGCGGCCGGGGCATTGCCGTTGCTTGAAGGTGTGGTCATGCGACTGCTGGCCGTCGTCCTCGGGCCTGCGGCAGAACTGGCGCGCCGCAATCTGGAGCGGCATCGGCGGCGCAACACGACGACCGCCTTGATGTTCATCCTGTCCGTGTCGTTGGTGATCTTTTTGGCGAGCCTCGCGGTCCTGTTCAGCCGGATGTCCCTGACCTTGGTGGAACACTTCAACGGCGCGGATCTCCGGCTGCAATCGGATGATGCCGGCGCGCTGGGATTGCAGACCGAGCTCGCCGCGGTGCAGGGCGTGGAGCGCGTCTCAGAGGTGCGCGGGTTGCGCAGCCGGACCGAGCGCGGCACGGCCTACGATGTGGTTCTCAGCGACCTTGTGGGCATGAAACACCTGTGGCTAGTGCCGTTCGGGGTGGATGCGGAATTGCCCCGTGTGCTCTACACCAATCACATTCGGTATGCCGAGGGTGGGCCGGAGGGATTGCTGCGCGTGGCGAATTACCAGCCTGCCCCGGGCCCAGCCGGCAGCACGAATGAAAACCCGCCGGTCATTTTGAGCCTCGCAGCGGCACGGTTTCTGGATGTTCGCGCCGGAGACCTGGTTCAACTCATGTTTCATCTGGGCCCGGACCGGCGGACGGAACGGTTCCAGGTCGTGGCGATTTGCGAAACGCTGGCCGGCTTCGACAACTTCCGTTCGCGTGTGGCCAACGCGATCGGGTCCGGGATGCTGATGCCGATGTCGAGCTTCCGGAACCTGACCAGCAACGCGCCCGAAGAGGCGCGGATGGTCCGCTATTTCCTCAAGGTGGGCGGCGACGAGGCGGCGCAAAAGGCGGCCGCCACGGAAATTCGGGACCGGTTTGATCTGCGGTTCCGGTTCGGCGTGCAATCGGCGGCCGAGCGGAAGCGGGAGGCGCAAGTCTTGTATTGGACGACGCAGGTGTTTTTCGGGCTGTTGCTGGCGGTGGCGGTGTTGATCTCTGTGTTCGCGCTGATCGCGTCAATGGCGACGGCGGTGATTGAGCGACGGTGGGAGATGGGGATGCTGCGGGCGCTGGGGTTGAGGCGGTCGCAGTTGTTCCGGATGTTTCTGGGCGAGGCGCTGGGGCTGACGCTGTCGGCGGGCGTGGCGGGGGGCGGGATTGGGTTTGCGCTCGCGTGGCTGTTCGTGCTGGAGGCAGGGAGCCTGGCGGAAATCCCGGTCGTGTTCACAATGCCGTATGTGACATTCCTCGCGACCTTCGTGATCAGCGTGGTGGCGGGCGCAGTGGCGGCGCATCTGCCGACGCGGCGGCTCCTCCAGAAACCGGTGGCGGAGATTCTGCGCCAAGGAGCCTGAGGAAGTCAGCCGCACGTGATTCGTGAAAATCGTCGCTCCGATCGGCAATTCCATTAGGTTTCAGTTTCCCGATGGGTCCGGGCGATCAACCACCAGCACGCCCGGCGCCATCTTGGCATCTCCCTTCAAGACGAGCCGCACGCGCCCGGTGTTCG
>CAYHFE010000202.1:7475-11659 GCA_964355375.1 uncultured Verrucomicrobiota bacterium
TCATCGTAAAAGGCTGAAATGAAAGCAATGAAAGTAAGAAGGGAAGCAACGATTTCTCGACGGGGCTTCGTGCAATGCGCGACTGCCATGACGCTCGGCACCGTCGCGGATGGAATCGCGGCTCCGGCACCCAGTTCCGAGAGGCCCATTCAGAGAGAGTTGTCTCCGGCCGTTCAGATGCAGTTCATGCGACCCGCTCAACTGGAGAAGGCGCTCCGCGATTACCCCGTCGTCTATGTTCCCTTTGGGCTGATCGAATGGCACGGCCGGCACCTGCCGCTGGGCAACGACGCCCTGAAAGCGCATGCGATCCTGGTGAAGGCGGCCGAGCAAGGCGGCGGGGTCGTTTACCCGCCGGTTTACTTTCACGACGGTTTTCCGCGTCAGTTTCTCGTCCCGGTTCTCACCGAACTGTTTGAGCGCCTGAAGAAGACCGGGTTTCGGGTGATCCTGGGTGTTTCGGGTCATAACGTCCAGGGCCAGATCGATATGATCAACCAAGCACTGGCGACAGTGGTGGCGGACGGGACGGCCACGGGAGTTGGGTTGTGGGAAATCACCCTCAGCCAGGGCGCCGAATCAAACACCGATCACGCGGCAAAGTGGGAGACGTCCAACATGATGTTTCTCTATCCTGACCTGGTGGACATGCCGGCCCTCGGCGATGGCCCGCTTGCCCCCAACATGAAGCCGCCTGATGGAATTGGCGGGCTGGATCCGCGCAAACACGCCACCGCTGAAGTCGGCCGGCGGAACGTCGAACTCGCGGCCCAGGCCATCGCCAGAAAGGCCAGGGAGCTGCTCGCCGCGCTGCCGGCAAGCCGGGACTCGTCTAGCCCACGCGCCATCACCCCTGGCCAATGGTGGATGATTTAATGGTTCCGCTGGTTCGGCTATTCTCTCATTGCCCGGCAACCCACCCCATGTTATCTGCTATCAACCCTGAGTGGCTGATCCGCTGGAACGGTTATCCCGGCACCGTGGCACGGGCACCCCTGGAAGGGCCGGCGATGGCCCGCGCGGACAAGCTCCTCTGGGCGCGAGAACCCGGCCCGACCGTGGCAGCCATGCTCCCCGTTGCGGAAGGCGGTAACCGCATTCCCAGGCGCTCGCCGCGCTCGACAAGGCGCTCAAGCACAGGCCTGATCCTCCGTGACGCGCCTACCAGGAGGCCCAGGTGCATGAGGCCCGGGGCGATGTGTTGGCTGACCAGGGCACCCTCGCCCCCGCCCAGGCCGCCTATCAAAAGGCCACACGCCTCGACGAGGCGGTCCCTCGTCAGCCCCCAGTCCAGCTTGCCGCGTCGCGCGCTGCCGCGCGGCCGACGGCGAAGGCCGACTTGCTGGACCGCGACGCCCTCAAGTCCGCCCGGCTGCGCGACGGCACCTTTACCGCCGACGTCTTCGGCCACTCGGACAACATCCGAGCCACCGTGACCGTGCGGAACGCCCGGATGGCGGACGTGAAACTCGATCACCGCGAGAAAGCCGACTTGGGCGCCCGAACCATCCTCCCCGAGCGCATCATCGAGAAGCAAAGCGTCCAGGTGGAGGGGTCACCGGAGCTACCATCACGTTCCAGGCGATTGTAGAGGGAACGTTCCAAGCCTTGAAACAGGCCGAGCTTCCGTGATGGCCAACCGCCCTCCGTATCGGACGCTCAACCTGTTCCGCTCCGCGGAGCGGCGCAGGCAAAGCTCCGGCTGGCGCAAGGTCCTCGACACAGCGCTCCGAAACCTCGGTCCATCGTGGCAGGCTGCGCCCGTTCGCCGTGCGCTCCAAACGGTTGGCCTCCTGCTCTACCTGGATCTGTTTTTCCGCGTCTCCTGGCCATACGCCGTGCCGTTCTCCGGCCAGGTGCTGCTGGCCAAAATGTGGCTGCCCGTGGAAACCTTTCTTTGGCTCGATCCGCTCGTGGGTCTCTCCACGGCCATCGCGGCCCGCTGGTGGAACGTGGCCATGATTGGCATGGCGGCCATTCTTGTGATCGGGCTGGTGTTCCCGCGCGGCTTCTGCGGATACCAATGTCCGCTGGGATCCTTATTGACCTATTTGACAGCCTGGTCGGGAAACGCATTCCGTGGCTCAAGACCCAACGAATCGGGCGTTGGGCCAGCGCACGCTTCTACGTCCTCGCCACGGTGCTGGCGGCAGCGCTCGACGGAGTGTTGCCCTCCGGCTTCGTCGCCGCCATCCCCGTACTGACGCCCGGAGCGCTCTTCAGCGCCGGCAACGTGCAACTCGGCCTGGCCAAAAACCGGGGCATGGTGCCACCGCTTACCGCGGCGGTGTGGCTGTCCCTCGCGCTTTTCGTCGGGGTGTTTTTTCTCAGCCTGCTCGGCCCGCGATTCTGGTGCCGCTACGTCTGCCCGAGCGGCGCGCTCCTCTCCCTCCCTGGCGTGCTGCGCCGCTTCAAACGGCAGGTTGCCGACCGCTGCATCACGTGTGGAAAGTGCATGGAGGTCTGCCCCTTTGACACCACTTCTCCCTGCGCTTTGATGCTGGCGAGAACCGGTTTCAGCGTGTCGATGAGGTGACGCCCCGAAAGCTCCTCCAGGTTAGCCGGCTGAGCCACGTCCGTTACCACCCACGTGGCCCCTGCTTCCCGAGCTTTCGGCAACCAGGAATGGACGAAGACGCTGTGCAAAAGCAAATTCCTCTTGGTTCTTCACGCTTGAAAGTTGGGGTCGTTTCTGGTTGGCTGGCTCCATGAAAACGAAGTCCTCTTCCTCCTTCGTGACCGATTACCCCGCAACATTCGCCAGCGCTCGTGCGCTGGATCGTCGGACGTTCCTGCGGCAATCGCTGGCCCTGGCCGGCGGTTGCGCAGTGTGCCTGCACACCGTCAAGGCCGCAGAAGAACAGGGACGGCTCCAACCCCTTGGCGAGGCCAAAGGCATCAATCCGGGACGCGTCGTGTGGGCGCATGATCCCGAGTTGACGGATTGGAAAGGCCCGGGCGACGGCCATTGGTGGGAAGGCGACCGTGTGAAGCAGAAACGCATGGACGCCATGATGGCGCGCACGGTCTGCGAACTGACCGGCGAGTCTGGAGTGGCCGGGGCGTGGTCCAAACTGTTCCGTCACTTGAATCGGTCGCGCGGCAAGGGCGACGTGGGCTACAAAGCGGGTGAGAAGATCGCGATCAAGCCAAACTGGGTGGGCCTGATCTACCGCGAGGGCCACGTCAATACGGACACTTACACGTTCATCCGGCGGCAAGACTACATGAACACCACGCCGCAGATGATTCTGGCGCTGCTCAACCAGCTCGTCAGCGTTGGGGTGCGGCCGGCGGACATCACGGTCTCCGACACGCTCGCCTGCGCGGTCAACGAGTTCTACGACCTTTTCCACAACGCTTACTCGGGAATTCGCTGCGAGGACTTCGCGGGCAAGTTCGGACGGGTCAAGGTGAAGCCGTCCAGCCAGCCGCTTTATTGGAGCTGCCGCCCGGAAGGCAAAGCGCAGGACTACTTGCCCACCTGTTTCGCGGACGCCGACTACCTGATCAACTTCGCCAATCTCAAAGCCCACTCCTCGGGCGGTGTCACGCTCTGCGCCAAGAACCATTATGGCTCGCTGGTCCGATGGCCGGTGGAGAAAGGATACTACGACATCCATCCGAATTGCTTTTCCACCAACACCGGGATTTACCGTCCGTTGGTCGATTTGATGGGGCAAGAGCACTTCGGCGGCAAGACCGTGCTCTACTTGATCGACGGCTTGTTCTCGGGCGTGCATCCCCGCGACCCCGTCCCGCAGCGCATGCAAATGCCGCCGTTCAACGGCCAATGGACGTGCAGCCTCTTGGCCTCGCAAGATCCGGTGGCTATCGATTCGGTCGGGTTCGACTTCCTCTGGACCGAGCGGACGGACTTCCCGCGCAAAGGAGGGGTGGACGATTACTTGCAGGAAGCCGCGTTGGCGAACGACCCGCCATCGAAGACCTTCTATGATCCGAACCATGCCACACCCACGAAACGGCTGCCGAGCCTGGGTGTCCACGAACACTGGAACAACCCGCAAGAGAAGAAATACTCGCGCAATCTCGGCCTCGCCCAGGGCATCGAGTTGGTCGCGGTGAAATTGGGGGCCAGCCGCAAGACATAGGTTAGACGGCGGGAACTGCTCTGGCCAACCAGACAGCCATTTTTCCCGCCGGAGGACGATCCATTCCCGGCG
>CAYHFE010000203.1:0-11614 GCA_964355375.1 uncultured Verrucomicrobiota bacterium
TAAAAACCGACTCCACTCTCGCTCCCCTCTTACGCCTTTGACGCGACTCGTCGGAGTCTCACCCCACCCAGGTTCATGGAGAGTAGGAACTGACATGCATCCGATCATCCAAGAAGTAACCATCCCGCTCACCCCGGAGGTGCTTGCGACTCGCCTGGCGGGGGAACCGGGTCTGGTGCTTTTGCGGAGCTCGCTCTTCGATTCGCCCCACGCCCGCTACTCCTTCCTGACGGCCCAACCATTCCTGACGCTCCGGGCCTTTGGCTCGCGTTGTGAGCTGAAGGCCGCAACCCAGTCCTCCACTCAATTCGGCAATCCGTGGCACGTGCTTGACGGTCTGATGGCGCGCTACGAATTGCTCGATGACGTCGATCTGCCGTTTCCTTTGGGCGGCTGTTTTGGCTACTGGGGCTATGACCTGAAGAACTTTGTCGAACCCAAGCTATCGCGGCGCGCCGTCAATGACCTTGACCTGCCGGACTGCCAGGTGGGCTTCTACGATAGCCTCGTGGCCTTTGATCATCGCCTGGGAAAAGCCTGGATTGTGGCCACCGGGCTGCAGGTGGACGGAGGTCGGAGCGAAGAACGAGCCCAAGAACAACTGGATTACTGGCTCACCCAATTTCACCGGGCTGCTTCCGAGGACGACCCCCATTCACCGCCCGACGTTTGTCTCGAGGCCGAATCCAGCCGCTCGGTCGATGCCCTGCCAATCCGATCCAATCTCAGCCGCTCGGCCTTTATCGGTGCGGTTGAACAAGCTCAGCGCTATATTCGCGCCGGCGACATCTATCAGGTGAATCTGGCCCAGCGCTTGGAAACGCCTTGCTCGGTTTCCGGGTGGGAGTTCTCCGAGCGATTATCCGCCGTTTCGCCCGCGCCCTTCTCGGCCTATCTCGATTGCGGCGCTTTTCAGATTATTTCCTCATCTCCGGAACTCTTCCTGCGGTTGAGCGGATCGCATATCCTGACTCGGCCAATCAAAGGAACCCGCCCCCGGTCATCCGATCCGAACCGCGATGCGCAATTGGCCTACGAGCTGCAGACGAGCCCGAAGGAAATCGCCGAACTGGTCATGATCACGGATTTGTTGCGCAATGATCTAGGCAAGGTCTGCGAGTACGGTTCGGTGCAAGTGCCGGAACTGATTCGATGGGAGCGCTATCCCCAAGTCCAACATCTGGTTTCAACCATCGAGGGTCGGCTCCGGTCTGGGACCACCCACTTTGCGGCGTTTGCCTCGTGCTTTCCCGGCGGCAGCATCACGGGAGCGCCCAAGTTTCGGGCCATGGAAATCATCGATGAGTTGGAGCCGATCAGCCGCGGCCCCTACACCGGTTGCCTCGGTTATCTGGGATTCAATCGGGAGAGCCAATTGAGCATCGCGATTCGGACCGCGATTCGCACGGAGGATCGCATCTTCTTCCACGCCGGAGCCGGGATCGTGGCGGATTCAGATCCGGCGGCCGAATACGAGGAAACGCTGGCCAAAGCCGGAGGTTTTCTCGCGGCGCTGCACCTTGACCCGTCGGGCCTCCCGATGGCTGGAGCCATCTCCTCGCCATCGTCAGAAATGGCGGCACCCTGTCCGAGCGCCCCGGTCGGGACAGCATCCCCTCATCCGCGCACGCACTCGCCTCCATGACGGTTTTCCTGAATGGCCGGTGGGTCCCAGAAGAACGCGCGGTGATCTCGGTGTTCGACCGGAGCTTCCTTTATGGCGATGGCCTTTTCGAGACGATCCGGATTTACCAGGGCCGCCCTTTCCGCTGGTCGCAGCACGGTGAGCGTCTTGGGCGTGGCGCAAAATTTCTCAAGCTCAATCTCCCGTTCACCCTCGTCGAACTCGAGGCGCACGCCCAGGAATTGATCCGCCGCAATCAGATGCCGGAGTCGATCCTGCGAATCAATCTCTCGCGAGGAGTCGGAACGCGCGGCTATTCGACCCGCCAAGCCAACCGGCCCAATCTGGTCATGTCCCTGCACCCGGCGCCCCCGCTCGATCCAGCGAATCCTCCGCAATGGCGCCTGATGACTTCATCGCTGCGCGTGCCAATCCGAGACCTGGCGGCCAATCACAAGACCTGCAACAAACTGACTCAGATTCTGGCCCGAGCCGAAGCGGAGGCCGCGGGGGCGGATGAGGCCCTCTTGTTGAACACTGACGGGAAGGTCGCGGAAGCTGCCAGTGGCAACCTGTTTTGGATGGAGAGAGGAACGGTCTGCACGACGCCACTGGCAGGCGGAGTTCTGGCAGGAATCACACGGGCCTTGGTCCTGGAGCTCTGCCCATCTCTGGGGCTGCGAGTGGTGGAGAAGACCATCTTCCCGAAGGCTCTGGCAAAGACGGAAGGATCATTCCTGACTTTGACCAGTCTTGGCATCGTCGAACTGGTCCGACTGGATGGGCACACTCTTCGACGGTCCGGGTGGGTCGATCAACTCCGCGACGCGTATCGGCGCCAGGTGGAAATCGAGATCGGCCAGCCGCACACCAAAGAAAAGGGACCCGCTCAGCGCGTCCCATTCGCAATCAGAAAATGAGCCTGATCGGCAAATCGAGCCTATGAACTAATCCGTAGGCATGAAGTTGAATTGGGTGGCACGGCCAACTTGGCCGTGCTCGGCGGCAACTTGCCGCCGAGTCTGGCGCGGCAAACAGCAATTCTCATTTTGGCCCAGGACACTGTCCGTTCGACGTATGTCGTCCCGGCTTGAGCCGGTTTTCGCGCGGCGACCAGTTAAAGCCGGAACTGCCTCCGTGCCAAAAGGGGAATCGCTGCGCGGCTATTGCACTATCCAGTGAGATTTCTGGTAGAAAAGCCTGTGGGCTGGTAGCCCACAGGAACGGGCAAGTTGCCCGTTCCACCCTGAACCTACTGAATAGTCACGGCTACGGCTTGGCGGGCGCGCGCTGCGCGGCCACCCAATCAAACGTGATTTTGATCTCGTCGCCGGTCTTGATCGCACCGAGAGCGAGTTTCGGCGCCGGCGGCACCACGCCATAATCGGTCATCTTGAGCGGGACACTCCCGGACACTTTGTAGCGAATCGGCGAGACTTGGAGGAACGTGATCGGCATCGAAACCTTGTTGGTCACACCCGCCACGATCAGGTCGCCTTTGGCGTCGAACTGATACAGACCGTCGGTGCCTTTGGGCCCTTCTTTGAAGGTCAGTTCCGCGAGGATGAACTCGATCTTCGGGAATTTCTCGAATTTCATGGCTTGCTGCATGACTTCGTCCATGCCGACTTTGCCGCTTTTGAAGGAGCGGACGGTCATATTGACCGTTGCGCGAGCCGGAACCTTGCCCGGCTTGAGACCGTCGAGCTTGAAGTTCTCCTCGAGCTCCATTTTGCCGGACACGAGCGTCGTTTCCATGGTCCAATCATGAATGGTGGAGGTGCCCGCAATCACGATTTTGCTGCCGGTGGGAGAGGCTGGGTAAGCGACCCAATTCTCGGCGGCGGTCGCGGCCGAGAGCCCCAGTGAGAGGAGTGCGAGACCGAGGCTCGCGGCCAGAATGGAACGGTTTGATTTCAGACGGATAGTTTTCATTTATTCAATTGCAGTAGGCTTCAGTCAATTCCACAAACAGGTTCCCGGAAATCCGATCACGGCGCTTGGGCCAGATCAAACCATTCTTTCTGGAACACGACTCTTTGATTCTTCAGCACAGCCTCGTTGGCTTTGATCGCCAACACGGCCGATTCGAAACCCTCTTTGTAGCCGGCCGCATGCCGTTTCGATTTGATGATCGTGCCCAGGTACTCTCGCAGCGCGTCGGTGTCATTGGCGTCGAAATTAGCGCTGAAATCCTCGACCGCCGCGTGGTGAGCATGGGTGTTCGCGACGAAAGCCTGCAGGGCGTGCTGCAGGGTCGGGGTCACGGGCACCTCTTCCGCGCCCGCCCCCTGATTGGCCGACTTACTGGCATCCATGACCAGGGCGATGCCGGTTTCTTTGTAGAATGTCTCCTTCCGCGCATACACTTCCCATCCGAGGAGCGGAGCATCCACTTCTTTGAACATCCAGGCCTTGTTCTCGCGCACCATGATCGTGCTGTCCGTCCCGAAATAGACCTCGTAATCCGAGTCAAACGACGTGGCGATGCTGGCTTCGAAAGTGAGCAGCACGTCATCGGGAAACTCAAACACGGCCTGGACGGTGTCGGGCGCCTCTCGGCCGTCATTCCACAGCAGGGTTCGGCCGGAGCCGGTGACCGCCAAGGGCCGGGTGTTGAGGAACCAAGAGGCCATGTCCAATTGATGCACGCCAAGCTCGCCCATCAGTCCGGCGGAAGTGGCGTTTTGCAGCCGCCAATTCAGCTCTTTTTCCCGTTGCGGGTTCGGCGAAGTGAACCGCCACTGCTGTTTCTTGTGCCACTGAACCCGCGCTTTGACATTCCGGCCCACGGATCCGGAGCGAATGAATTGGAGCAAGAAGTAGCGCTGGGGCTCGGAGCGCAATTGCAGACCGGTTTGGAAGTTGACCTTGACGCTGGCGTGGGCGGCCAAAGCGATGGCGCGAGAATCCTCCAGGTTGCTGGCCAAGGGGGCTTCGCAATAGACATGCTTTCCCGCCTTGAGCGCGGCCAGCACGATCTCTTTGTGCTGGTGGGAAGGAGTGGCGACAATCACGGCCTTCACCTCTTTGTTTTCGAGCACCTTGCGGTAGTCGTCGAAGGTTTCCGCGTTGGGCGCGACCTCTTTGGCTCGACGCACCATCGCGGGGTAAGTGTCGCATATCGCCACGACCGGCGCATTGGGAAGCACGGCGAGCGTCCGCAGAATCTCCCGGCCCCAACTGCCGCAGCCGATGACGGCGCATTTGACCGGGGCGCCGACCGTGCTGTAGGCGGTCGGAGCGTCGGCGGCCTTGGCCTTCTGCTGTGCCTGCAGCGCCACGCCGCCCATCATCATCATGAGGGTGCTGACCGATCCGCCCCGCAAGAAATCGCGGCGGTTCAAGTCGGACGTCTGATCGTGAATACTCATTTCAATTCCTTTATCTGGAGGTTGCGGAAGCTGACCGCCCCGTGGTCTCCCTGCAGAAAGATCGGACCCGGTTCGTTCACCTTGTTGTCGATCTCCGAACCGGTCGCTCGAGTGCATTCCACATTGTCATGCACCTTGGTTCCATTGAGAATCAGGCTGATCTTGTTCCCGACGATGGTGGCTTCGGCGGTGTTCCATTCGCCGGCGGGTTTGGAGACGAACTTCGACACCGGCGTATGCTGGTAGATCGAGCCATTGCCTCCCATGCTGGGCTTTCCGACCTTGTAATCATCGAGAATCTGAATCTCGTGCCGTCCTCGGAGATAGAAGCCGCTGTTCGCGCCGGGCGGGACCTTATACTCGAAACGGACGGTGAAGTTCCAGAACTTGTCGTCCGTGACCAGGTCGGTGCCGTGTTTCACCGGATCCGGCGCATTCACGAGCACCCCATCCTGGACGCTCCAACTGGCAAATCCATTGGCTTGGCGAAGCTTCCACCCGGTCAAGTCCTTGCCGTTGAGGAGCGGGCGAAAACCCTCCGAACCCGCGGCGGCGGCCCCGGAAGACCCGGCGCCGACACCTATCAACAGGGCCATGAGCAAGAGCAGTTTTTTCATAATCATCTGGCGAAAGAAACGTATGGCGGTCGTCTGAATCCGCAGTTCGAAATCACTTCATCTGCGGTTTGGCATCGCCCGGTTCGAGGCCGACCGCCCACTTGATCGCGCCGAGAATATGCTTCTTATAGAGGTCGTTTTCCCAGACGTCTTCCCGATGGCCCAGGGAGGTGTAAATCACATTGCCTTGTCCGAACTTCTTGCACCAGGCCACCGGGAATCGGCCGAACAGGCTCTTTTGGTTCGGGTGTTTGTCCAGCATGAGCAATTCGTGAACCCGGGACGAATCGTAATTCTTCATCAGGTAGATCTCTTCCTTCTCGATACAATACGATTCTCCGAGATGTTTGGTTGAGGGATGGGCGAGGTCTTGCACGAGGCATTCCACCCCGACCTGCGCGCCGTGCGTTCGGAACTCGCCACCCAGGCATTCGATATAGGCGTCGAGGGCGTTGTTAGGTCCGTGAAAAGTGTCGCTGGCCGAATGCATGCCGATGAACCCTTTGCCTCCGCGAATCTCGGCGAGGAACGCCGCCTTGTCCGGCAAAGGAAGCACGCCCGTGGTGTTGGCAAAAATGAAGCCGTCGTAAGTCTTCAGCGCTTCGACCGTCATCTTCTGGGCGATGTCCTCATCGTTCCGGGCGTAATCGACCGTGAACGCTCCGCTCTTCTCGGCCAACTGCGCCAGCACCTTCTCGGCGGTGGGAATGGAGCTGTGCCGGAATCCCTTGGTCACGGTGACGACGAGCAGTTTTTTCGGCGCTTGAGCCCAGGTCGAGACGCAGGCCATTGAAATCAGAACGAGCCCCAAGCAGGATTTCGTTACAGTGCGGAAGTTATGTAGTTTCATAGATTGATTTGACGGTTCATCCGGATCGACATCACCATCTGGAGGGACGATCCTCATCGGGATGTCATTCATTTAGCCTGATTTCCCGACGGGTCAAGGTTTCTTTGGCGGGAATTTTCTTGGCGACGCCGAACTCAAAAACTTTCGGCCGATCGGGCGCAAACTTGTCTCAACTCAACTCACGTAATGCGGCTCAAACACGGGTCCCAACCCATGCTTCCGCAGCAACTCCATGAACCGGGCGACGGCGCGCTTCTCGTCGGAGCCGAAATGATAATGCACATGCCAGCCCAGATAATCCTTCAGAAAACCGCGGTCGTAGTCCGCGCGCTGACTGATGATGGCGTCAAGCGTGTCGAGCCCGAAATCCTTCGCTTCCCGGAGCAGGCGCCGCAACCGGGTGTTCTCCACGCCCCGGCGCAACGCCCAGACCGCATAGACGAAGGGCAGATGAGTCAACTCGTACCAGGCCACCCCCAAATCCCAAATCTCGTGCTCGTGCGGCCCCAAGAGGAAAGCGAGCGCCCGATCTCCAATCAGGAGCGCGAAATCAGGCAGGGCGCGCGGATCTTCTGCGGACGGCAAGGGCTTAAACTCAGGCCATCGTCCCTCTTCGGCGAGCAGGACACGCAAGAGATTGACGCTGGTGAGCGACGCCGGGTCGCAGAAGACTTCCTTGACCTCCGCCAGCGGGCGGCGATGTGCCAGAAAAACACTCTGGACCTCCCCGAGCGAGGCAATGGCCACCCCATCCAGGATATCGTAGCGATCATGAAACAAGACCTCCGTCACACTGACCAGGGCGGCGTCCAATTCATCGCGCCGGAGTTTCATCGCCAGTTCGGCGGGCGGAACGAACTGGACCTGGTCTTCGAGCCCGCGGGTCAGGGGCACGGCGTTGAGATAGGGGACCGAGCCAACCCGAAATGGCGCCAGCGAATCGCCCGATTCTTCATCCGACCAGAACGGCGTCATGCGGTGGCGAGGTTGCCCTCCAGAATCGTCGAGGGCGGCGACCCGTTTTCGGCGGCGTCCGGCCCGGCCTCATCCCAAACCTTGACGGGCTCGTAGAAGGTGTTGCGCTGGACTGGCACCAGGCCCGCCTCGCGGATGGCTTTGACCATCGCGCCTTCCGTCTGCATTTGCGGAGAGGTCGCTCCCGCCATGTGAAAAATCTTCTCCTCCACAATCGTGCCGTGCAAATCGTCGGCCCCGTAGCTCAAAGCCACCTGGGCAAGCTTCAGGCCCATCCCGACCCAGTAGGCCGTGATGTGATCGAAGTTATCCAGGTAAACCCGGCTGACCGCGATGGTGCGCAACGTGTCAAAGCCGGTCGGCGAAGTTGGAACCGGGATCCGGTTGTTCTCCGGCTGATAGGGCAGCGGCACAAAGCCGGTGAATCCCTTGGTTTCGTCCTGCAAGTCGCGGAGCCGACGCAGGTGATCGACCCGGTCCTCCAGGGATTCAAGATGCCCATACAGCATGGTGCAGGTGCTCCGACCGCCCAGGCGATGCCACATGCGATGGACATCCAGATATTCCTCAGCCGATTCCTTTCCTTTGGCGATCGCCGCGCGGACGCTCTTGCGGAAGATCTCGGCCCCTCCGCCGGTCAAGGCATCCAAACCCGCCGCGCGCAATTCGAGGAGCGTGTCCGGAACCGATTTTCTCGCCAGCCAAGCCAGATGGAGAATCTCGATCGCGGTGAAGCATTTCAACTGCAGCCGGCCATCCAGCGCGCGCAAGGCCCGCAGCAGATCGGTGTAGTAGCTGAAGGGCAGGCTCGGATGGAGTCCCCCGACGATGTGCAACTCCGTGATCCCGAGCGCGAGGGCTTCTCGCGCCTGCCGCACCATGTCCTCGACGGTGTGCTGGAAGCCGTCGGCGTCGCGTTTCTTTCGGGCGAAGGCGCAAAACTGGCAGCTCAGAATGCAGTAGTTGGAGTAGTTGAGGTAGCGATTGATGATGTAGCTGGCCCGCCGTCCATTCTTGCGCCGGCAGGCCAGATCCGCCATGGCCGCGAGGGCGTGCGGATCTTTCGTTTGCAGGAGACGGAGCGCGTCCGCGTCGGACAGACGTTCATTCGCGGCGACCTTTTCATGGAGGTCGGCGAGTTCGTGGGATCGGACCAAGGGTTTCATCGGATCATGCGAAACGGCGGAAAGACCACTTCCGCCACCGTTACCGTGAAAAAGACCAGACTGGTCAAGGCGTTCAACCGAAAGAAGGCCGTATCAATCCATTTCAGGCTGCGCTTTCGGGCCAGCCAATGCTCCAAAACGAGGCTGCCCAGGATGATCACCATGCCGATCGAGTAGGGCACGCGAAAGCGCGAAATCAACCCGAAAAGCGCCAGGACCAGACACATCGTCATGTGGCAGAGAAACGCGAAGCGGAGCGCGTTATCCACCCCCCAGCGCACGACCAGCGAGTGCAATCCGTGGCGGCGGTCAAACTCGTAATCTTGCAGCGCGTAAATGAGGTCAAAGCCGATCAGCCACCCGACGACCGCCACGCCCAAGAGCAGCGGACTCAGCGCCAGCGATCCCGTCACCGCCAGCCAAGCCCCGACCGGAGCCAAGGCCAGGGCGACTCCCAAATAGATATGGGTGAAATCGGTGAACCGCTTGGTCAGCGAGTAAAAACAAACCAGGAACAGAGCCACCGGCGACAAGTAGAAACAAATCGGGTTGATGAAGTAGCTCGCCGCGATGAGCCCCGCCCCGCTCATCAGACAAAGCGCCCACGCGCTCGTCAGAGAGATCCGGCCCGTCGGCAGATGTCGTCCGGCCGTTCGCGGATTCGCCCGATCGAAGTTCCGATCGACAATGCGATTAAAGGTCATGGCACAGGTGCGAGCCGAGATGAGCGCGGCCAGGATCAAGAGAAACAGCCGCCATCCCGGCCAACCCCGGTCCTCGCGGGCCGCCACCACCATCGAAGCGAGCGCGAACGGCAAGGCAAAGAGGGTGTGGGAAAACTTCACGAACTCGCCCCACTCGCGCAATTGCGAGAAGAGAGAGTGCCGAGGATGGAGAATGGAAGAGGGACGGTGCGGCATCGGAATCCTTCTACTCCCTTTCCTCCTGCCACCGGGGCAGCAACCGTTGCGGCACCCCCAGATGATCGAGCACGCGCGCCACCACGGTATCGACCACGTCCTCGACCGTCCTGGGGTGGGTGTAGAACGAAGGGTTCGCGGGCAGGATGGTAGCTCCGGCCAGGAGCAGAAGTTCCAGGTTCTTCAAATGAACCAGATTGAGGGGAGTCTCCCTCGGGACGAGGATCAATTTCCGTCGCTCTTTGAGCATGACGTCGGCCGCGCGGAGCAAAACATTATCGCTCAAACCGTGCGCGATGCGCCCCAAAGTACCCATGCTGCACGGAATCACCACCATGGCATCGAACGGGTTGGAGCCGCTGGCAAACGGCGCGTTCATGCTCTTCAATCCGTGCGTCACCACGCCCGGTGGCAGCCGGAGCCCCGCCGGAAGTTCTTCCTCGATGACCGTCCGGGCGTAATTGCTCAGGACGACGTGAATCTCCAGTTGCGCCGCGCCCAAATGATCGAGCAGACGCTGCGCGTAAACTACTCCGCTGGCTCCCGTGATGGCGACGACAATTCTCAAGTCGGGCGGACTATGAACAGACCGCCGCAGCCGGGCAAGCGCGTTCCGGGGTCGGATTAAACGCCGGTGAGTCACGCACACATCCTGCGTGCTGGTTTTGGCAGCATCCTGTCGTCACAAGGAGGATGCTCGCAGAACCAGCAGCCAGGGATGGCCGCGCTCCAGGCCATCACCCACTCTTAATCACACTTAATCACACCACGCGTTCCGAAACGGAAACATCCGGCTTGAGTCAGTCGGCGCTTTTCGCAAAATGGGCCGGTGCCTAAGCCATTGCTGTCTTTGTTCCTGGCCCCGGGGATCCTTCTCTTGACCGGTTGTCCCAGCCCGCCCAAGCCGCCGTCGAAAATCACGCCGATCCTGCCGGTGACTCAGCCGACTCCGGCACCCCAGGCGACCACACCCACGCCCACGCCTGCCCCTGCGCCCGCCCCCGCGACCACAACTCCATCACTCGAACCGGCCAAATCGATCGTGCCTCTCCCGCCGCCGGTCAGTCTTTCGATCCCTCGAGACCGCTGGGTTCCCTGGGAGCTTTGGAATCTGCAGCGCGGCTTGGAACGTCCGAAACGCCTCAATGCCACGTCGAATCCCACCTTTGAATCCCGTTTGGCCAACGGCCTGATCGCCCTGACCATCGGCAGCCGGATGGCGCGTTGGAACGGCCTGGGGCTGGCCTTGGGCTTCAGCCCGCACCTGACCAACGGACAGCCCTACGTTCACGGACTCGATCTCATCAAGAATATCGAACCGTTGCTCGGCACCCCCCGCCTCCGGGAAAAAGGAAGCCGGCTCATCGTCGTGGACCCGGGCCACGGAGGTGAAAACACGGGCGCGAAATGCGCGGTCAACACCGCCTTCGAGAAGGACTACACCCTGGATTGGGCGCTCCGACTGCAACGCCTCCTCGCCACGAACGGATGGAACGTCCTCCTCACCCGAACCCGTGATATCGATGTCTCCCTCGCCGGGCGCGTGGCGTTCGCCGAGAAAGCCAAAGCCGACTTGTTTGTGAGCCTGCATTTCAATTCGGTCAGTGGCGGAGCCTTGCGGGCGGAGCACGGCGGGGTGGAGACCTATTGCCTGACACCGCTGGGCATGCCCTCGTATCTGACTCGAGATTTCGTGGACGATCCGACTCAGTATTTCCCCAATAACGGCTTTGACACCCAGAATCTCCAATACGCCGTGCGCATTCACCAATCGCTCATTCGCCTGACCCAACGCCGCGACCGTGGGGTGCGCCGGGCTCGCTTCATGGCCGTCTTGCGCGGCCAGAATCGGCCGGCCGTCTTGATCGAAGGCGGATACTTGTCGGACCCGGAAGAGGCGCGCTTGATCGAATCGGCCGAGTACCGACAGAAACTGGCGGAAGCCCTCGCCCAAGCGATCACGGATTGACCCCTCGAGACATCCTTATGAAACTGAAGTCGGGGAGCCCCCTTTCGCTTGGCGCAAGCCTTGGGACGATGAACGAAACGGCCCCCGATGCCTCGCGCCAGCGTCCTGGAGTGCGGCAG
>CAYHFE010000204.1:0-11596 GCA_964355375.1 uncultured Verrucomicrobiota bacterium
CTCTCCATGAACCGCCAGATTTTGGACTGCGGCAGCCCTCTGCCGATTTCCCCGCTCTCGGCCAAAAGCGCCGGAGGGCCGGCGCACTCCACAGCGCTGGCGCGCCCCATCTTGAACAGCCCCGGTCAGAGGTCTGATTCCTGGCGTTTCCGTTTGGTGCTGGAGGCTTCGGTGTGTTTGCGCGCCTTGTACTTGTTCTGGCGCTTGCGGATTTGCTGTTCGATCTTTTTCGCAACCAAATCAATCGCCGCGTAAAGGTCGCTTTCGGCGTCCTCGGCAAACAGGTCCGGACCGGGCACGGTCAATCGAATCGAGCAGGCGAACGCCCGTTCCAGAACCTTCTTGTGATCATGTTCCAGTGTGACTCGGGCGTTAATCGCAAAACGGTCGAGATGTTCGAGCTTCTCGATGCGGCTGACAATATGATCCTCAATGGCCTTGGTGAGCGTCAGGTTATGCGTCGAAAGAATTAGTTTCATATCGTTGTGATGCTATGGGAATGGAACTGGACTGAGCAAGAATTAGCGCAGGACGAATGACCGGTGCCGTTCAAAAATCGGCTGCAGGGCGCGCGACAGGCCGTCCTGCAAGGCCTGCAACTCCCGGTAAATGGCCACACGGGCTGGTTCCGGCTGAGTCGTCTCCGCGCGATTGATCTGAACAAACTGCTGGGTGATTTCGGCAATGGAAACGCGGTCGCCGCGCTGGCGCCGCCAGCACCAGAGCGCCTGCAGCGCCGCCCCGTAGGCCGCGCCTTCGCCGACTTTCAGGGTCACCACTTCCGCGTTGAACACGTCGGCCATGATCTGGCGCCAGACCTTGGATTGGGCGCCGCCGCCGGTGGCGCGAATCTGGGTCGGAGTCACCCCCAACTCGGCCAGGCGGCGCAGGCCGTAGTTCATCCCCAGCGTGACCCCTTCCATGGCGGCCCGGGCGTAATGTCCGGCGCGGAAGGTCCGCGGGGTGACCCCGAGCATCACGCCCGTCCCCGCCGGAAGGTTCGGCGTGCGTTCCCCCTCGAGATAGGGCAAGAGGAGAAGTCCCTCGGCGCCGGGCTTGACCCGGGCGACGGCGGCATCGAACTTCGCGTGCGACCAATCGAAATCGCGCCGCACCATCTCCGTCGCCACGGTCACATTCATCGTGCAGAGGAGCGGCAGCCAACGGTTGGTGGAGTCACAGAAGGCCGCGATCTCACCTTGCGGATCGACCACCGGTTTCTCGGCGCACGCGTAGATCGTCCCGCTGGTCCCGAAGCTCGCCGTGATGACTCCCGCCTGCGTGTTTCCCGTGCCGATGGCGCCCATCATGTTGTCCCCGCCCCCGGCGCTGACCAGGACATCGGTGCCGAGGCCAAGAGCGCGGGCGGTTGAGGCTTGGAGATCGCCCGCCGGTTCGTCACTGGCCATGAGCGGCGGCAATTTTTCCGTCAGGTCGGGATCAATCGCGCGCAGCGCGGCCTCGGACCAACGGCGCTTGCGCACGTCGAGCAAAGCCGTGCCGCTGGCGTCGCCATACTCCATGACCTTCCGGCCGGTCAGCCAATAATTCAGGTAATCGTGCGGCAGAAGAACCGTGGCCAAGCGGCGATAATTCTTGGGCTCATTTTTTTTCAGCCAGAGGATTTTCGAAGCCGTGAAACCCGGCAGAACGGCATTGCCGAGCGCGCGGATCGCCGCCTTCAATCCACCCAACTGCGCGGTGATTTCGTCGCATTCGGCCGCGGTGGAGGTATCGCACCACAGCTTGGCCGGGCGAATGACCTCCCCCTTCGCATCCAACGGCACGAAGCCGTGCTGCTGCCCGCTGACTCCGATGGCCTTGACTTCCGTGGATTTAGCCTGAGCCAATCGCAAGGCCTGGCGCAGGGCTTTTTCCGTGGCCGCGCGCCAGGTGTCGGGGTGCTGTTCCTTCGCGCCTGGAGGTAGATTGGGGATCAGATCATAGGCCTGAGCGGCGGTGGCCAGGACTTTGCCATTCCGGGCATCCACCACTAAGACTTTGGTCGATTGCGTGCCGCTATCGATGCCAATGACGAGAGTTCGCATAGGGTTTTCTCTTCCATTACGCGGCCGAAGAACGTCGGCGCAATTCGGCCACGGCCTCGGCGGGAGCGATCGCGATCTCCTCGCGCGTTTTCAGGTTCTTGATCCGGGCCGAAACCTCGCCGTTCGGGTTGCGCTCGAGTTTGAGGA
The DNA here is from genome assembly GCA_964355375.1 of uncultured Verrucomicrobiota bacterium. Classification (GTDB taxonomy): domain Bacteria; phylum Verrucomicrobiota; class Verrucomicrobiia; order Limisphaerales; family SIBE01; genus CAYHFE01. Next base: position 2,196 of record CAYHFE010000204.1, read on the forward strand.
GGCTGTCGGCCTTAAGTTCCATGGCCCGTTTGAATTGTTTGTCCGATTTGGCGGGCAGCAGACTGTATTCGACGATTAACCCGGCGTCCCGCGAGGCCTGGATCAAGCCCAGCGAGGAGAAGCGGAGGGCTTCATCCTCAATCAGACAAAAGACATCCACCTTGGGTTCAAATTGCGGAAGCAGGCGGCGCTCCTTGAGCAGTTCGAGCAGAACCACGTCCCCCATCCCGAAACCCGCGGCCGGGAGATGGACTTTCCCGCCCGAAACCAATTTCACCAGATTATCGTAGCGCCCGCCGCCGGCGATGGCTCGAAACTGGCCACGTTGATCAAATGCCTCAAACACAACACCCGTATAATATGCGAGACCCCGTATGACATTGTAGTCCACTTGGACGAAGTCCGCCAACCCCCGCGCCGCCAGATTATCGAGGATGGCTTTGAGTTCGGCACTGGGAACTCCGGCCCGGATAAACTCGTTGACCTCGGCCAGGGAAAACCCCAAAGCCTTGAGTTTGGCGTCGCTCGGCGCGGGTTCTTCGCGCTCGAGCTTATCGATGATCTGATAGAATTCATCCGCCTTGGACGCGTCCGGTTGACGCGTCTGGAAAAACTCCTGCCAGGCATTCCGGCTGCTCAGCCGAACGACGAAATCCTCGGCGGTCAAGCGAAAGGCCCGGAGGGAATCGATGAGCAGGGCGATCAATTCCGCGTCGGCTGAGGGATCGTTCTCGCCGAGCACGTCCGCGTTGAACTGGAAATGTTCGCGCAGCCTTCCTTTCTGTTGGCGTTCGTAGCGAAAAAGCTGGGGAATTTCGAACCACTTGATCGGTTTCTTGTAGTTGCGCTCATGAGCCGCCACCATGCGCGCCAAGGTCGGCGTCATCTCGGGGCGGAGCGCGACGTCGCGCGCGCCCTTGTCCGTGAAATTATAGAGCTGACCGACGATTTCGGCGCCGCTCTTGACCGTGTAAAGTTCGAGAGATTCGAGGGGAGGTCCGTCGTACTCGCGAAAGCCATAGCGGCAGGCGACATCCCGCCACCGGCCGAACACGTATTGGCGTGCATCGGCGCTCCAAACATCCTGATTGGGGAGAGGGGCTGGGTAGAAATCGCGGAAGCCGGGGAGCCGTTCCATTCAGATTCTGTTTCGATGAGCGACACTCGCCGAAAGGGAGCGCCGGGGCTAAGACTTGGTCAACGCTTGGACTGGGAAGAACCCGAATCTTTCGGAGTGAGCAGCAGCACGTCTTCGCGCATCTCTTTGCCCGGTTTGAACTTGACCACGGCTCTCGGGGGAATGCGCACGTCGGCTTCCGGAGAGTTGGGATTGCGGCCCACGCGGGCCTTCCGAATCTTGACCTCGAAGACACCGAAATTCCGCAACTCGACTTTAGTTCCCTTGGCCACTGCCTCAGCGATATAATCTAAGGTCTTCTGCACGACGTCGAGAACGGTCTGCTGCACTAGACCGGTTTCCTCACTGATGCGAACCACCAGGTCACGCTTTGTCATAGGATTAGTTGGGTTTGAATAGGGTTATCGGCATCTCGGGTCTGAGCCATAGCGGAGTTTGATATAACTTCCTTTGGCTCAATGGTCAAGTGAGTAATCAAACTCCGAAACATCAACTCTCAATCACGTTGATCTCGACCGGTTCAACCTTGATGCCGAGGTGCTCCAGCCACTTGATCGCCTCCTTGATGACCGCGCGCGCGCCCTCGAGCTCGAGGCAAACCACTCCGATTTCGTCGTTCACACTGGCCTGGCGCACGTTGGTCATGATTTTGAATTTTTGACCCACCTGCCAAATGATCGGCGTCGTGATGAGCTTCGGCGGATACATCAGCCAGAGCCGGGATTTCTGAAGTTGATCCGGTCGAGTGGCCGACCCGGCCTTCGCCTTCCTGATGGACTTGGCCATGACTTTAACCTCCGGCGATGGCGGGGATGATACTGATCTCGTCGCCCGGCTTGATCAGCGTCTCCTGGTTTTGCAGGAACCGGATATCTTCCTCGTTCACGTACACATTCACGAAACGGCGCACCGCGCCATTCTCGTCGAGCAAACGATCCTTGATCCCAGGAAAACGAGACTGCAACTCGGCGATGGCGTCAGCGACCGTGCTGGCCGAGACTTCGACGATTTCTTCGTTGTTCGTGAGCTTGCGCAGAGGAGTGGGAATTCTGACTTTGATCGGCATATTTAGGAAACGGCGGTTTGTTTGCTTTCGGCCTCCAAGAGAATTTCAAACTCACGGAGACTCGGTTTGATCTCCCGGACCTGACCGGCATATCCAGCCACCGCATCGAGCGTTTTCAGCCCGTGGCCCGTGATGCAAAGCACGGCCGAATCATTGGCGGGAATCTTGCCCGAGGCAATCAGTTTCTTGGCCACTCCCACCGTGACGCCCCCGGCCGTTTCCGCAAAAATCCCTTCGCACTCCGCCAGCAGCTTGATCCCCTCGCGGATCTCGTCATCGGTCACATCATCGGCCGTGCCTCCGGTTTCCTTCATCACGCGCAGCGCGTAAAAGCCATCCGCCGGAGTTCCGATGGCCAGCGATTTGGCGATGGTATTGGGCTTGACCGGCTTGAAAAAATCCATGCCCGCCTTGTGCGCGGCCGAGATCGGCGAACACCCCGTCGCCTGCGCGCCATGAATCCGGTAATTCGTTTCCGGGACCAGGTTCAACTTGATCAACTCCTGGTAGCTCTTGTGAATCTTCGTCAGCAATGATCCCGAAGCCATGCAGACCACGGAATGCAGGGGGATGCGCCAACCCAATTGCTCGACGATCTCAAAGCCCATGCTCTTGGAACCTTCGGCGTAATACGGGCGCATGTTCACGTTCACAAAGGCCCAACCAAACTTGCCGGCGATCTCGGCGCAGAGACGGTTGACCTCGTCGTAATGCCCCCGAATCCCGATGACCTGCGCGCCGTAAATCAAGGAGTTCAGAATCTTGCCTTCCTCGAGATCGGCGGGAATGAAGACATACGACTTCAAACCGGCCGCCGCCGCGTTGGCCGCCACGGAATTGGCCAGGTTGCCGGTCGATGCGCAAGCCACCGTCGTAAAACCCAGTTCTTTGGCGCGGCTCAAAGCCACGCTGACCACCCGATCTTTGAACGACAATGTCGGGTAATTCACCGTATCGTTCTTGACCCAAAGTTCCCGAATGCCCAGGCGGCGGGCCAGGCGATCCGCCTTGATCAGCGGCGTGAAACCGACCTGAAACCCAACCGTCGGCTCCCCCGCAATCGGCAGGAGTTCCCGGTAGCGCCACATGTTTTGGGGCCGGGCGTGAATGTTGGCTTTGGTCAGACTCTGGCGAGCCCGCTCATAATCATAGACCACCTCCAAGGGGCCGAAGTCGAATTCACATACATGCGTGGCCGCCAGTGGGTACTCCCGACCACACTCGCGGCACTTCAACGCTTTCATGAAGCCATTGTGCTTGTCCATAACGCTGCCGTTTCTCGTTCTCGGGGCACTAAAAAACCCCTGCTCATTCGGATGAGAAGAGGTTGAAACTCGGCGCGCTCTTCTCATCTTCCCCGAGCTTTTCCGAACTCGAGCTGGAATTGGCACCTGGACACTGGAGGTCGCGCCTCAGCCGGTTGCCGTGGTTTCATTGGGCCAGTCCCTTCACCACTCTGAATGAGACCGTTGTATCAACGGATGGCGCTAAAGTGATTTATGAGTTTGAGAGTGTCAAATAGTTTTTCCGAGCCCGGCGGAACGCCCGTGCATCCCGAGGTTGCTGGAGAACCGTGGGACCCGCGATGGCACAAAAGTCCCAATATGGATTTGAGCCTCTCGAAGGAAGTCCCGCAGGGACTCAAGATTAGTGATCGACCTGGCTCCGATAGGCGTCCGCGCCGAGTAATCCGTCCAACTCAGCGGGTTGACTGGCCGTGACTTTGAAAAACCATCCCGCTCCGTAAGGGTCCGAATTGACCAAGCCCGGCTCGCCGACGACGGCTTGATTGACCTCGACAACCGTTCCGCTGATCGGGGAGTAGATGTCGCTGGCTGTCTTGACCGATTCCACGACCGCGCAGGCTTCCCCTGCCCTGAGCACGCGTCCCAGCGCGGGCAATTCCACGAAGACGACATCGGTCAATTCGTGTTGCGCGTGATCGGTGATTCCCACCGTCGCAAGGTCGCCGGCGAGACGGACCCATTCATGAGTTTTGGCGTATTTCAGGTCGGCAGGGACTTGGCTCATAAAAATAACATGATTGCGGGCGGATGTTAAGCGCCAGCCGGTTCTCGTCAAACCGGTTTGCGATAAATCGGCTTGGCCACCGTGATGGCCGGCGACCGCTGACCGCGGATTTCAATCTGGAGGTCGGTTCCGGGTTTGGCGAATTCCGGCGGCACGTAGCCCAGGCCGATGCCCACGTTCAGGGACGGACTCTGCGTGCCGCTCACGACCTCGCCGATCCGACTCGCGTTCGCGCCGCCGCTCCAGATGGGATAATGGGGACGGGGCGGAGCGGATCGATCCGTCATTTTGAAAGCGACACATCGTTTGTTCACTCCGCGCGTTTTCTGATCCAAGAGCGCGGATCGACCAATGAATTCAGTTTTCTCGAGTGCGACGAACGCTCCCAAGCCGGCTTCCAAGGGTGTGGTATTTTCGTCCAGTTCATGCCCGTAGAGTGGATAGCCGGCTTCGGTGCGCAAGGTATCGCGCGCGCCGAGTCCGGCCGGCTTCAAGCCAGAACTTTGGCCGATCTCCAAGAGATGACTCCAGGCCGCCTCGATCAACCCAGCCGGGGTCACGATCTCAAATCCGTCTTCGCCCGTGTAACCGGTGCGGGAGATCCAGATCATTTCCCCCTGCCAGATCAGGCCCGCGATCTGGTTCTTCTTCAACTCGGTCGGGCGGGCCACCGGTGTGCCGCCCGTCACCTCTCCGACAAAACTGCGGTCGATGAATTCGGCGACCTTGGGTCCTTGGACGGCGATTGCGCCCAGTTCGTCGGAACGATTGCGCAGCCGGGTCTCGCCCGGATTGGAGAAGGCCGCAAACTGTTTCTCCAGCCAGGCCATATCCGCATCGATCCGCGACGCATTGATGATCAAAAGAAAATCCGTGTCGCCCAGTCGGTAAGCATAGAGGTCGTCGAGCACTCCACCCCGTTCCTGGCACATCAGGGTGTATTGCCCCTGACCGACCGCCAATTTTCTCAAATCATTCGTCAGGACGGCATTCAAGAAGGCGAGCGCGCCCGGGCCCGCCATGGAGACTTCGCCCATGTGGGAGACATCGAACAATCCGGCGGCCCTCCGCACCGTCAGGTGCTCATCGACGATCCCGGTGTACTGGACGGGCATTTCCCAGCCACCAAATTCGACCAAACGTCCGCCATGTTTCTGGTGCATGGCGAAAAGAGGGGTTCGTTTGAGCATCGTTGGGCGGGGTCTTGAAGTTAACGCCTACATCTTGAGGCGCACGAGCAACTCCTGGGTCAGCACCTCGTAGGCGGCGGCGCCGGCGCTGTATTTGTCGTAGTAGATGATCGGCTTGCCAAAGCTGGGCGCTTCCGCGAGCCGCGTGGTTCGGGGAATGACCGTTTCAAAAACCAGTTTGCCAAAATGTTGCCGAACTTCCCCGACGACGTGTTGCGAGAGGCGGGTTCGGCCGTCGAACATGGTCATGACGACACCGATCACTTCCAACCGCGGATTGACCCCGGTATCGCGAAGCTGGCTGAGAATCCGGGTGAACATCGAGATGCCTTCCAGGGCGTAGTACTCGCATTGCAGCGGGACCAGCAACCAATCGGTGGCGGCAAAGATGTTGAGCGTGAGAATCCCCAAGGCGGGAGGACAATCCACCAGGATCAGATCATACCGCCCATCCTGTCGCACCGGTTCCAGCGCGCGGCTGAACCGGGTCAAATGCCCGTCCAATCGAGAAAGTTCGATCTCCGCCCCACACATGTCGGGTTCGCTTGGAATCAAGTCCAGACCGGCGAACGCCGTACGCTGGATTTTTTGACTCAACAAGACCTCACCCAGAAGCGAACGATAGGCGCTCGCGCCTTCCGTTTTGTCCAACCCCACGCCGCTCGTGGCGTTCGCCTGCGGATCCAGGTCGATCAAGAGGATCTTCTTGCCCAAGGCGGCGAGACAAGCGGCCAAGTTCACCGAGGTCGTGGTCTTACCCACGCCCCCTTTTTGATTGGCTACGGCGATGACGGCGGTCGGCACCAGCGGATTAAATGAAACCCGCCGGAGAAGTTCAAGGTTTTCAGCTTCACAGTTGCAGGATCCCATCGATCCGACTATTTATCCTCTGGATTTTTGGCCGCAACCCAGCAGTCCCACGAAGAAGAGATGACATGACAGAGTTATTGGTAATCGGACATCGGAATCCGGACACGGATTCGATCTGCTCAGCCCTGGGCTATGCCGAGTTCAAACGGCGCACCGGCCACGAGAATGCCGTGGCCGCGCGTTGCGGCGACACCAACGAACGGATCGATTTCGTCCTCGATTACTTTCGAACTCCGGCCCCGCGTTTCGTGGCGGATGTCTCGCCCAAAGTCCGGGACGTCATGGTTTCCGATGTCATCAGCGTGCCGCCCCACACGACCGTGGCGGAGGCGCTCGGGATCATGGACGAGCGCAACATCCGCGTCCTGCCGGTCTTGAAGGAAGATGGCGTCTGCTGCGGCCTCCTCTCGGTTTTCAAGATGAGCAAGTTCTTTTTCCCGAGTCCCAATCGACTGTTTGACTCCCGCCGCATCTTCGCGTCCGTGCGCAACCTCGCGCACACGTTGAATGGACAATTGCTCTACTCCGTGGATCCCGACCGCGAGGAGGATTTGATCCTGATGGTAGGCGCCATGAGCCTCGATTCATTCGCGCAGCGACTTTCCACCTACCCAAGAGAAAAGCTGGTCGTCGTCGTCGGCGATCGCCAGGACATCCAATACTTGGCCATTCAGGAACGGGTCCGCGTCCTCGTGGTCACCGGCGGATTGGCCGTGCTGCCCCGGATCATTGAGCAAGCGAAGCGCCATGAGGTCAGCCTGGTCGTCTCGCCCCACGACTCCGCCACCACGGCCATGCTCTCGCGCGCTTCGATCACCGTGAATCACATGATTCACGAACACTTCCTCACCTTCCGGGAAGACGAATCCCTCGCCCAAGTCCAACACATCGCCATCGGCTCCAACTTCCATGCCTTTCCCGTGCTCGACCAAAACAAAAAGACCGTCGGCATGCTCTCCAAGTCGGACTTCCTGAAAAAGGTTCATCGTCAGCTCATCCTGGTGGATCACAATGAGCTCTCCCAGGCGGTGCAGGGAGCGGATCAGGTCGAGATTATCGAAGTGGTCGATCATCATCGGATCGGCTTGACCACGCAACAGCCCATCCTCTTTCGCAATGAGCCGGTCGGCTCCACCAGCACGATCGTGGCCGAAGGCTATTTCCGGCACAACGTGGAATTGCCCGCGAACATCGCCGGGCTGCTCCTGGCCGGCTTGATTTCCGACACCCTCAATCTTACCTCCCCCACCACCACCCCGCGGGATGCCGAGGTCTTGCGGATGCTGGAAGCGCGGTCCGGAGTCACGGCGCGCGATTTCACCGACCAACTCTTCGCCTCGGGCTCGGTCCTCATTGCCAAACCCGCCTCCCAAGCCATCACCAACGACTGCAAGGAGTACTTCGAGCAGGACCGGAGGTTCAGCGTGGCCCAGATCGAGGAGCTCGGCTTCGACCAATTCTGGAAACGAAAAGAGGAAGTGCTGGAGGCTCTGACCGGTTATCGCGCTTCCAATCGCTACTATTTCTCCGGCCTCCTGGTGACCGACGTGGTCAGCCAACTCTCGCTGCTGCTGCTCTCCGGCCCGGAGGGCTTCCTCCGGCAGATCGATTACCCCGAGCTGGAGCCTGGGATCTACGAACTGAAAGCCGTCGTTTCGCGGAAGAAACAGTTGCTCCCTTACCTGACTCACCTTCTCCGGCAGGCCGCGTGAGCCCGTCGAGCGGATTTCCCAGGTTCCGACCACACATTCGGAATTCGAGAGATGCGGCGAGGTAGCGCTATTCAGTTGAGCTGGGGAGCGCGCGCCCTGGCCTGCGGTGGTCGGCGCCCTCGGCGAGCACATTGGCGCACCCGCACAAGGCACCGTTTAGTGATCGAGTGACGCGCCCGTTTCGACTGGCGGGGCGCCGGTCGAAAGACGCGAGGGCGCGTATGCTCCCCACTCCAGTCTGCATCCTTGCGGCCGCCACCAAGCCATCACGGCACCGCCGGAGTCACGAGCCGATAAAAGCGATTGGTCCGACCGGGAGCCAAGTCCGTGACGGTTTCGACGCGGTTGGTCATTCGTCCGGGAATATGGGTCAAGGCCAGCCAATTCGCGGCGTTGACCGAGGGTTTGAATTGGACGGTGTAATTCCGGTTGGATCGCGCGGAAAACTCCAGCGTCGTCGCGAGCAAATCGTTCTTGATCGAATCGAATTTCAGGTAGCTCCTCGGGTCGCGCGGATCCGTATCCGCCATGAATTCCTGCAAGTTGGTCATGCCATCGCCATCGAGATCCAGCCGGGCATCACCGGCATTGCTGGGCGAGAGTCCGTACGTCGTTTCCCAAAGGTCGGCCATCCGATCCTTGTCCGAATCCGCCAGCACGACGACCGAGGCGTCGTCGCTGACCACGGGACTTCGCACCGATGGGATATTGGTGATGATCACGCTGTAGCTGGCGGTATCGCTGAGTTGGACGCTCGGCAGCGTGAGCACGGCGTTCGTGGCGCCCGGGATGATCACGCCATCCCGCCGCCAACGGTAAATGAGTGGCGGAGTTCCCGTCGCGGCGATACTCAGAACGATCCGATCTCCCTCCAAGGCCAACTGGCTTTCCGGTTGCGCGACAATCACGGGCCGGTACAACACGTTGACCAACGCCGGATCGCTCTCGGTCGATCCAACCTGGTCGGTCACAACCACGGTGTAGGCGCCGTTGTCGGCCAATTGCACGTTGGTCAGGACGAGCACCGGGCCGGTCGCTCCGAAGATGTTGGTGCCGTTCTGACGCCACCGAAACCCAAGTTGCCCCCGGCCCGTGGCCGTGACACTCAGGACGACGTTGGTTCCGGGATTGACGTCCCGACTCTGGGGTTGAACGGTCATGACCGGGCCCTGCAAGACCTGCAGGGACGCGGTTCGGCTCGTCACGGAACTTTCCGAGTTCGCGACGACCACACTGTAATTGCCGGCGTCGGACGTCGTCAGCTTGTTCAAAGTGAGAGTCGCATTGGTGGCCCCGATGACATTCGCTCCTTTGAAGCGCCATTGGTATTTCAGGGGACCGTTTCCGGTCGCCTGCGACACGAAGGTCACGCTCCCGCCCGTGACCGCGCTTTG
>CAYHFE010000205.1:0-11576 GCA_964355375.1 uncultured Verrucomicrobiota bacterium
CTCGGGAACAACGCCACTCGTCTGGAATTGACGGCGCATCAGATCCACGAGCTGCCGCTGGAATTCCTCAGGTGTCGGTGGACCGCCGCAAAACGAATTCAACATAAAGTCTCCGAATGTCTTGGCTCCCGAGCATTGGTGTCGGGACGCCACGGGAACACCTTTCTATCCTTCCGCGCGCGACATCGGATCGGCAACGGCAAACGCCGTCACGCTTAGAGGCGGCAGCGTAAACGGCGCGGAAAACGGCTGATCGTGAACTTGATAACTCTCAGCGATGACCCGACCCAAATTGCCCAAGTTGGAGCCGCCGTATATTTCCGCGTCGCTGTTCAGGATTTCACGCCAGACACCGGCGCACGGCAAGCCAATCCGATATCCCGACCTTGGAACCGGAGTCAAATTCATGATCACCATCACCGGAGCATCCACGTCTCGGCTCCGCCGGAGGAACGAAAGAACGCCATGCTCGTGATCTGAGCAATCCACCCACTTGAATCCGTCATGATCGTAATCTCCATGCCAAAGAGCCGAATGCCTTCGATAAAGACGATTCAAATCCTCGACAAAACGCTGCATGCCACGGTGGTAAGAGCCCTGCTCCAGAAGCGACCAATCAATGCTGCTGTTCTCATTCCACTCGGTCCATTGGCCTATTTCGCCCCCCATAAAGAGAAGTTTCTTCCCTGGAAAGAGCCATTGATAGCCAAGCAAAAGCCGAAGATTCGCGAATTTCTGCCAAGGATCACCCGGCATCTTGTTAATCAATGAACCCTTGCCATGAACGATTTCATCGTGAGACAACGGCAAAACAAAATTCTCGTTGTGGTGGTAGAGCATCGCAAACGTCAAGTCGTCCTGGTGAAATTTGCGATGAACTGGCTCGCGTTGAACGTAACGCAGCGTGTCGTGCATCCAGCCCATGTTCCATTTCAGAGAGAACCCCAAACCACCCAGGTAAGGAGGCCGGGTCACCATCGGCCAAGCGGTCGATTCTTCGGCAATGGTCACCACTCCGGGATATTCGGTGTGAACCAGATGATTGACCTGCTTAAGGAAGTCCACCGCATCCAAGTTCTCCCGTCCGCCATATTGATTGGGAACCCACTCCCCCTCTCGGCGCGAATAGTCCAGATAAAGCATCGAGGCCACAGCATCGACCCGCAAGCCGTCAATATGGAAACGGTCACACCAAAAGAGCGCGTTCGCCGCAAGGAAATTCCTGACCTCATGCCGGCCATAATTGAAGATCAAGGTCCCCCAATCCTGATGGGCCCCTTGGCGCGGATCTTCGTGCTCGTAGAGTGACGTCCCGTCAAATCGCGCCAGCGCCCAGGCATCGCGTGGAAAATGGGCCGGCACCCAATCGACAATGACTCCAATGCCGGCCTGGTGAAGCGCATTGACCAGAAACTGAAAATCCTCCGGTGTCCCAAACCGGCTGGTGGGAGCAAAAAAGCCGGTCACTTGATAACCCCAAGACGGGTAGTACGCATGTTCGGCGACGGGCAAAAGCTCGACATGCGTGAATCCAAGCTGCTTGACGTAATCAACCAACGGTTCGGCCAACTCTCGATAACTCAGCGACTCGGCAATCGATTTCTTGCGCCAGGAACCGAGATGGACCTCATAGATGCTCATCGGAGACCTCAGCGGATTCATTCGGCAACGACGCTCAATCCACTCTTGGTCATTCCACTGGAATCTCGGATTTCCCCAGACCACGGCCGCGCTTTTTGGAGGTATTTCGTAAAGAAAGCCGTAAGGATCCGTCTTCAATGAGATGGCGCCATGCACGTCCTTGACCTCAAATTTGTAGAGCGCACCCTGACCGACCCCGGGGAGGAATAGCTCCCAAACTCCCGAAGCACCCAGCAACCGCATGGCGTGGCAGCGGCCGTCCCAATTGTTGAAGTTTCCCACTACGCTGACCCGCTGGGCGTTCGGAGCCCAAACGGCGAAGCTCGTCCCAGCCACACCGTCGATCAACCTGGGCTGCGCGCCGAGCTTCTCGTAAATGCGCAGTTCATTTCCCTGGCCAAACAGATACACGTCGGTCTCCCCCAAGGTCGGCAAGAAGGAGTAGCAGTCCCTCGTCTGATAAGTCTGTCCCGCGCCGTCCGTGATCACCAGATCATAGGCGTAAACCTCTTTGGCGGCGCGCGTCACTCCTTCAAACACTCCAGTCTCATGGAGTCGTTTCAACTTGATCGTAGGCTTGCCTCGCTCGTGAGTTGGGACGATTTTGACCGAAGCAGCATTGGGCAAGAATGCTCGAACCACAAGTCCGGACCCGTCACCGAGAGGGTGCATTCCCAACAATTGGTGCGGCGCACGATTTTGGACTTGGACCAAGCTGGTCAACTCAGGAGCAGTTAAGATCATGGTTCAGGCATTGTTTCAGACTTTCGAAAATAAATCATGCAAAACCTCCTCAGAGCCTGTTTTAAAAGCAGGAGACGACGTGAGGAGACTCACTTTTCTCCGGGTGACGCCGGCATATTCCATCGAGAATCAGAGTCTTGTCACAGCTCGACTCCTCCGAGAGAAGGGTTTTTCGAACAGGCTCTCCGAAGAGGCTGCCTGATAGACGGCGCGCCGAAACCAAAATGACCGATTCTCAGGCCAAGCCAGCATCGAAGACGTGAGACGCCTTCCCAAGGGACGTCCGCCGCTCCACCCGGTCCCAGCGTCACTCGTCGGAACCCCTTCTTCCCCTCGCCAAGGGTGCCACCCCTTGTTCCACAAGAACTCGCGTCAACTGTTCCTGTGTCAACGCCATGCCACCTTCCGACCAGACGACGTAGTCCGAAAGCATCATTTTTCGTGCGATATCCCACTGAGCCTGCAAACGCCCGGCAATTTGCTCTGAACTCCAACCTCGCGATTGAAGACGCTGTGCCTGAACGCGCGCCGAGCAAGCGACACAGACAACGCTATCAAGGTGTCGGCGGGAATCGGTTTCGAACAAAAGCGGTATCACAACGACGGCAAAACGCACATCCTGCGTTCGCCACTGATCGAGCTGATCAAGCCAAGTCCGATGGATCCGGGGATGCAAGATGGCCTCCAAGCTTGCTCGCGCGACGGCGTCAGAAAACACGATTCGGGCCAGAACTTCCCGGCGAAGCCGGCCCTGGCTATCCACGATTGCGTCGCCAAAAGCCTCCACCACCTCGTTCAATGCTGGCTGACCTAGTTCGACTAATTGGCGTGCAATCAGGTCGGTGTCCAGAACCTCACCCCCAAGTTCAGCCAATAGAGCGGCTGCGGTCGATTTCCCCATTCCAGCACCACCCGTTAAGCCGAATACCTTCACTACGACCGATTTTCACGCTTTTTGCGTCAACCTCACTCTATCGCTTAGGCTCGACGTTCAAGGAATGCAAACTCAAAACGGTGCAACAAAGTCCACGCAAGGATCTACTCTTCCCCAAGCGCGTCGGTCTGAGAATCGGCATCCTAGCGTCCGGAAAGAACCCGATAGAATCGTTGTTGTTCCCCAATCGCCAAGTCTTTGACGATCGCAGCTTCGGAAGAGGAGCTCGAATTGGTGTAATTCAACAACAACCTCCAGTCTGGGTTAATCAGACTCGTGGCGTACTCAACTCGATAAACGCTCTTGGGGTTGGCTTCCCAGGAAAACGAGACAGTCGGCGGCGACCCTGACACCGTAATGTCTCTCAAGACCATCGGAGGTTGATTCATGTCATCCCGCGGACTCGGATCCTCCGCGTTGACCACCCCATCACCGTCGGTGTCAATCGTGGTGCTCAGACGCAATGCGCGGTTCATCAAAACCACGCGATCAGCCCCGCCGACCAAAACGCTGGTGACGCTATTCGGTCCGACGAAATCCTTGACCCAAACAAGCCGTCCGCCCGATTTCCCATTCAGCCGATCAGCCGCGAGATTGGAATCGGCAAAGTAAAGAGTGAAGCCGGGCCTAATCTCGAGGGCACTCTCGACATCGTTCGTTCCCGGTCCCTGGATTTCGAGGAAATCCACATACAGGGCATTGTTAGTGGTCGGCCCGGCGAATGAGTGCAGAGAGTCCAACGCTGTCTTCAGGACCAATCTTCCCAAGGTCACATTGTTGGTGAAGCCGGCCCGAGTCGGCCCGCGATTCTCACCAGCCCACACATGGGGGACGGCCAAGAATAACGGTGCAACCGATTCGACCGTTGTGCCAAACAAGTCGCCCGTTTTTGGCTTAGCCAGAAGTTGAAATCCTTGACAAGAGATCAGATTGCTCGCGCCACGACCTCCGTCGCTGACCGAATTGGCCAAGCTCAAGACAAACGAACGCGGGGTCCGATTAGTGTATCCGCGCATGAGCAGATCATTTGCGGAGATCTCAATATTACCTCCCGCCGCAAATAATCCGTTCGTTAGTGTGGCGGTTGTTGCCTCCACCGTAATCGGACCCGCTCCCAAAAGATTCGTGATCGTCCCACTGTTATAGAAAACGCCAGATCGATAACCCTGATCGTAGGCCACAATCGACCCTCGATTCACCACGGACACATAAGGACGGCTCCCTTCCGTCCCGAACCTAGCCGACCCAGGAAGCCGAATCAGCCCCTCGTTGGTCAGATTGCGAAGCTTGGGGAAGCTATTGGTATTCCAGTCACGGAGCACGGGCAAATTAGCCGTCCCCGGGCTATTGGTCATGATAATCTTCCCGAGATTGGTGATCGTCACGGCGGCATTGGTTCCGCTCGCGGGAAATGTCCGGAACGTCTTCGCGAGAGTCAGATTCTCCGCATCCACCAACAGGGTTTCCCTCACTCGAATGGTATCGGCGATCACAACGTTCGTGCTGCGGGCTGTGAAATTGGCCAGGAAACCATCCAGCCGGGTCAGAACCGGCGAACTATCCACGACCAAAACATGAAAATTGATGTCGATGGGGAGGTCATTCGTCACCGATAAGGTCGGATCAGCCGGATCGGGAGTAATAGTCCGTTGCCCAACCTGATTGGTCCAAACGCACGTCCACGCCGAAATGAGCCCGGTCAATCTCTCGATTTTGTCCGGCGCGAGATCCCGGATAACCAGGTTGCCGTCGGTAGGCTGCAAATCCAGAGCCAGATTCTGGACGTCGAAAACCGAGTTGGTTCCGATCAACTTCTTGGCCTTGACGCTCACGATTCCCTCACCGCGAATGCGTGTTCGATTTAGATTCAGCTCATTGGCTGTGATTTCAATTCGACCTGGCAAATTGGTCATCGACGCGCCCGGAAGATCTGGCAAAACCGCACTGACGTTCGTCACATTAAATTGATACGCCGAGTAAACATTGGTCACCACGGCATTGGAGTAACTGCCATTGTGGAGGACGTTGGGAAGGTTCGTCATCGCCCGACTGAGATTGGTATAGGCGCTGAAATTTGTGGCGTTGGCTTTGGCGCCCAACGCGAATTCAAGAGGCATGAGACGGGTCACTTCATAATTGGATGGCATCATCGTCGTCTGCGTCACCAAGTTGGTCAGCAAGACGAAGTTGGTTTCCGAGGCCGCCCGATCGAGGAGATAAAGCTGGGTGAGAAACTTGCCGCCCGCCAGGACATTCGTCTCAGGATGAGAGAACTGGACCACGGCCGTCTTGAAAAGATTGGTCAGTATCGTGCTGTCTGCAAACTTCACGTCAACCGCCAGTTCGGGATCGTTCACCTGAACAAAAACCGCTTGCACGAGCAAGTTGGAGGGGCTAATCGCGTTGGTCATGACGTAGGCAATTGCATTCGTCAGGCGCAGACTGGCTCGAAATCCTCGCGGCCGAAATTCGTTCGTCACAGAATGGGGAGGAGTGGCGACGGTAAAATTGGTGCTTCCGCGATTCGCCAGAGCCATGCCCGCAGGACGGAACGAGGCGCTGCCATCTCCGTTCATTCCCCAGTAAGAATCGAAAATTCCTACTTCCGGGACGAAATTGGTTTCGGTGAGAAAACCCGCCCCTCCGGAATAAGGCAAAATCCCCACGCTGCTGCGCGATAGGTCCACGGTGTTGCCCTGGATCCGCACCAACCCATCGGCATCGGCATGCAGACGACCTCGGTTTGTGACGCTTAAGGCCGAAATGATGATTTGAGGGTTTTCGAACCCAGATCCGGTCACAGCTCCAGAGCCACTCAAGAGTATCCGGCCGGGCGTGGTTGCAAAAACCTGGGCATCCACGTCGTTGAGAAAACTGGTTGCGGGCCCGCGAGCACCTCCAGAACTGATGGTTTCAAACCGAAACCCAGGACTTCCCGTCATCGTTCCCGTGTTGACAAAACTGCGAGTGTTCTGTGTCTCGAACGGCAGCGCGGAACTGACCGAAAACGATCCGGAATTAAGGAATGACAACGCGTCAATCTGTGGTGCCACCGTCACTTCGCCGATGTTTTCATAAACCGGATCGGCGGCTCGATCATCCAAGACGGAAAGCGATAACAGAACAGCCAAAAGCGCGAATTTCTTCAGTGTCGTCATAATTACTTTTCCAAAAATCTCGATTCACACCCGAACTCGCCCCACCACCAACCGCGCTCAGTCAGGCTAAGGGATTCGCCACGCCGATCCAGTACCCCCGTCATTTAGCACGATCCTCTCCAAATCCTGAATCGAGGTGCCCAAAGGAAATAAGGTCGGCGCATTGGTTGAAGCATCAAACGATCCCCAAGCCAAGCCCCGAAACGCGATTTCCTCGCGTGCTTCCGGACTGCTCGTAAGGAACGGTCCGATCTTACTGAAACTGATCTGCACCGGAGCGACAATGTTCCCTGGCCCTCCCAGGGTATTCTGGGTCGCTAGAGAATTCAATGCGCTGTTGTTCTGAAACGTCATCGTCCGATTGTAGAGAATCGGGTATCCTGATTGGGCATCCACACCCAGGTCCGCCGCCGTGAACAGTATGTCAGGCTGCGTCACCGTCCTTTGCACGAGTTGCTGACGAATGGTGCCATTGGTGAGATAGCTGTCTGCATAGGTCACAATGTTCGACCGGAATTGTCCCAATAGTGAGTCGAAATGAACGCGCACGAGACGGTATTTGTCAAAGCCCGGACGGAGCGCCGCATTGACCAAATTGCCCGTCGCCGTAGTCCCGGCACCTCCGATTCCTCCAACCGCCTGACCCGCTCCTCCAGCCGCACCCGTGCCCCCACCAACCGGCAACCAAGGAAGGGCCGCAGGACCACTCGCGCCCCCGCCTCCGCCTGTCGGACTTGTTGCGTCGGTTGGCAGGTTCTCAACATTCTGATTGTTCTTTCGCAACAGATAACGAAGACCACCCACATCATCCCGCGTCAACCCGGTGTAGAAGATCCCCGGATTGGACAGGACGCCGCTTCCGCGGGTGTCCGTCGTTCCTCCCATCAGACCCACAAAGGCAGCGACCGATGTCACCGTCGGTGCGAGGGGATCAATCGGAATCTCCACCGCTTCCCAAACGTCCGGATAAGTCGGAGGACCGTAGGTGTGGAAGATGTTGTAGGTGTAAAGGGCTCCATTGACGTAGTTGGATGGCTCGAGTTTGACTGGATCGAAGTTGCGCTTAACAATGGCATAGGTTGGAATATTATTCAGCACCACTCGACTGCGGATCGTGAATATATATCGTTCGGGCGCAGCGAGGCCGAGGGATTCGAGAAGCGCGGACAAGGCCCAGGACTTCAGATCACGAATTCCAAGAGCGGACGCTCGATAATTGAAGCGACGAGTGTCCATCGGGAACTCATGAAGATCGTCGCTCATATCCGACGCAGAAGGCAAGTCGTTGAGAATTTTCACGGCGGCCTCGATTGCCGCCACACCTTTTTCGCCAAAATAGTTCAGGAAGGAGGGGTCAAACGCAAAAGCAATTACCGGGGAACTCCACCGATATTCTTCCCCTAAGCTCATCGGCCCACCCACATCCGGCGTTGGAACTAAAAAGGCGAAGTTGTAGCCGAGATCCGCCGTTTGCCAGGTATCGAAAGGCCCAAGCAGGGAAAAAGCCTGTGCTTCGATCAACCCGGCAACGAGCAGCGAACCACAAAGTAGTTTTTTGAGGAACTGCATAAGCATTCAGTTAACGGAGCCGTTTTACCCGATAGTAAACCAGATTCTTTGCGCCCTCAATCAGGACCGAATCACCGGTGGAAGCCGCAAACCGGGGCTGACCGACCTCAACCCATTCTCTCGACAAATCGGCCTTGGTTTGCAGTTGATAAACAAAACCCGTTTGCGTGTTCCAGTGAAGAAATGTCCCCTGCTCGGTAGTAACGATCTTGGTGCGCAACACACTGGTCGAATCTACAGGATTGGTGCCGGCCAAAAACTCCTGTGCATCGCTCGCACCATCACCGTCCGAATCGGTTTTTGGATCTGGCCATCGCCGAGTGTCGGCACCAAAAAAGAAGGCCTGCCAGTCATCCGGCAAACCGTCGAGGTTCTCGTCACTCCCCCAAGTCGTGCCAATCGCGATTTCCGAGAAAGCGGAACGCCCTCCGCCGGAAAAGCGATAGGCCAGTTTTACCGAGTGTTTACTGGCGGGTGCCAGTGATTGCAGAGACCAGATGTTTCCCGTCACCACCACCGGATCTGAGTTGTCGTCAATGTAGAGCTCGTATCCTGAGACGGCACTTGCGGCAGCGTCGGGCCAAGTCACGCTGAGTCTGCTCGAACTTAACGCCGAAACAAACGGAGCCGCGGGCGTCAGCAGTGACACGCCGAAGCGCTGTGCAAAAACGTCAAAACTGGTTGCGCCCCCGATGAAACTCGACCACGTGACCACAAAATGGTCTTTCCCATCGGCTGAGACGGCGGGATGAATCTGCTGGCTCGCCGACGCCGTGTTCACCTGAAACTCGGGTCCCACCATGCTGGCATCCGAAGCAACGAATCGTCCGAAGACTCCTTCGCGAGAACCATCTTGTCCAACGCTCGTCCAAACCACCAGATGCTGATCTCCAACCCCGGCGATTTGAGGAGCATAATGATTCCCGCTCGGATGGGAATTCACTTTCGCTGCTGTTCCAGCGGGCTGGGCTCCCGAACTGAACGCGCGCACGTACACATCCCAACCGCTCGCCAGCGAACCAATGTCCCGTTGTCCCCAGCCCAAGATAAACCCGCCATCGGCGGTGGAGTCTGCCGTAGGGTTGGCACAGATATCCTTGCTTGCGTTGACAAGGAATTCGCTTTGAGATCGACTAGAAGCCCCAGCGAACACTCGGGCATAAACATCAACACTGTTTTCAAAACGCTTCTGCTCAGAAATCCACGCCACCACAAAATCGCCATTGCTCAACGCCGACACCGTGGGCGTTCTTTGGTTAAATGAGGTGTACTGGTTTACCTGAAACTCCCCACCGATCTTCTCACCAGACGATGAGAGGACCTGCCCATAAATCCCCTGCATGCTCCCATCCTGTCCGAAACTGGACCACACCACGACGACCCTGTCGTTCAAAAGAACCGTCACGGCCGGATTCATCTGCTGATTGTCGGTGTACGTGTTAATACGAACATCCCCGGTGACAAATGTCCCGTCTTTCCCCACCCAGCGGGCGTAGATGTCCTGCCCCCCCTCCGGGCCACCCTGCCAAACGACGACCGCACCGCCATCATTCAGCATCTTCACTCTCGGGTTCTGCTGATCCCCGCTACCTTGCTCGTTCACCCGAAACAACCCCAAGGAGCCGAGAAGGTCTCCGTTAACCCGTCGAGCGCTAATTCCAAAACCGTCTCCATCAGTCGCATTATCCTGCCAGACCACCAAGCCTCCAATCGAATTTCGACTGACGCTGGGAAACGTCTGGTCTCCTCTGAGCAACCCGACCACGGGGTATTCTCCCCCCACCGGGACGAACGCCGTTCCGCCAAAGATCGCGCTCGCTGAGACACAAAGCGGCCCAAAAAAGGCAAGCCTTCGACAGGCGTTCAACACTGGTGATAACATAAAATTCGAAGTTCTTTGCAGGCTGATGTTCGTTCCGCCGATATCCAACAATTCACGCGCTCACAGCTCGAATGAGGCTACGGATTCTTGGAGAGGGGGGATGGAACCTTCGCACTAACCCCCGGGTCGAAGGGCAGGTTGTCTTCCGTATGCACTCGGTTACCCGCCGGATCAATGATGGTCGGTGTTATGAAAATGACCAGGTTCTTTTTGCTCGTGGACATTGATTCGCTTCGGAAAAGCCGCCCTAACAAGGGTATATCTCCAAGCACCGGGATCTTGTCCTTGTGCTTGGCGACATCCTCGGAAATCAAGCCACCCAAGACCACGGTTTGCCCATCCCAGATACTGACACTCGATACCACCTGTCTAACTCGGAACTTCGGCAATGGCAAAACTGCGGTTAGCGGAGTGCCGAGAGTATTCCCGGCGGCAGACTGCGCCGCAGGCAGGAACGGACCCGGATCATCGTATCCAAGAAACTCCACGATCGTTGGCATCAACGTCATTTGAATCGAATATCCATCGGCAGAGACGTAAGGGATGACGTCAAGACTCGGACCCGTCGGGACCTGCTGAGTCCCAAAGTTCGACGCCGCGGCCACAGCTCCCCCGGCCTGTCCTCCAGCTCCGGCAACTCCACCGCCGCCGATTCCGGCACCACCGCCGGAAGCGGCCTGATTGAAGCCCTGCCCGGAAACAATGGTCCTCAACTCGGTCACTTCCAGTCTGGCCTGACGCCCACTCACCGTCATAATACTCGGCACCGAGAGGACATCGATGCCGCTGCGCTGTTCCATGGCATGAATCACCAGCCTGAATTGCGGGTCAGTCAGAATCCCCGTCACTGTTGCTACCGCCGGAACCGACCGACGATCCCCACCGACGACATTGCCAAGCCCCCGCGTCAGCAATTGGTCAGAGGCCGTGGACGGAAGCGTTGTCCCCGCCGGATTGGCCAAGTC
This sequence comes from uncultured Verrucomicrobiota bacterium, assembly GCA_964355375.1. Classification (GTDB taxonomy): domain Bacteria; phylum Verrucomicrobiota; class Verrucomicrobiia; order Limisphaerales; family SIBE01; genus CAYHFE01. The sequence continues at coordinate 10,894 of CAYHFE010000205.1, forward strand.
CACGTTGGGCGGCACACCGGGGAAACTTCCCAAGGGGTTCGCCGCGGTAGAGGCACCCCCAAATGAGGGAGCGGTGCCACCCTGCGCCCCAATGGATCCGCCATTCATCAGAGTATTGCCCAAGAACCAATCGAATCCCAAAGCCTTGCCGTCGCTCTGGGTAATTTCAGTAAACTTCGCTTCGATGTTAACCTGCGGAGGAGGCACATTGAGTGTCTGAATAGCCTGCTCGATGATATCGAGATCCTCCATGGTGGCGCGGACAAGTATGATACCGGTCCGATCATTGAAAAACAGGGCTTTCTGGTTTTGACTCTGGTTCTGCAATGCACCGGCACCTCCGAACTGCCCACCGGCTCCGCCGGGAGCTCCACCGCCTGGAAATCCGCCGCCCAGACCGCCCGCTCCGCCGCCGCCGCCGGCGTTGGCGTTCGGGAAACTCACACCCAGGGCCTGAAAGAACTGCATCACAGCTTGGGATGCGTTCTGTCGCTGGGTAATATAGGTGATTCCGCTGATGCCCGAGCCACCTCCAAGCCCACCGCCACCACCGCCGCCGCCACCTCCACCACCACCACCGCCACCACCACCGCCGCCGCCACCTCCGCCGCCACCGCCACCGCCCCCACCGCCACCACCAGCACCGCCACCACCGCCACCGCCCCCGACGCCACCCCCGGCGA
>CAYHFE010000206.1:0-11572 GCA_964355375.1 uncultured Verrucomicrobiota bacterium
CGATGGTCTAACAGAAGGCCGATCGCTGGGAAAGGCCGGATCGGCGAGGCCCGCCGTGCAACTGCTCGAGGAGTGCGGCTACCGGATCTATTTGAAAGGCTACCTGCCGTCCCTCGCCTTTTGGATCATCAGTTTCAGAAACCAGCTCGGTTTGAATAGCGTCGAACGGGGCCGGCCATTCTGGGAATTCCTCTATCTGAATGAAAAACCTGCCGGCCTCAGGATCCTTCTTCGTCCTCGACCTCCTTGGCATCAAGCTGGGGATGCAGTCGTCGAACCAATTCGTCCTGGCCCAGAAAGCGGGGTGAAACCATCAACCTCCCGATCCTGGCGACCCATCATCACGGCTGCGGCGCCACGTAAACTTCCTCTTCGCGGAGATGTTTCACGATCATCTCGACCGTCCGCTCGATTGAGCCAAGATTCTCCCGGACCACGGTCAACGCGTTTTGGCCAATCGCTTGGCGGTGCGCTTCATCTGCCAGCAATTCGCCGAGCGACGTCTCGAGATCCTGGGCGTTTCGAACCTGGACCGCTCCCTGTTGCGCGACGAACGCGGTGGCGATCGCTTGAAAATTTTGCATATTCGGGCCAAAGACCATGGCTTTGCCGAGGGCCCCGGGCTCAATGGGGTTTTGTCCGCCCTCCGCCGTCAGGCTCTTGCCAATGAAAATCACCGATGCGGGCTCGTAGAAGTACTTGAGCTCTCCTGTCGTGTTGACGAGCAGGCAATCCACCTCATTGGGACTCCACCGGCTGGTGGTGCTGACGTCGGTCCGGTAAACGAATTTCACACCCCGTTTGCTCAGTTCCCCTCCCACTTCCTTGCCGCGCTCGAAATGCCGCGGCACCAGGATGAGAAACAAATCCGGAAATCGCACCTTCAATCTGAGGAAAACATCGGCCAGGATCGCTTCCTCTCCGGCATGGGTGCTCCCGCCCACGATAATCCGGGCGGTCTCGGGCACGCCCAATTGCCGCAGAACCTCCTCAACATCGAAGAGCGGCCGCTCATTCAGACGGGCCGCGTCGAATTTCAGATTTCCGACCACGTGGATGGCTTCGGGCCGGCACCCCAATTCCCGCATCCGCGCCGCGTCGGCTTGGTCTTGGACGCCGACGCCAGTGAACGAGGCGAAGATCCGACGGAAGAGGAAGCCAAAGCGCCGGTAACCCCGGAAGGAACGTTCCGACATGCGCGCGTTCACAAGGAAGACCGGAATCCGCTTCTCCGCGATCCGCCAAAGAAAGTTGGGCCAGATCTCGGCTTCGACCAAGACCACGGCCTCGGGGCTGATCACGCGCAAGGCCCGCTCGACGAAGCGCTGCCGGTCGATCGGATAGTAGATCTTCTCGATATGATGCGGGAGCCGTTTGTGCAACTCCCCCATGCCCGTGGAAGTCGTCGTCGAGACGACGATTTTCAAATTCGGAACCCGCGGCTCCAAGGCCCGGATGAGCTGGGTCGAGATATTCACTTCCCCCACGCTCACGGCATGCATCCAGAGGACATGGCGATTGGTCAGGACCTGCTTCACATGGCTGGAAAACACGCCGAAACGCTGCCGAAATCCGGCCCGCCAGTTGCCGCGCCGCCGCATCTTCCAGAAATAGAAAGGAGCGGAAATCAGGAATCCGATGGTGAAGAAAAAATTGTAAATAGGCCGCATTCTGTCTCGTTCCGGTCTGGAAAATCCCTGGATCGCCGGCGGTGCGACCCCAAACCATGGGTCCGTCCGATCTTCCTCGGGATCAGGGCAAGCGTCTCTCCACCCCGAGTCCATTCGCCCTGAGTGGATTCCTCTCCGACCTAGCCTATGCATAGTAAAGGGGAATCGATTGCTCAAGCAAAGATTCGCCGGAAGCAACCGGGGGCAGGGCTGCCTCAAGCTCGTTTTCGGGGCGGGGACCGTCTGGTCCCGGTGCTCTGGGCCCGGAATAGTGGGGACAAGCTATCCCCGCCCCGTCTGCGAAAGCCTTCAAGTCCGAGCTTGATGCAGACTTGAACCCGGGGGCCGCCGCGGCACCGGACTGGAGAGGGGCGAAGACCGGCCGAGCTCGGAGGTTGAGACGGATTGAAGTGAGACGGATTGAAGATGAAATCCGTCGCGAACTCGATTAACCTTCGTCCGTGATTGCGTTAATCGATTACGGGTCCGGCAACCTGCACAGCGTGGAGAAGGCGCTCCGCTATCTGGGCGCGGATGTCCGGCGGGTCACTCGGCCCGAAGAACTTGCCGGCGCTCCCGCCGCGGTCCTTCCCGGCGTAGGTGCCTTTGACGATTGCATCCAGGCGCTGCAGCGACAGGAACTGCTCTCCGCAGTGCCGGCATTTGTCGCCACCGGACGGCCTTTCCTCGGCATCTGCGTCGGTTATCAGGCGCTCTTCGAGAAGAGCGAGGAGTTCAATAGCTGTGCCGCCGGTCTCGGGATGTTCCGTGGGAGAGTGATCCGATTCTCCGGCCGGGCCGGACTCAAAGTTCCGCAAATCGGCTGGAATCAACTCGACATTACCCGCCCGGATTGCCCCCTTTTCCGCGACATTCCCAGCGGAAGCTACGTCTATTTCGTCCATAGTTTCTATCCCCAGCCGGCGGACCGATCGATCGTCGCCGCCGAGACCGATTACGGTGAAACATTCGCTTCAGCGATCTGGAGAGACAATGTCTTCGCCACGCAGTTTCATCCCGAGAAAAGCCAGAAGGTCGGGTTGCGCCTTCTCCGTAACTTCGTCGATCTGGCCACGGCGTAACCCGGAACCTGACGAACCCGACGCTCAGGCCGACGTCGGAACCGGAGCGCGACTTGCGGTCCACGCCTCCCCAGGAACCTCCGGTGGGGCGAGACTCCGTCGAGCCCTGATCTCTTGTCGGACAAAAATCTCCGGCTCGACAGAGTCTCGCCCCGCCGCTGGATGGATTCAGGAGTTCAAGGCGCGAGTTTGCTCGAGGAAATGCGCATGGGTCTGATCTTCCGTCCAGGCGGCACTTGTGTGGTCGGCCCTCCTTTGCTACCTTGCTTCAAACGGCAATTAGAATTGCTATTGACAAACAACTGAACCACTCAACACGAAAGATTATGGCCTACGAACTCCCCGCTCTCCCTTATTCCAAAGACGCGCTCGATCCGCACATCGACGCGCAAACCATGGAAATCCACCACGGCAAACATCACAATGCCTACGTGACGAACGTGAATAAAGCCCTCGCCGGCCAAGCCGACCTGGAAAAGAAATCCGTCGAAGACTTGATCGCCAACCTTGAGGCGGTGCCCGCGGAGATCCGAGGCGCGGTCCGGAACAACGGCGGCGGGCACGCCAATCATTCCTTCTTTTGGAAACTCATGGCCCCGAACGCCGGTGGCGCCCCGACCGGGAAACTGGGTGACGACATCGCCGCGACCTTCGGCAGCTTCGAGGCCTTCAAAGAGAAATTTGAAGCCGCCGGCGTCGGACGGTTTGGCAGCGGCTGGGCCTGGCTCGTCGTCAATGCCGGCAAGCTGGAAATCGTTTCCACGGCGAACCAAGACAGCCCGCTCATGGGCAAAGCCGTGGCCGGCTGCGAAGGCCAGCCGGTGCTCGGCTGCGACGTCTGGGAACACGCCTACTACTTGAAGTATCAGAACCGCCGGGCGGATTACTTGAAGGCCTGGTGGAACGTGCTGAACTGGGCGGAAGCAGGGCGGAACTACGACGCGGCCAAGAAATAAACGGCGGCGCCTCCCTGGGCAAAGCTCGCCGGCACAAACCGGCGGGCTGGCTCGGACAATCGTGCGCCCCTCGCTTTCGCGCCTGAACCCTGAAGAAGCTTTTCGGGGTGAAAACTCTTCGAAATGACTATTGACTTCAACGGTCTCTTTGCTAGTTTTCCCGCTCTTTGAGAAGAGTTTTTGATGAAGACCTATTTGCCAAAAGTTAATTTGGATCAACGAAAATGGCACGTCGTTGACGCCAAGGGCGCCATTCTCGGTCGGCTCGCCGTGCAGGTGGCCAACATCCTGCGAGGAAGAAACAAGCCCATCTACACCCATCATCTGGATGCGGGGGACTTCGTCGTGGTCATCAACGCCGAGAAAGTGGTCCTGACCGGCAAGAAGGAAACGGACAAAGAGTTCATGTCTTATTCCGGGTGGAAGGGCGGAGAGAAATTCACGTCGGTCGCCCAAGTGCGTGAGAAACATCCCGAACGATTGATCACTCACGCCGTCAAAGGAATGATCCCGAAGAACCGGTTGGGGCGTGTCCTTCTGACCAAATTGAAAGTCTATCGCGGCCCCAGCCATCCCCACGCCGCGCAGATGCCAGCCCCGTTGGCCGTCCAAAACTAGCCTCGACTTTTTACTATGGGAGAATCTGCAGAATTTCTTGGAACGGGTCGGCGCAAAACCGCCGTGGCCCGGGTGCGCATGGCCTCCGGGTCGGGAAAAATCACCGTCAATGGGCGGGCCATGGAAACCTACTTCGTGATCGATGCGCAACGCAGTCTGGTGCTGCAGCCGCTCCAAGTCACCGATACCGCCGGCAAGTTTGACGTCCGGATCAATGTGACGGGCGGCGGCCTCGTTGGGCAGGCCGGCGCCGTGCGCCATGGCATCGCCCGCGCCTTGCTGCGCGTGGACGCGAACCTTCGCGCCCGGCTCAAGTCCGAGGGCTTCCTAACCCGCGACCCACGCATGAGGGAACGAAAGAAGTACGGCCAACCCGGGGCGCGGAAACGTTTCCAATACAGCAAACGTTAATCCGAGAGCGATCTTCCCAGCCCCGCAGGTTGAACCCCGCGGGGCTTTTTCATTTGTCCACCAAATGCACTGCCTGTCTTTGCTCCTCTCATGACACCCCGTCCGATCCGCCCCAAAGTAGCGATCGTCGGAGCCTCGGGCTACGCCGGTGAGGATTTGGTCCGGCTCCTCTTGGGCCACCCTCAAGCCGACCTGACCGCCGTCACGTCACGTCAGTATGCCGGCCAGACCTTGGCCGAGGTCTTCCCGAAATTTTCCTACTTTCCCCGAGCCAAGAGTCTGCGTTTCACCGAGCCCAACGCCGAGCTGCTGGCCCAGCAGGCCGAGGTCGTTTTTCTGGCCCTGCCCCACGGAGTGGCCGCGGATTTCACTCGCCCTTTGCTCGAGCGGGGATGCCGGGTCATCGACCTGAGTGCGGACTTCCGCCTGAAGCGACCCGAGGTCTATAAGGAATTCTACGGCCATGACCATCCGGCGCCCGAACTGCTGAAAGACTCGGTCTATGGCCTGCCCGAAGTGAACCGCCGCGCCATCCAAGGCGCTTCCTTGGTGGCGTGTCCGGGGTGCTACCCCACGAGCATTCTCCTCCCGATTTTGCCCTTGATCGGGTCGAAGCTGATCCGCACCTCGGGCATCATCGCCAATTCCCTGAGCGGCGTGAGCGGCGCGGGTCGGAAGCTCGAGGTCGGCTACCTCTTTGCCGAATGCAATGAAAGCATCCGACCCTACGGCGTCCCCAAGCACCGCCATCTGTCGGAAATCGAACAAGAGCTTTCGTTGGCCGCGGGCGAAACCGTCATCATTCAGTTCACGCCCCACCTCATCCCCGTCAATCGAGGAATCCTGACCACCCTGTATTTGGCTCCAGCCGAGCATTTCACCGACCAGGCCGGCCTGGAGACGCTGAACACACGGATTGCCGAATGTTATCACGCCGCCTATGGCTCGGAGCCTTTCATTCGGCTGCTCGACGGCAAAACCCTCCCCGACACCAAGAATGTCGTCGGCACCAACTTCCTTGAAATGGCCTGGCGTGTGGACCTGCGCACCGGGCGCTTGATCGTCATGAGCGCCGAAGACAACATTGTCAAAGGAACGAGCGGTCAGGCCATCCAATGCTTCAACATTCTCTGTGACTTCCCGGAAACCACCGGGCTCATCTAGATTCCGACGATGCCCTCCCCGATGCAGACTCCTTTCCACCTCATCCCGGGTTCGATCACCGCTCCCCAAGGTTTTCACGCGGCCGGCGTGTTCTGCGACATCAAACGTCTCGGCACCGGCAAGGGCTCGAACAAGGGCCGAAAGCGCGACCTCGGACTGATCGTTTCGGAAGTTCCCGCGACCGCGGCCGGACTGTTCACCACCAATCAAGTCTGCGCCGCGCCCGTCAAAGTCTGCGTGCCGCGGGTGGAAAAAGGGCTGGCCCAAGCCATCGTCGTCAATTCCGGGAATGCCAACGCCTGCACCGGAGATCGAGGCAAGCGCGACGCTCTCGCCATGACCGAGCTCACCGCCCGGGCACTCTCCGCCTTGGCCAACGAGTGGACCAGCGAGGCATCCTCTTCCCCAAGCGCACGCCGCTCCCGCGCTCCCCGACCGCCGTTTTCCGGCGAGCACGTCCTCGTGGCTTCGACCGGGCGGATCGGCGTGCCGCTGCCCATGACCCAGGTCAAGCGGGGCATCCGCGCCGCCGCCGCCTTGCTCGGTCGCTCGACGGAACACGCGCGCCACGTCGCGGAAGCGATCATGACCAGTGACACCCGGCCGAAGGAGATCGCCGTCGAACTGGAGTTGGGAGGGAAGACCGTCCGGTTGGGCGGAATCTGCAAAGGTGCCGGCATGATTCAACCGGGCATGAGTCCAACGGGCGCCAGGCCCGCCTCGACTCCGCAAGCCCCAGGCTCGAATCGCCCGGCCGGCGGGTTGCACGCCACCATGCTTTGCTTCATCACGACCGACGCCGCCATCGAATCGCGAACCCTGCAAGCCGCGCTCACCGAAGCCGTCGCCCACAGCTTCAATCGCATCACCGTGGATGGCGACATGAGCACGAACGACACCGTCCTCGTTCTCGCCAACGGCCTGGCCGGCCATGAGACGATCGCCGCCCCGAATCCCAGGACGAGCCCGGCTCGGGTTCCGGCGGGACGCTCCCGCGGCCGTCCCGATGATCTGGACCGATTCCAAGCCGCTCTCAATCACGTCTGTCTGGAACTGGCCCGGATGATCGTGCGGGACGGCGAGGGCGTGTCTCGCTTCATCACGCTTCGGGTGAAGGGCGCCCGGACGTTCGCGGAAGCGGACGCGGCGGCGCGGGCCGTCGCCAATAGCGCCCTGGTCAAAACCAGTTGGTGCGGGGGAGATCCGAACTGGGGACGCATCCTTGACGCCCTCGGGTACTCCGCCGCCCAAGTCATCGAAGGGAAAGTGGACCTGGCCTACAGCGCGCCGGGCAGCTCGAAGCGGGTCTATTCGCTGCGCCGGGGACAGCCCACGAAGACTCCTTTTCGAACCCTTTGCCAGATGGTCGCCCCCCGGGAATTCGATCTGCACATCGATCTGAACCTGGGGCCGGGGAACGCCGTGATCTACACGTGCGACCTGACCGAGGAATACGTTGATTTCAACAAAGGGGATATTGGGGACCCGGCGTCGCTGGGCGGGTAGAGGGCGAGGGCGATGACGGTCGCGTTGACAAATCCATGTTCGTGAGACAAATGTATCACCATGAAAACTGCCACCGTGCGCGAGCTCCGCAATGAGTTTGGCCGCCTCGCCAAATGGCTGGAGGCCGGCGAAACCATTCAGATCTTGAAACGGGGCAGGCCGTTCGCCCGTGTTCTGCCCGAGCCGAAGCCGAAGACCTTCCTCGGCGCGTGTCCCAGTCCTTACCCGTTGCCCCCGGACATCGACGATCCGGTCGGCGTTGCATGGGAGGCGCTGAAGTGAGGTACTTGCTCGACACGAGCGTCTGGTTGCGGGCGGTCAACGAGGTTCAGACCGTGCCGCCGGACGCGCTGCGTTTGCTGCAAACGGCCCGCGAAACCTTTGGGTTGGCCGCGATCAGTCTGTGGGAGATCGGCAAGAAAGTGCAGGCGGGAAAACTCCCCCTGCCCAAAGAACTGTCCGCCTGGTTGGCGGACGCGCTGGCTCCGAACATCGCTCTCCTGCCGATGACCGCCGAGATTGTCACTGAAGCCATGCGCCTTCCGGAGTTTCCCAACCGCGATCCGGCGGACGAACTCATCGTGGCCACCGCCCGGGTCCACCGGCTGACCCTGGTGACGACGGACTCAAAACTCAAAGCCTACCGCCACGCCCGCATCCATTATTTCAAGCCTGTCCTGGAGGGGAAGCGATGAAGACTGGCGAACCGATGCCAGTCGCGGGGGAGCAGGAAACGAACCCGGGTTCAGGAGAATCGTCCGACGACTGAGACATGCAAGACCTCATTTCCAAAGCAGACGTGCTCCTCGAAGCGCTGCCCTACATTCAGCGCTTTCGCAGCCAGACCTTCGTCGTCAAGTACGGCGGGAGCTTCATGGATTCGCCCGACCCGGAGGTGCGGACTGGCGTGGCGCGCGACTTGGTGTTTCTGGAAGCGGTCGGAATCAATCCCATCGTCGTCCACGGAGGCGGCAAAGCCATCACGCGAGCCATGGATGCGGCGGGTCTCAAGGCCCAGTTTATCCAGGGAATGCGCGTCACGGACGAAGCCACGGTCAACGTCGTCGAGCAGGTCTTGTCCCGGGAAATCAACCCCGAGCTCGTCCAGACGGTGAACGCCCTTGGCGGCAAAGCCCGCGGTTTTTCCGGGACGGAGATTTTCACGTGCCGAAAGCTCTGGCTGACCGGGCCGAACGGCGAATCCATCGATATCGGATTCGTCGGCGAGGTGACAGGCGTCAACACCGAACCGTTGCGCGAGTGCATTCGGCGCCGCTTGACGCCGGTGGTCAGCCCGACCGCGCTTGGGGAAGATGGCCGGATCTACAACTGCAACGCCGACGTCGCCGCCGCCCAGGCGGCCATCGCGCTCAAAGCCCGGCGGCTCGTCTTCATGAGCGATGTTCCCGGTTTGCTGCGCGACCCGAAAGATGACCAATCCTTGATCACCCATCTGCAAATCGGCGAAGTCGATGGACTGAAGAAAATCGGAGTGATCGACCAAGGCATGATTCCGAAGGTCGATAGCGCGGTCGCCGCCATCACGGCGGGCGTGGACAAAGTCTCCTTGGTCGATGGCCGGCTGGATCATTCGGTCCTGCTGGAAATCTTCACCGACGCCGGAGTCGGGACGGAGGTTGTTTCGTGAGCTTTCCGGCGGATTTGCGATGGGGGATCGGATCGAGGAAGGCGCCGGACTGGCCTCGGATCACCCGTCGCGCAACCCACCCCACCTAGTATGAAAGAGATCATCCCTCCTCCGCCCTCGATGGTCCGCCATGACACCGCGGCCATCCGGGAGCTATTCCAGAAGAATGTGATTCCGTCCTACGGGCGCTTTGAGATCGCCTTCAGCCACGGTCAAGGCAGCTACCTCTGGGATGTCACCGGGAAGCGCTATCTCGACTTCGGCGGCGGCATCGCGGTCTGTTCGCTGGGCCACGCTTCCGCCGCGATCACCGAAGCGCTCGTCGAGCAATCCCGCAAATTGATCCACGTGTCCAACCTCTATTACACCGAGCCGCAAGGGCGCTTGGCGCAGGCGCTGGTCCATCTGCTCGGCCCCGGCAAATGCTTTTTCTGCAACAGCGGCGCCGAGGCGAACGAAGGCCTCTACAAGCTGGCGCGCAAGTTCGGTCATGACGAGGGACGTTTCGAGATCCTGACCACCTTCAACTCGTTTCACGGGCGCACCCTGGCCGGGATCGCCGCCACTGGACAGGACAAGATCAAGAAAGGCTTCGAACCGATGGTGGCCGGTTTTCGCCACGTGCCCTACAATGATTTGGACGCGGTGCGGGCGGCGCTTTCCCCGGCCACGGCCGCGATTCTCATCGAGGGGATTCAGGGCGAGAGCGGGATCCAACCGGCGCGCGTCGAGTACTTGCTCGGCTTGCGTCAGTTGTGCGACGAGAAGCGCTTGCTCCTGCTCATGGATGGCGTGCAATGCGGGCATTTTCGCACAGGTCGATTTCAGAGTTTCCAGAGAATCTTGGAGAACGTGCCCGAAGGCGCCGCCTTCAGCCCGGATGCCGTTTCCATGGCCAAATCGCTGGGGGGCGGCTTTCCCATCGGCGCGTTCTGGGTGCGGCAGCCCTACGCCGATTTGCTCGGCCCCGGCACCCACGCCACCACCTTTGGCGGAACCCCGCTCGGCTGCGCGGTCGCCTTGAAGATCCTCGAAGTGATCGAGCGCGAGCAACTCGCCAACAACGCCCGTCACCTGGGCGACTTCCTCAAGAGCGGATTGACCCGGCTGGCCGAGCAATTTCCGAACGTGATCAAAGCGGTCCGGGGCCTCGGCCTGATGATCGGCCTGGAGCTGGCCCCGAACCTTCCCGCCTTCGCGAAAGAAGACCGCGCCCCCTCGCTCCAACTGGTCCATCGCCTCCACGAAGCGGGCTTGCTCACCATCCCGGCTGGCAACCAGGTCGCGCGCCTCCTTCCGCCGCTCAACCTGCAGCGCTCTCAAGCCGAGGAAGGGCTGCGCCTCCTCACTGACGTGGTCGCGAAACTGGCTTGAATGGCGCATCCCCGGAACGAGACGCGCCGCCCTTCCGCCCGCGAATCTCCCGGGTTTAGGCCCGGAACGAAGTTTTACTATGAAGCATCTGCTCAGCCTCCAAGCCCTGGCGCGCGCCGAAATCGAAGACATCCTCTCGGCCGCTCACCGATTCAAACAGGAGCGCGGACATCACGCGCAGCAGCCTCTGGCCGGACAAACCTGGGCCCTCGTTTTTTCCAAATCTTCGACGCGCACCCGGGTGTCGTTCGAAGTTGGCATCCGGGAACTCGGCGGGCAGGTGATGTTTCTGAGCGCGAATGAAATTCAGTTGGGCCGCGGCGAGCCCATCAAAGACACGGCCCGGGTCTTGGGCCGGATGATTCACGGTGCGGTCATCCGGACCTTTGCCCAGCGCGATGTCGAGGAGTTTGCCGCCTATTCCGGCATTCCCACGATCAATGCCCTGACCGACGAGGAACATCCCTGCCAAATCCTGACCGACATCTTCACCTTTCAGGAGAAGCGCGGGCCCATTCAGGGCCGGATTGTGACGTTTGTGGGAGACGGGGCCTGCAATGTGCCGACCTCCTGGATCTATGCGGCGGCCAAACTCGACTTCGAGCTCCGCATCGCCGCGCCCCAAACGTTCCAACCGCCCGCGACGCTCCTCCAACAAGTCGGCGGGAAGATTCACTGCACGGACGACCTCCAGGAAGCCGCCCGTGGCGCCGACCTCCTCTACACCGACGTCTGGGTTTCCATGGGCAAAGAGGCGGAGTCAGCCGAGCGCCTCCGCTCGCTCACCGGCTATCAGATCAATGCCGAGCTGGTTAAACTGGCCAAGCCAGACGCGCTCGTCATGCACTGCCTGCCGGCCTACCGCGGGAAGGAAATTGACGAAGCCACCTTCGAAGGCCACGCTCAGACAATTTTCGACCAGGCGGAAAACCGCCTGCATGCCCAGAAGGCGATCCTCGATTGGCTCACGCGTTGAGGATGGGACGAGACCGCCACCGTGCGGGTCGCGGACCCGCGATCCGGACCGCGCCTCTGTAAGGCGCTGCGGTTCACGATTCCAAGGCTTGCTTGAAGCGGATCCAGACTTTCCATGAACCGGCAGTGAGGCGAGAGGACGTTGCGTCCGACAAGACCGCGAAACCT
>CAYHFE010000207.1:0-11557 GCA_964355375.1 uncultured Verrucomicrobiota bacterium
CACTCGCGGACTCGTTGGCCCCCGGCTAATCTCCGCTGCCCCTCCGGAGCCCGGACCTCATTGTTCCCCCGAGTGCAGCACGCCCGCGTTTCAGAGACCCAACCTGACGGCAATTTGAACGGTTGATGGAGAGCCGCCCAGCCTTGCCGGCTCGCTTTGGGGCCATGAACCCGAAGGTGCGATGGGGAGCGCGGGCGTCTCGCCTGCCGTGTTCGTCGTCCCGCCGAACCCTCGTGGAGGTGGACCAGCCTGATTCCGGTCGGCGAGACGCCGATCGGTGCAACTGGGACGGTCGCGCTCCCCATTCAAACAATCGCGGTTCAAGGAGAGCCTCCAGTCGGCGCCCGCATTGTCACCCAAATGTAACCTTTCCTCCCCTGGCCCGTGACAAAGCTCGGACAAACTAAGCTCAATCAGGGTGACCGCGCGGTGACGCCAGACGTTATGTTGAAAAATCCAAACTCAAGCTTCTTTCTCAATCTGCCGCAAGATTTGCGGGAGTGGATGGACGAGTCCAACTTGGTCCGCTGCACCCTCGAATCAGTGGCATCGACCGGGCCTTCGACTTCGAACACCCCAACCGGCCTCACTTTCTTGCCCCTGGGCCAGCCTCGATCGATCTGCACCCTGCTCACCTTCTGCTACGCGGTGGGAGTTTACGCCTCCGAAGAGATTCAATTCTTGAGCCGGTCGGATCGGTCCATCCGCTATCTCAGCGCTGGAATACCTCAACCGGACAAAGAGATTCGCCGTTTTCGGCGTCAGCATCAATCCCCGCTCCAACGGGCCTTGGCCGCGCTGCTCCAAGGAGTTTGGGAACAAAGGATCAGAACCTTGCTCGGGTGCTCGACCGGCGGCGAATCGATGGGACTCGGCGCCGTCGGCGGCAAGACCAGCGCCGAACTGCAAGCCTATTTCGCTGCCGCGGCCCAGGAACGCATCCGACAAGCCGTTCGCCTGGACAGCATGGCCCTGGATTCTTAGCCAAGCCTTGCTGGATCTGGCGCCGCCCGCCGCATGAAGCACCGTTGCCTCGAGATTATTCCCGCACCGTCGCCTCAAACCACCGGCGGCCCCAGAACCCGTGGAGTTCAGACAGATCGGGGGAATGGCGGATGCCCCCACTTCCGGCATCATACCACTCACCGATTAATTCCACTTTGCTCTCAAGTCGAGCGCAATTAGCCCTCACCCGTCCTTCGGACACCCTCTCCCATCCGATGGGAGAGGGACGGGGTGAGGGAGCAGTTAGTCTCAATCTGAGTCTTAAATCGGGACGGGGAGGAAGGCTTTGGGACCTCCTTTCAGGATCGCCGGATCGATGCGTTGATCGAGCGTGACCAGCCGAGCGTGGTGATCAACGGCCAGCGCGAGCAGGTAGTAGTCCGTCAAATCGCGGAAACCGGGCAGATTGGGATGAGCTGTGGCATCGGCAAGGGAAATGGAATCCGGCCAAAATTGGTGACCGGGCCTGGAAAGGAGCCGGTGAAGGACGGAGCGGGCACCGTGGGTGGTCCCGGGACCCTGCGGATATTTGGGATGGCCAAAAATGCGGATAAAGCCGTTTTTCACCAAAGGGCATGTGGCCCAGCCGTTCCGACAGAACTTTTGAAAAAAGGCCTCCGTTTCCTCATGGTGAACATGGTCGAAGTCGGCCAAGGCGATCAGCACATTGATATCGAGTAAATACACGATCAGATGCCCTCTTCGTCCATGAGTTGCCGGATGAGTTTGGTGGTCACGCGGGCTCCCCGGCGAGGGAGACGGAGAACGCCGTCGTCATCGCGAACGAAGGGACCGGCCTCGCTCGCTGGGGTGTTTGGCTGAATCTCGCGCCGCAGCGCATGCTCGACGATGGCCCGGAGGGTGGTGCGGCGGCGGAGGGCGACAGCTTTGGCCTCGATCAACAAATCATCGGGAAGGTCCAACGTCGTCTTCATGATATGGGTAACGATATGGTTATACGGGCGATAGTCAAGGATTCAGTCCGATTCCGCGATCACTATAAATCTCCCGGCTAATGCGCCTCGAGCCAGGACTGGCCCACCTCGATCTCCACGACGATCGGCACGTCGAGGGGGAGGGCTGTTTTCATTTTCTCCTCGACCATCAGGACCACCGCCGCTTGTTCGGATTGGTGCAGGTCAAACACCAGTTCATCATGCACCTGGAGCAACATGCGCGTCTTCCACCCTTGCTCGTTCAATTCGCGATGAATCCGAGTCATGGCAATCTTGATCATGTCGGCGGCGGTGCCTTGGATGGGCGCATTGATCGCGTTCCGCTCGGCCGCGGCTCGAACGGTCGCGTTCGAAGAAAGGATCTCGCGGAGGTAGCGGCGGCGACCGGTCACCGTCTCGACGTAGCCCTTCCGTTGAGCCGACGCGATGGTCTCGTTCATGAAGTGCCGGATGCCCGGGAACTGCGCGAAATATTGATCGATGATTTGCGCGGCTGCTTTGCGGGGAATGCCGAGCCGTTGCGCCAGTCCGAAGGCCGAGATGCCGTAGGCGATGCCATAATTCACCATCTTGGCTTGGCGCCGCATTTCCGAAGTGACCAGATCCGGAAACACGCCGAAGACACGGGCCGCGGTGGCTGTATGAACATCTCCGCCGCTCCGAAACGCCTCGAGCAAACCGGCTTCGCGGCTGAGCGCCGCAATGATCCTCAGCTCGATCTGCGAGTAATCCGCGGATAACAACCGGTACTCGTCGTTCCGCGGGACAAACGCTCTCCGAATCTCGCGTCCGCGCCCTCCACGAATGGGAATGTTCTGCAGGTTGGGATTCTGTGAATTCAGTCGCCCGGTGGAAGTGGCGACTTGATGGTAGGTCGTGTGGACGCGTCCGGTCTTCGGCCAGATGGAAGCGGGCAAGGCATCCACGTAGGTCGATTTCAACTTGCTCATCTCCCGGTACTCGAGCAGATGGGTCACGATGGGATGATCGGCGGCCAGGGCCGAGAGGGTTGGTTCATCGGTGGCATATTGGCCCGTCTTGGTCTTTTTTGGCTTGTCGGCAATCTTCAGCCCTTCAAAGAGAATTTCCCCAAGCTGCTTGGGTGAATTGAGATTGAACTCCGTCCCGGCCAAGCCGTAGATCCTCCTCTCTGCCGTGGTCATCTCGTCGGTCAGATGCCGGGAAATCTCGGCCAAAGCCCCGGCATCCACCCGGATCCCTTCACATTCCATATCAACCAGCACCGGCAGCAGCGGCTCTTCAATCTCATGGCAGACCCGCTCCTGTCCTTTTGCCCGCAGCATCGGTTCGAGGACCGAACGCATCTGCCACGCCACATCGGCACGTTCCATCGCGTGCTCCGCCCGGCGGGCCAGCGGCTGGCTCCCCAGATCACCCGCCTCGCCGATGAGCTCGCCCGCACCCGGCCGAGTCGGGGTCAGGCTGTATCCCAGGTGCGCCTCCGCCAGATACTCCAGACTGTGACGCAAATCCGGTTCAATCAGACTGTGGGCCAACAGGGAATCGAACAGTCTTCCCCGCAAGGCCACGCCCTGCCAGCGGAGAACGCTGCAGGCGAACTTCAAATCGTGGCCGACCTTGGCGATTCGTTCATCTTCCCAAATCAGCCGGAGGGCATCCCGAAGATGGCGCGCCGCCGATTCATCCCCGGGCATCGGCAAGTAGAATCCCGTGTGCGCCGCGAAGGCAAAAGCCACACCGGTGATCTCGGCCTGTTTCGGATCGGAATTCGACGCTTCGATGAACAGGGCGACGGCCCGCTGCTGCTTCAATGTTCCCAGCAAAGCATCACGCTCGACCGCTTCGGTCACGACGCGGTAGTCATGCTCGAGGTCGC
Source organism: uncultured Verrucomicrobiota bacterium (assembly GCA_964355375.1). Taxonomy (GTDB): domain Bacteria; phylum Verrucomicrobiota; class Verrucomicrobiia; order Limisphaerales; family SIBE01; genus CAYHFE01. The sequence continues at coordinate 3,820 of CAYHFE010000207.1, forward strand.
CCATCGCCTTGAGCGCCGCCTGGACCGGAGTAAATGAAACGGGCTCAACAGCCCGTTCCGGATCCGGCCCTGTCTCTCCTTTGCTCTCGGCCGACTCATTGGCTTCGACGGGTTGAACCGCTGAACTCCCATCCGCGCCGCCATACCCGTGCCCCGCTTTGAACGCCTCGCCGTAGAGGCGGCGTCCGATGGCATTGAACTCGAATTCTCTCAGGAGCCGTTTCATTCCATCGTGATCGGGTTCGCTCACTCGAAACTGCTCGAGGTCCGTTCCGCACGGGACGTCGCAGACGATGGTCGCCAAACGTTTGGAGAGCAGCGCGTCGCTCCGATGCTCCTCGATCGAGGCTTTGAGTCTGGGGCTCAATTCGTCCCCGTGGGCCAGCAAATTCTCCACACTGCCGTATTGTCCGATCAATTTGGCCGCCGTCTTTTCACCGATTCCCGGCACGCCCGGGATATTGTCGGAGGCGTCCCCCCACAAGGCGAGAACATCAATCACCTGTTCCGGGCGTTGGATGCCCCACTTCTTCAGAATTTCCGCCACCCCAAGAATTTCGATCCCCTCACCCATCCGCGACGGCTTCAAGAGAAATATCCGGTCCGAGACCAACTGCCCGAAATCCTTGTCCGGCGTGACCATGTAGGACTCGAATCCCTCTTTCTCGGCCCGTCGCACCAAAGTCCCGATGACGTCGTCGGCCTCCCAGCCATCGCAGGCCACCACGGGGATGCGCAAAGCCTCGATCATGCGCCGAATCTGGGGCAAGGCCCGGCTCAGATCCTCGGGCATGGCTTCACGCTGGGCCTTGTAGGCGGGGTACTCCTGGTGGCGATGGGTCGGCACGGCCGTGTCAAAAGCCACCATCAAATGAGTCGGTTGATGCGTGGCCCGGATCTCCAAGAGCGTCTGGGTGAAACCGAAAAGCGCCGATGCATTGACCCCTTGGGAAGTGAAGATGGGCCGGCTCATCAAGGCGAAATGCGCCCGATACGCCAAGGCCATTCCATCCAACAAAAACAATTTCTTTATCATGGTGAGAAGTGAGGTGGGCGGACCATCGTCAGGCGCCGGGGCTGCGCCAGGGATTCCTCGCCAGAGCCGCGCGGATGGCCGATTCGTTTTGCTCGGCAGTTCGGTTGCCGTGAGGATCGCCCGCTTCGGCAAACACTCCGGCGGGGAATCCGAGTTCTCCCGACGGGCCGGAAGTGAGTGAACGGAGATGGGCCAGAGGGTTATGGCCGAGCCGGTTTCGACGGGCTTCCCGCAGCGCGCCGAGATCGATCTCCGCCACGACGATTTTTTCTCCCGGCCCCGGATCGGCTTGAGTCAAAATCCGCCCATCGAAATCCACCACCATGCTCCCGCCGGGCCAGGAAAAGGGCGGGTAATGCCGGAGTCTCGCGCCCTGATTGGCGGCGACGACATAGGCGGTGTTCTCCAGGGCGCGGCAGCGGTTCACGATCGTCCACCAATCCATCGGCGGCGTGGCACCCCACGGATCCATGTAAGCGGACACGCGGATGAGAACCTCCGCGCCCTGGAGCGTGAGCTGGCGAATCGTCTCCGGGAAAAGCCAGTCATAGCAAATCGCGCAACCCAACTGGCCAATCTCGGTGACCGCCACGGGAAAGATCGTTTCGTGGTAGCCTGCAAGATCGTGCGGGCTGGCGTGCAGCTCCCACGGAATCCACGGGTTGAACTTGCGGTACTTGTAGAGGATCCCGGCTGGTCCGATCAGGCAGGTCGTGTTGAACAACACCCCGGGCCAATGGGCGTCAAACTCGATGAAAGTTCCGGTCTGGATATAAACACCAAGCTCTCGCGCCTTGATCGTGTAACGTTCGGTGTGCTCGTTCGGAATGGGCACGGCCAGTTTATCGCGGAGCTCGCGCGTCGTTCCAAACACCGGGGCGGCATGAGCAAATTCCGGAAACACGACCAGGCGCACCGGGAAAAACGGGCGGTAGCCGAGGACCGCGCCATCAATCATCTCCAGCATGCGATCGACCCGGGAGGCGATCTCATTCCGGTGTTGCGGGCAGGGAAAATCAGTCTGGCACGCGGCGACGGCGTATCTCATGACGGGAAGATCAATGGATCGGAAGGCGCCATTCGCACGACCAAATGAATGATCCGGCGGATGAGTTCGGCCGGGCTGAGCGGCAAGAATTCGGAGAGGACCAACCAATAAGCACGAATCGACACGAATGAAATTCAGTTTTCCAGGCCTTGGCTGGCGTCGCCGATGATCACTTCTCTGTTGCTCCGGAAACGACCACCCGAACTCGATCCATCCGCTTTCGGTAGTCGTGTTGGTTGATGTGCATGGGTGGTCGATTTGCGGTGAGACGGCTTCGAAAATGCCATCTCATGGGTCCGCGCAGTGGGTCGAGGAGTAGAATTGATCGCCGCCGCTCATCGGATCCCCAACCGAGACACAACCTAACGGGGCGCGAGCGGCACTCCTGATTCGGAGAGTTACCGCTGATAAACCGGTCCGCAGAAGATTTCGTTCGGATAGGGGGCTTTATTGATGAGCTGCCAGGAGAGGTTCCATTTCAGCATCTGGGCGCTGCCCCCGAACATTCCCACGACCGCCCCACCCGGAAGGCTCGTCGTCGTGCTCTGTCCATTGGGGTTCGAAATGTTCCACCATGCCGCAACTCCGGCGTGACGAATGGAAACGCCGTTGCCCGCGTTGCCCGGAGGCGGAACATTGGACGCATCGTTGAAATTGAACGCATCCAATTCGTTCTGTTCCCAAAGCTGCCAATCGGTCCCGCGAAAATCGCTCAGCTTGTAGGTCTTCCCCTCGGGTGAGAGGGACGGTTTGCCAATGTTATTGTAGCCGCCGATCGTCCCATTCCAGCAATAGGAGGTCAGCTTGAGCGGTCGCGCCAGCCAGAGAGTCTTGAGCTTGCCCGAACCTCGGGTCGAGACATCTTTCGGACACCAGCACACTTGGTGGCTGCTCAGAAAGGGTCCGAGCTGGCTGATCTTAAAGAAGGCCATCTGGTTGCTGAACTGGAGAGAGTTGACATCCCTGCCCGCAGCCGATCCTGGCACCGCCGGACCGCCCGGAATGCGCCCGTTGTTTTGAGTCGCATAAACCCATCCATCCGGGCCGCTGAGGTCGCCGCCCCAAGTCGGATGAGGGAGGTAATCGTTGTTGTCCGTCGCATAGAGCGAACTGGCCAGCACGATCTGCTTCACATTGTTCAGGTCCAGCGTGATTTGCGCTCGGTCCTTGGCCCGCGAGAGCGCCGGCAAGAGCATGCTGGCCAAGATGGCGATGATCGCGATCACGACCAAAAGCTCGATCAAAGTGAAGGCCGACCCGAGGAGCGCCGGGCAGCCATGCCCAGACAATGGACGACGCGAAATGTCAGGTGTTTTCATGATTCTTTTCTCTCTTGCATACCACCGCCGCGAGCTCGGAGGATAATGACGCGCGGCACTCGCTGAACTTTCCATGAACGTTGGAGGTCTTCCCTACCCATGAACCGTCGTATGGTAGGGATGCGCGGCTCGCGCGTCCCTGTTGGCACCGCTGAATGCGGCTCGTCCTCACCCGGTTCATGGTCCCAAGGCGCGCCAAAAGTGGCTTTGAACTGGGCCAGCCCTCTGGCGCATTTCGACGGCACTGGTCCCGTCCGGAGTTGGCCAAGCGGCAGAGGGCTTCCGCACTCCAAAACGCTGGCTCGGCCCGGGTCAGTTCATCGCCCCGTATGGGCTGAGCGAATGGAGGCTCACTGCGAATCATGACCGATGGGAATTTGCCGTTCAAAGCAAGCGCGAGGATAGGCTTCCCGTCGGGCTTGAACAAGACAAATTACATCGCGACAGCAGTTCTCATTTTGACTCAGGACACTGTCCGCTCCACGCATGTAGTCCCGGCTTCAGCCGGTTTTCACGCGGCGACCGGCTCAAGCCGGGACTACATAATTGTCAAAATGAGAACTGCTGGCCGCTGGCAGACACCGCTTGCCTTTTTCGGCCGTCTTGGGAAAACTCGCGCCATGACCAATTCATTTTTCCCAAAACTCACCCTCGCCCTCGCCCTCACCACGGCCACGGCCACAACCGCCAGCTTCGCCGCCGAAGGCAGCATCGGTTACAGCGATACCCCAATCATTCCAGGCCAAAAATGGCACGTGCATGATGGAGATCGGCCTCAACCGCGGATCGTCACGCCCGCCCCCGCCTTCAGCCACTTGGCTCCAGCCCCCTCGGACGCGATCGTTCTGTTCGATGGCAAAGACCTCTCGAAATGGACCGTCGGAGGCGGCAAACCGGCTCTGTGGAAAGTAGAGAACGGCTACATGGAAGTGGTTGCCAAATCGGGCAGCATCCAGACCCGGGATGAATTCAGTGACTTCCAGCTTCACTTGGAATTCGCAACGCCTTCCGTCGTCAAGGGCAACAGCCAGGGTCGAGGCAATAGCGGCGTCCTGATCCGCGGAATCTATGAAATCCAGGTGCTCGATTCATTCCATAACCCGACTTATCCCGATGGTCAGGTTGGAGCGATTTACGGCCAGTCTCCCCCGCTGGTCAACGCCGCCAAACCCCCGGGCGAATGGCAATCCTACGACATCATCTGGGAGGCTCCTCGCTGGAACGAGAACAAGGAACTGGTCAAGAAAGCCAACGTGACCGTGATTCATAACGGCGTCGTCCTGCATCACAAGAAGGAATACATCGGCGACACCCCTCATCGCGAGGTCGGAAACTATAAGAAACCCCATCCGTCGAACAGCCACATCCAACTTCAGGACCACGGAAACCCGATGCGTTTCCGGAATATTTGGATCCGCGCCCTCGGCGAATACGACAAACCGTAGGTCCGATTCTGGCTGCGGATCTTTCGCGGTCCGTTTCAAGCCGGACGCCTGTTTCAGCCGTCCGGCTTCTCTCCTGTCGTCACTTCGCCGGAAATCTCCAAACCCAATCACCCCGGTAAGAATCCGGTGCGGGAGTCTTGCCCTTGGTCATGGCGACTTCGCCTCCGTCGTCCTGACCGTTCCATCCTACCGAATAGACCCGGAATCGATCCGGCGCTTCCACGCGGTATTTGAGAGCGCCGCCGCCGACGATATCGTGGGGAATCTTCGCCAGATACTGGGGCATCAGGGCAGCGAGGGTGTCCGGATACCGTTTGTTGACGAGGTAGAATCGCTCCAGAGCGCAGGCCACCGACGCGAGGTCCAAGAACGACTGACTGTGGGCCGCTTTCATGGACAACTTGGCGAAGGCGGGAAAAAGCATCCGGGCGAAAATGTTGTAGGGAGAAATCTTCTTCAGTTCTGGAACATCTTCCGCCCCATCGACACGCTCCGGATAGACCCGCCGCAATGCCGAATCGATCGTCACCAGAGATCGCTCCTGATGCAGACGATTAATGCAGAGCTGATTCTGATAGAGGAATCCGCTCGGCGCCCAATGAGTCAGACTTCGGAGTGGCAGCGATTCTGGATTATCGGACATAATCTCTTGAACTCGGGCATCTCCGCGCCGCATCTTGCCGAAAAAGTCGTTGCAGAACGCCCGTTCACCCCGGAGAACCCGCTGGTAGTCGGTGAGCAGGTCGAGAGCCCCAATCTGCTTTTGGAATTCGGCAATTTGCGATTCGGTCCAGCGGTGCAACACCAAACCTTCCCAAATCGAATTGAGCGTGATCTGCAGGAGGGCGATTCGAACCAGATGACTGATCAGGAGCGGTTCTGGTTGGAGCGCCCGCGCCAAGTGAAGGGCGAGTCCGACGTCGGCCGCCGCTTCCGCCGGTTGGCCTGCCTCCAAAAAAGCCGCCGCACGAAGGCGCAAGACCTGAGTGAGTCCTTTCAAAGGCGCCAGATGAGGCAGCACCACTTCGAAGTTTTCTTCGTAATGCGCCGGAAAAACCGCGTGCGGCCGCCGAGCCGCTTCCCGCAATTCATTGAGAACCGGATCGAATTTTTTCAGGGCTGCGAGAACACCCTGCGCCGGATCCAGCGCTTGCGCCGAAGACGGAAAATTGGTGTTACCCTGATAGAACCGTTGCCACTCCCGCAGGTCGGTCAGTTCGGCTCTCTCGATGCTCCCAACCACCCGGCGGGATTCGTCGCCCACCCTCCCGCCTCCGTAGGTACCCAGCCCTTGGGTGCGAGAGAGGGCATTGGTGTCTTTCCATTTGATGCTGCGCGGTGAACCGGTCCACTCGTATTCGAACAGCGGCGCGAACAACGGCGTCATCGCAAAATTCTGGTCCGGCGGGACCGGTTTCGGCACAAACGAGGCCGAATCGAATCGCTCGCCTTTCGCCTCCCACTCGGTCCGGAATCGGTCCCAGGCGCGTTTGCCCCGCCAGTTCTCTTCCGCGTAAAATAGGCCGGTCAAGGTCGCGACGCAGGCCAGTCCGATCAAGGCGACACGCAACGTGCGCCAACTGAACAGCCAGCGCAGCACTTTGACGGTGGTCCAGTTTTTCAAGATTCCAGTGGGAGCGGAGGATTCATTCATAAATCAGGCGAGTCCAAGACGACTCGGTTGCAGATCAGTTCGAGGACGAGGCCAAGCGACGGGTTCAGCGCCTTCCGAGGTCGGTGAAGGCTCGGTCAATTCGACGATCAATCGGCGTTGTTCTTTCAAAACCGCGACGGCCGACGGAGCCAAAGGAGTCAGATCAGCCACCCGACCCATTCCTTCCTCGGTGGAAGAGACATGGACGATCAAAATGACCACCCACGACGCGCCCAACCCCAGCCAGACACGGCGGCATGGCCAGACCAGCTCCATCCATAATCTCGCGATCCACCCCGCCCCCCACGCCTTGCCCGTTGCCACGTCCGACGAGTTAGATATCGGACCAAGCTTCACATGTTCGCGAAGGACGTGTTGACGAATTTGGTCGAGTCTAGGCTCCACGGAGCGGTGCCGGTGCAGCAAGATTTCTCGCGGTGTTTTCATAGGCGGTGATGGGTTTGATTCGGGTCGAGCCCTTCCCGAGCCCTCTCGGCAATGAATTTCCGCAGAGCCCGCTTGGCATAATGAAGCCGTGACTTGATGGTGCCGAGCGGCAGATCTGTGATCTCCGCGATGGATTCGAGGGAGAATTCTTCCAGGAAATGCAGCAGCAGAACGGAACGCTGCGGCCACGGAAGCCGGTTGATCAGGTCCATAAACTCCTCTTCCTCTTCCTTCTTGATGAGCCAGGCCCGGGGATCAACATGGTCGATGACCAGCCCTTCCGCATCGCTTTCATCGAGAGACTCCACGGGTCGGCGCTTGCGCCACTCTTGAATGCATTTCTGATGGGCGATGCCAAAGAGCCAGGAACCGAACTTGGCGTCCTCACGCAGCCGGTCGAGATGGCGCGCCGCGGCGATAAACGTTTCCTGGACAATATCCAGAGCTGATTGCTCATTATGGACCAACTCGAATACATAGGTATAAAGCGGCAATTGGTAGCGCTGGAAGAGGACGTCCCAGGCTTCCGGTTCCCCGGCTCTGGCTTCAGCCACCGGTAGCGGTCCATCACAAGTCACAGCGACCATTTACATCGAGTGGAATGCGGACGGCGAGAAAAGGTTCAACGGATCGAGAACTTATTTCCAGAGAACCTCCGAGTGCGCCTGAGAACCAGGCCATGGCGGGCAAGCCGGAGCGGCGCGCTCTTCATTCCGTCCCGCGTTGCCGTTCCCCTACCCATGAACCGCAAAATGCGTTCGTTGAATTCCAATGGTTTATGCATTTCAG
>CAYHFE010000208.1:0-11544 GCA_964355375.1 uncultured Verrucomicrobiota bacterium
TCACGATGGCGACGAAGACCAGACACGCGAACGCGATCGCCCAGATGACCATGCGCACGAGATAATCGAAGGACGAGAGAACCTTGATCTCGAGGAAGAGCGGGATGGACGCCCTGGCGTTCTCGACGGGATCCGCGAGGAGATTGAGCTGATACTTGTATTGCCCGGGCTGGCTTTCCGGGGTTAATCCGACGAGGACCGTCAGAGTGTTTTCTCCAGGTTCGAGCGCTTTGGTGGAGAAGTAAGTGGTGAGAGGAATCTGGGAAGGAAAGGTCTCAGTTCGGATGGCCACCCGTTCGGGGTAAGCGGAGATCACCTTGACCTTGAATTCGACGAGGCCATCGCGATGGCGCTTGGCCAGCTTTCCTGCGAACGGCTCGGCGGGAGCTTTGAAATAAATGGGTGCAACGATCGTGATTGGGGTGGCCGACTCGTTAGCGCCGGGAACGGAGACGTTCACCTGATATTTGCCCAGGTCGGCCGTCTTCCGGAACGCGCCGGAATAGATCCCATCGTTGGCTTTGGTGTCGCCCGAATCCGGTGATCCGTCATCGAGGAGCGGCACGTCTTGATCCTTGCTCGAATCGGGGGAACGAACCGTGGCCTGGAGAGGCGTCTTCCCTCCAAGATGAGGGCGAGCCCGGATGTAGAGGGGTTGGCCGGCCACGAAAGCATTCTCCACTTCCGCGGGACTGGCCAATGAAGCGGATATTTCACCGCGCACCACGACGACGTTCTCCTGGATTTTGAGAGGAAATGAGGCGTCAGCGAGGGTCAGAACGAAAGCGCCCTCGATCTTCCCTGGATTCCGGTTCTCGAACCCGCCAAACCTCAAATCCACCGCGATGGCGCCGGGTTGGAGGAGGATTTCTTCGGGAGTAATGGAGAGGCCATCGAGTCCGTTTCCCTGCTTGAGAATGCGAAGTTTGCTCCCGCGCGGGTTGCCCTTGACCTGGAGATTCAACACCCCTGGGGCGCTCTTCGCGCTCCGCGAGACCTTGCCCAAAGCAATTTCTCCTTGGCCGATCCGCACCTCCGCGAGTTGAGCGGGCGAGACAAAACGAAACGGCAAGACGACCCGTTCGCTGCCGTCCCATTTCAGGTTTGAGCCGGCGGTGAACTCGAGGCTGAGATTCGCGGTCCAGTTTTTGTCCGTCGTTTCCGGGGCGACCTGGCGAATCTGGAACGTCGCCGAACCGCCGATCTCGCCCAAGCGAATCGCCGCACCGGCCGTGATGGCCTTGGCCGCATCGCCCCCCGGCAGAAGCTGAATCTCGATTCCTGGCGGAGGCTCGGCCTTGAATTGGACGGGCGTGTCTTTCAGGACCTCGGCGTAAAACAGGGAAAGTCCAAGGTTCGGCACCTTTTGCCAACTGCTGGAGGCCGGCAAGGCCACCGTCGGCACCGGGTCCGGGACGAATCGGATGGCGACCGTTTCCGGTTTGGGCGGAGCCGGGGTTTCGGGTGGGCGTAGGTCGATGTGAATCGGCAGCGCACTGGGACGGAGTTGAGCGGAAGAGAGCAGTTGGATGACTCCGTGATATTGGCCAGCCGCGGCATTTCGGATCTGGATCGAGATCGATTGTTTGCCTTCCGTGGCCAGATGGTCGGTCGTGGTGGTGACGCTCATCCCGCTCGGCAGATTCGTGATCTCGATCCTCAAACCGAGGGTGAGTCCCGGTTGCGGAGGCTCGACCCGAAACTCCACGGGAAAGGCTTTGACGATCTCGGGTGCGGCCACCGCGACCAGGCTAAGGGTCGTCGGCGCGATGGAAATCACCGCGAGCGGCGGTCCGGGTGCGGCAATCGCGCGAAACTCCCGCGCTTGACCATGGCCAAGCAGCTTCCCGCCCAGGGCTTCGATGAGGCGTTTGGTTTCGTCCGGGACGGGTTCTCTTCCAAACTGAACGAAATAGGCCCGGGCCAGACGGGAGTTGATCGCGAGACTATGATTGTACATCCGGCGAATGGTCTCGGCCTGGGCGGCGGAAACGGCTTCGCGAGCGTCGGTATAAACGACGAGATTCAGATTGCCCGTCTCCGTCGCTCGAAACTCCTCCAAAGCCCGGATCAACGGTTTGGCCAGGCTGGCGGGGCCGCTCCATTTCAAGCGCTTCCCCAGCCCTTCGAGCTGCTCCCGCAGTTGAGTGGCGGAAGTGGGCGTATATTCCATTCTCCATCGTTCCGTGACTTCCGCGCTGAACGTCCAAAGGATGATGTGATCTCCGGCTTGGTAGAGGGGCGGTTCTGCCTCCAGAGCCCGCTCGATCTCCCGAGCGACGGCATCGAGGACCAACGGGCGGTGTCGAGCCATCGAAGCGGAGGTGTCGATGACGTAAAGGTAGCTCGCCGCGAAAGAGGATGAGGTAATCGTCGCGAAACACCAAAGAGTCAAGAGCGTGCGCCAAACATCGGGCATGGTTCGGATTGTAAAAACCGGGGTCGAAATAGCGACAAAAAACCGCGGTGAAACGGCTCGATCGGTCCTGCTCGCGCTCCGGCTTCGACGGCGTTTTCCGGATTCTGGACCGGAAAATTGACTTTGTGGTTTGGCCTGGGACCGAGGCTTTGCGGCGCGGTTGGTTTTTCATGAGTGCGAAAGGCGAAGTTGAAATTCTCGGATCAGCTCGGCGCCGAAAGCCGGCATCGGACGCATTCGATGGACACTCATTTCGAGAGCGGCGCGGTGGAAGGCACAGCTCGCAAAAGGTCTGCGGGTGAGGCTTTGACATCAATCTTGAGTTCATTATGATCCCGGCGGGCGTGGAAGGAAAGCGATCGGCTGTCTTTGTAGAACGTTCTCATGGAGCCGATTGAAGACGGCTGGGAGTTCCGGCCTCGGCCCGATGCGGAGTCTGGGTCTTTCGAAAGAACGGATCGTCCGATGGTCGGATGACGCCCACCTGGGCCGCGAGTGAAGGCCCCGAAGTGGACGAGATGAAACGATCGAGACCATCGGGAGCAGGATGGGGTTGAGTCGCTGGCTGGCAAGTTGCTCCAGGCCTTTCCGCGTGTTTGACGTGTGGTTCAGGGTGAACTGGCCGGAGAGAAGTTTGTGGTCCAGTCCAATCCAGTCCTGGGGACAGGCCTGGAGCCAGGCCCACGGGAATTGACACTCTGTTGGTGAACGCAAAATCAATTGAATAACGTCCGGACGACCATGATTTCTCTTTTTCAAAATTCCTCCTCGCACTGGGCGCGCCTCTCGGCCCCAGGGCGTCGGCTGTCCACCTTCATCTGTGCGCTGGGCCTGATGTATCCGATCACCGGCGCGGCCTCCGAAAGCGTCGCGAATCTGTTCCGCGGCGACGTCACTGAAGCCGAGCTGCGGCTGAGCGGCGGGAAGTCTTTCCTGGGGGCGGCGAAGCGGGTGCGACGGACCCGCCTCAATACGGATCTGTTTGTCGGGCCGGCCGCGCGAAAGGACTGGGTCATGTCGAGGTTGAAGTTGAATCTGTTCCCGGAGACGGAGGCGACGGTGGTGATGGTTCGAACCGAGGCGCTTGGACCCGGGCGATGGGTGGGCCACGGATATGTCGAGAGTCAGGCCGACAGCTTGTTCACGCTCGCGGTGGATCAGGATGTCATCGCGGCGACGGTCTTCATGCCGGGTCGGGGCACGTTCCGCGTCGTGCCGGAGGGGGTTGACCGCTACGCGATTTCGGAGATCGATCCGTCCCGCATCGGTCTGTGCGGCTCGGACGACGCGGCGCCAATCGCCAGTCACCAGAATGGAGTGCGGAAATCGATTGGCGGACCGGACGCGCCGGCGTTGCTTTCTCTCTCATCTCCGGCCCCGGCCAACACCAACCTCGTCACGATCGTCGATGTCATGGTGGTGTACACGGCCGAGGCGCGGACGGGCGCGGGCGGAGCGGCGGGCATGAGCACGTTGATTGACCTGGCGGTGGCGGAAGCGAATACCGTCTTCCAAAACTCCTCGGCCCATGTCCGCCTGCGATTGGTCTATCGCGGGGAAGTGGATTACGCGGAACATTCCAGTTTCGCGACGAATTTGAGCCGGCTTCAGCTCAAGAACGACGGGTTTCTCGATCAGGTCCACGCGCTTCGCGACACCAACAACGCGGATTTGGTTTGTCTGATTACGGAACAAGGCGAGCCCGGATTGGCCGGCAAAGCGTTCACGATGACGGACCCTTCGCTGACCTTTCGGACGCAGGCCTTCAGCGTCGTGCAGCGCTCCGAGGTGATCGGGACCTACCTATTTGCCCATGAGATCTGCCACAACTTTGGGTGTCAGCATGACCGTGAGCATGCCCTCGACGCGGAGGGCAAATTGCTCCCCGGGGCTTTTCCGTATTCCTACGGATATCGTTTCACCGCCGGAGCGACGACGTACCGCACGATCATGGCCTACGCGCCGGGCGTGGCGATTCCTTACCTCTCCAATCCCAACATAGTATTTCAGGGCGTTCCGATCGGTCGGCCGGGCACGACCAACGGAGCCAATAACACGCTCACGATCAGCAACACCGCGCCGATCGCGGGCTCATTTTACGGCGCGCTCGTCCGGACTGTGCCGCCCTCCATCAAGTGGAATGCCCCCATCCCGGAGTCCATGTTTCGCTCCGGCGTCAGCATCGTCCTGGCCGCCGAGGCCGGGGATTCCGACGGGCGTTTGCAGCAGGTCGAATTCTACGCCGATAAATTATTGGTCGGCGTGGCCGCGAACACGGCCCCGGTGACGACCAATCAAGTCGGGTCAAGCGTCGTGCTGTATAGCGTGACGTGGACCAATGTCCCGCCGGGCGAGTTTCGCCTGACGGCGCGATCCGTGGACGCCTTGGGTGCCTCCGCGGTGTCGATTCCAGCGCACATCATTGTCCGGCCGGCCAACGATGATTTTGCCTTGCGTCAGGCGATCACGGGAATCGCTCCGACGGTTTCCGGTTCGACGCGCGCCGCCACGATTGAAATCGGCGAGGCCTCTCATGCCGGCAATCCGGGAGGCCGATCCGTCTGGTATTCGTGGCAGGCGCCGAAAGCGGGCACCGTCTTCCTGACCGCCGCGGGCCGCGGGATGACGCCCTTGCCGGAGGTTTACAGATCCGTCACGGCTACCTCACTTTCCTCCATCACTCGTGACATTGATTTCGAAAAAGGCACTTTCATGACCCGCGCCCTCTTCGATGTGCTCGGAGGTGTGACCTATTCCATCGCGGTGGACGCGCTCGGTGGGGCCGAGGGAGACTTCACGTTGAGCTTCGCGTATCAGGGGGCGCCGGCCAATGACGATTTCGTGAATCGCACGCTCTTGACGGGGGAGTCGTGGTCGCTTTCGACCACCAATGTCGCGTCAACGCTCGAGGCGGGCGAACCGGTTCACACCGGAAATCCCGGCGGGAAATCAGTCTGGTTTGGCTGGCGCGCCCCCAAGATGGGAACCGTTTTGGTGTCGGTTTCGGCGACCCATTTCTTTCCCCTCGCGGAAGTTTATTTGGTTAGCGCCACCAATCGGATGCCGACCAATATCGCACCGCGAGTGGTGGTCTTTAGTCAGACCAACCAACTGACGACGATCACCTTTGACGCGTCCGCCGGGCAGGACTACGCGCTGGTGGTCGATGGCTTGAGCGGTCTCTCGGGTGTCTTTGATGTGGCGCTGAGCTATGCCGGCGCACCGGGCAACGATGATTTTTCCAAGCGGATTGCCATCAGCGGAACCAAGGTGAGCTTCGAGACGGACAACCGTTACGCGACCCGTGAAGGGAGCGAGCCGTTTCATGCTTCGATCAAGGATGAAAAGACGCAGGGGAGGAGATCCGTGTGGTACTCTTGGGTCGCTCCGGTTGCCGGGCCGGTCACGATCACCGCGCGAGGGGAAGGATTCTACCCGCTCCCCGACATTTACACGGGAGAGACCTTGCTCACCCTGACCAATGTTCCGCGCCGGGTTCTGAAATTCGAGACGACGAACACCCTGAGCACATTGACGTTTGTCGCCACCGCCTATCGAACTTATGTCCTGGCGCTCGACGGATTTGAAGGCCGAGGTGGAGCGATTCAGGTGAACCTCGCCACCGAATTCTCGCCCCCCAGCGCGGAACTGTTCTCCTTGTCCAGTCCGTCCAAGGTGAATTTCCGACTGCGTTTGTTCGGAAGCCCGCGCCAGAATTACGTCGTCCAGGCCTCGAGCAATCTCCTGACTTGGGCGGATATCTTCATCGGAACATTTCAGACGAATTCCGCGACGTTCACGGACGACAACTCGGGCCGGTTTGATTATCGATACTACCGAGTTCTGTCCCTGCCCTAGGTGAAGGCGAGGCGCCGGCGAGCGAAAGCCGCGGGGGAGAGTCAAGACTCGACCGAGTCTCGCCCCGTCGCAGGTTCGCGGAAACTCGGGGGTTCACTTCGAAACGGCCATTGACGCCGACTCAGGGGCCGGCAAAATGCGCCGACCGTTTTTCAACTACCCATCGATCCCAACATGAGCCTATTACCGACGAATATCCTTTACGGTGGCGCCACGGAATTGCGTCCGGCGCCGCTCCGTCTGCGGGCGGGACCACTGACCGCGATTTTCGAGCCGGACATCTGCTTCCTTCGCTCCGTGCGCTTGGGCGACCACGAGGTGGTCCGCGGCATTTACGCGGCGGTCCGCGATGAGAATTGGGGGACGATTCCAGCCCGAATGTCCAACCTCCAGACAGAACTCAACGCCGCATCGTTTCACTTGACGTTTGACGTGGAGTGGCGGCAGGGCGCGATTGATTTCTCCTGGCGCGGCGAGATTCAGGGCGAGCCGGCGGGGCGGATCACGTTTATCTTCGATGGCGAGGCGCGCTCGTCCTTTTTGCGCAATCGGATCGGGATTTGCGTCCTCCATCCGATCCTGGAATGCGCGGGCCAGCCGTGCTCGGTCGAGCGGGTCGATGGCACGCTGGAGGAGGGAACTTTTCCGCGTTACATTTCGCCGCATCAACCCTTCAAGCAGATCCGGGCCTTGACCCATGAGGTCGTGCCGGGCGTGCGCGCGGAGGTGCGATTTGACGGGGAAGTCTTCGAGATGGAGGACCAGCGCAATTGGACTGACGCTTCCTACAAAACCTACGGCACACCGCTCGATCTGCCGCGACCCGCCCGCGTCGAAATGGGAACCCGCGTGCGACAATCGGTGACGGTGTCGTTGCTGGGAGCGGAACAGAAAGAAATCCTGCCCCAGGTGCAGGGACGGTCGCCGCAGCTCTCCCTGACGACCACTCCGGTGTTTCCCAAGCCGGCCTTGGGTTTGGGCTTGGCCAGCCATGGCCAGCCCTTGACGGCTCGGGAAGTGGATCGACTGAAGCGATTGCGCCTCTCTCACCTGCGCGTGGATCTGAGATTGGCGGTGGCGCTCGACCGCGACAAGTTGCAGCGCGGCTTGGTGGAGGCGGAACAATTGGGGGTGGAATTGCATCTGGCGTTGTTCTTTTCGAGCAACGCGGAGGCGGAACTGGATGCCTGGTTCGACGAGCTGCAAACGGCTGCCCCGCGGGTTGCGCTCTGGATGATATTCCAGGATCCGGTCCGGGTGACCGATCCGCGATTCACCCGCTGGGTTGAGCAACGCCTTTCCTCATTCGGGACGAGCATGCTCTTCGCCGCCGGCACCAACGCCTTCTTCGTCGAGTTGAATCGACAGCGGCCCGAAGTCGATTCTCAAGCGCTCCCCTGTTACTCGATCACACCCCAAGTCCACGCCTTCGATCAGTCCACTCTGATTGAGAATCTGGCCGGTCAGGCGGCTGCTCTGGAGAGCGCTCGCCAATGGACGCCACGAGCGGTGGTGATCTCACCCATCACGTTGCGAGGCCGATTCAATCCGGACGCGGCGGGCGGCGACGCGCCGGAGACAGGCGGGACTTTGCCGGCACCGGTGGATGTCCGGCAAATGTCGCTCTTCGGGGCGGGGTGGACCCTGGGCAGCATCGCCCAGTTGGCGGTGCAGCAGGGTTTGCACAGTCTGACCTATTTTGAAACCACCGGCTGGCGTGGAATCATGGAGACCGAACACGGTTCGCCGTTGCCCGAACTTTTCCGTTCGGTGCCGGGGATGGTTTTTCCCATCTATCACGTCCTGGCGGAGATGGCGGATTTCAATCGCCTTGCTCCGACCCATTCCAGCCACCCCCTGCAGGTTGGAGGACTGACCTTGCTCGACGCCCAAGACCGGCGGCGCATCCTGGTCGCCAACTTCCTTGGCGAGACTCAGGACATCAAAATCGAGACCGGCACCTGCCCGGCGCGAGTGCGCTCCCTCGATGAACAGACCGCCGAAACGGCGCTGCTGGATCCTGAGACGTTCCGAAACCAGGCCGGCGAAACCGTGGTCGCCGTGGCCGGCCAGATCGAACTGCGGCTACTTCCTTACGCTCTGGCGGTCGTGGATCTGCTTTGATTCCGTCCCCATGAACCTGGGTGGGGCGAGACTCTGTCGAGCCCTGACTTTCCTGCCGGCCCACATTCCAGGGCTCGACAGAGTCGCGCTCCACCAGTTGGAAGGCGTTTATGGTCCCGATGACTTTGCCTCGCGGATCTGTCCTACGGCTGAAAGTCAGCCACCGGGGTGAATCGTTCGACGTCCAGCTCGAAGCCGACGCCGAAGGGCGCGTGATTGAGCGAGGCCATCCGGATGGCGCCATTCTGAATGCGGAGCGTGGGCCATCCTTGGGCACTTCGTTGGTAGAGCTCGCCATGAGCGTGGAGGACCTGCTCTTGGATTTCCTGGGAAAACATGGAGAGGCCGGCGAAGTAATGATGCCCATTGCGCTCCACGCTTTCCACACCCAAGGCGGCCATGGCGGCCAGGTCTTGGACGACGGCGATGGGCCCAATGTTGGCCAGGTCTTCCCCGCTCATGAGCCGCGGTGACGAGGGGTTCTCCAGACTTTGTTTGGCCAGAAGGCATCGGTTGGCGATTCCTTTGAAGAGGCCTTTGCAGTTCTTGTGCGTGCTGCCGGCGTAGCCCAGTTTCAGCGCGACCGGGACGCTCTCGAGAGCTCCGTCCGATTCGTCGATGAGGATGGGAGGGCGATCCGGCCATTGCGCGAACAGCTCGCCGACGACCGGTTGCAGGGCGACGTCGCGATGGAGGGGTTGTTCGACGAAGAGCAGGTGTTTGACGAATTCCCGAAGCGGCGCATGGGTGGCGATGGTCTCCCAAAAGGCGCGGAAGCCAGTCAGCGAATCGAACTGTTCGTTGCCATCGAGGCTGAAGCGGTAATCGACCGGCGCCGCCCGTTCCACGAGACGGGCGATCTGCTCGAGCCGATCCAGATCGTGGTCCGCGCGGCCGGTAACTTTGATTTTGAAATGGCGCAATCCGTAAGCGCGGATGCTCGCCGCCAGGGATTGCGGCAAGCCGTCCTCGAGCCGGTTTTCTGCCGGGATGTGCTCATCGAGCAATGGATCGCTCAGTCCGACCGTGTGACGGACGATGATCTGGTCGAGCGGCTGGGCCGGCAGATAATCGGCGGCGGAGCAACCGCGGAGACGGGGGTGAATCTCCTCGAGTTGAAGGCCGAGTCGATTCGTTCGAATCATGGTGGAGAATGGGGCGCCTTCCGCTCGACAGGCCGATTCGATGAGAGCGCGTTCCACCAAGGAGGTTCCAAAATGGGTGAGCAGGGGAGGGAATCCAGCGCCCCGTCCCCATTCATCCTGGAGTAGGTAAAGCTGTCGCCAGATCTGGAACGCGCTCGATCCGTCCAGATCGACACTGGCGGACCCGGCGTGGCGAATCACCCGGATCATGTCCACGATTTCGTCCCCGACCGCCCGGTCCGGATCTTTGGTGAACCATTTCGGCGGGAGGGAGTCCGCGGCGAGGCCGTGCGCGCTCCGGCCGTCCACTTCCGCCTGCAGGCGCAGAAAGAGGTGGGGCACCCGAGTCATCGTCGCGATCCCGTACTTGAAGGGCATGCGCGTCTGAAGATGCGTCAGATAAAGGTCGCAGGCCCGGATTCGGATTCGCTGTGGTGGCATGTTTGGCGGCGGGATGATGGACTTTTTAATCCGCAAAAGTCAAAAAGCAAAGCTGAAGTTAAAAAGCAGCCGAGCGAAGCTTTCTCTTGACCAAACGGCAACGCCGTTTCACTTTCGACGGCGAAAACCAATCGGTTCCTGAGTGGCCAACGTCCGTTCCGAAAACTATCCGCGGCTGCGGCCAGCCGCCGCTGAACCGCCCGCCATCCACCACCCCATGACCAAACCCATCTCCCCCGCCCAACGCGCCGCGCTCTCCCGGCAAGTCGAAACCATCGTCCAATCGACTCCGTTGGTCGATGTCCATACCCATCTTTATGATCCGGCCTTTGGCGACCTGCTTCTCTGGGGGATTGATGATCTCCTGGTCTATCATTACCTCGTGGCCGAGGTGTTTCGTTACCTGTCGGTGCCCTACGAGACGTTCTGGGCCTTATCCAAGACCGAGCAGGCCGATTTGATCTGGGACGCCCTCTTCCTCCGACATTCGCCCATCTCCGAGGCCTGCCGGGGCGTTCTCACGACGTTGCAGGCGCTGGGGTTGGATGTGAAGAAACGCGACTTGCCCGCCGTTCGAAAGTGGTTTGCCCGGTGGAAGGTGGACGACTATATCACCCGCTGTCTGGAACTGGCGGGGGCGCGGACGATTTGTATGACGAACTCACCGTTCGACGATTTGGAACGGCCCGTTTGGGAGCGCGGTTTCCGCCGGGATGAACGATTTGCGGCTGCCCTGCGGATTGACCCGCTCTTGATCGCCTGGCCGGAAACGGCGCGGCGCTTGAAGCAATGGGGCTACCAAGTCAGTCCGGATCTATCCGCCCGGACGATCTCGGGCGTGCGCCAGTTTCTCGCCGATTGGACGAAGCGAATTCGCGCTCGCTATCTGATGGTTTCGCTCACTCCCGACTTTGTCTTTCCGGGGACCAACATTGGTTCGCAGCTCATCGAGAAAGCGGTCTTGCCCCACTGCCATGAATTTGGCGTGCCCTTCGCCCTGATGCTGGGCGTCCGACGGGCTCAGAATCCCGGACTGCGGCTGGCCGGGGATGGATCCGGAATCTGCAATCTGGAGTCCGTGGCCAACCTCTGCGCGCAGCATCAGGAGAACAAGTTTCTCGTCACCGTCTTGCCGCGCGAGAACCAGCACGAACTGTGTGTCCTCGCCCGGAAATTCCGCAATCTCCATATCTTTGGCTGCTGGTGGTTCATGAATGTGCCCTCGGTCGTGGAAGAAATGACGCGCATGCGCACGGAACTCCTCGGGCTCAGCTTCACTCCGCAGCATTCCGACGCGCGCGTCCTCGATCAAGTCATCTACAAATGGCGCCATTCGCGCCGCATCATCGGCCGGGTTCTGGCGGAGAAGTATGTCGAGCTCGCCGACACCGGCTGGCAGCCCACCCGAGCGGAGATCGAACGGGATGCGCGGCATCTGCTGGGCGGCGGCTTCGAGACGTTCAGCGATTCCGGGAAGATCGCGATGTAAGGAACGGGAACGGCTAAGAGCCTGTTTTAAAATTCAAAAGGGTCCTGTTTTCGCGGAAAAGGCCGCTG
>CAYHFE010000209.1:0-11540 GCA_964355375.1 uncultured Verrucomicrobiota bacterium
TCTGACGAGGAATGGCCGCGAATTCGCTTCTTGTTCAGGTTGTCGTTGAGTCCGCTGCGGGCGACCAACGCCAGGAATTCGGATTTTGCTGGCCCGAAGACGGCATTCGTGGAGATCCCGAGCTTGGTGAGTTTTGAACTGAATTCCGTCAGACGATTCAGACCGGGGTAATCCGGCCCAAGATAGCGTTCTTTGAAGTAGAGCAATTGCCCGTCCGCGCTGTGGTCGAACACCTGCACCCAGCGGGTTCTCAGGTTCACCTTGATTCGCGCCCGCAATTCCGGCAGGGGTTTGTTTCCGAAATCGTCGTAGGCCAGGAAGGTCACTTTGCCCGAGCTCTTGTGCAGCTTGATTACGTCGGCCTGATGAACATCGCCAAACAATGCGGTGGCGCAGCCCACGTACGCGCGCAGCACCGGCGGCAGTTGGTCCAGCAAACTCCAATGCAGGTAAAGCGCCTGCTCATCCTGCCAGCCCAGCTTCAGATCCTCGCAGGCCAGTTCGATCTCGTCCGGGTCGCCCGCCGCGTAGAGCAGTTCCAGGCCTTTGGCCAAGGCTCGCTTGTGATTCCCGAAAAACGTCCGAATGTCCAATCGCACGCTCGCCGGGAGATGCACGAACGGCACCCGCTTCCGAAGATTCGATAGGGCCAGGTAAACCAAAAGATCGTTGCACCTCGCTTCCTTGGCTCGACCCAAAAGTTCGGCCCCTCCTCGGTTCACAAAGAGCCGCAGTGCCTGCTTGGGCGATCCCATCACGTCCCGCAGTTCCGCATGGCGGCTAAACTCCTCGGGCGCCGGCAATCGCCCCAGACGCAGCGTCGTTTCCCAAAACGCATCCAGCAATTCCTTGTGCTGGTCGTACAGCAATTCCGACCGCGACTTCCGCGGTTGGCCAAGCCCCAGTCGCCCACTGATCTGATTCCAGTCGATCGCCCGTCGAGTCCGAGCTTCAATGAATTCCTGCTGTTCCACCGGATCGCGGAACACGTAAAACATACCGAGCGACACCGGCACCGCCGTCGTGTCCAGCGCATCCTCGATGTATTGCTGGAGTTCCTGCTGCTCAAAGTATTTCTGAAACGTGTTCGAGCGGGTCAGGACGCCGTCGCCATATTGCCTGGCCGTGGCAACGTCCACCGTTTCATTGATCAACGCGGACACCACCAACAACCGCCGAGCGTGGTGAAATGCGTCCACGATGGTTTCGAGCCGCTCGGCGGGATCCTCGATCACGTTGAGCACGTAACCCAGATTCACCACGTCGGCCTCGGATTTTCCGTCTGAGCGGCGATAGACGGGATCCCATCCGCCCGCCGAATAGCCGAGATTGCGGAGCCCTTCCACATCCGCTCCCTGGCCACAACCGTAGTCAAAGAAGCTGACGCCAGGTCTGAGTTGACCGTACTCCAGTAACGTTCTGACGGGTTTCGAGAGCTCGTAACGGGCCAGGGCGGTCTTGTGTCGTTCGACAACCGGTGTCGGTGCGGCCTTCTTCTCCACATTTGATTCAACCCGGCATAGTTTATGTCCCCGGATGATTAATCCCTTGTCCGCGAGCAAGCGTTCCCAGTTCAATCGGAAACCGATCGTCGCCGTGTTCGTATAGAGGCCGGCGGCTTCCTCGGCCTGGGTGAGCGTCGCAAACAGCCCTCGCTTCGGATGGTCGGAAGGAAGAAACGATTCCTTTCGATGCAGAATCGGAGGATTCGGGTTGTCGGAGTAGTCGGTGTGCCGGACTTTTCCTCGGGCGAGGTCAATGGTGATCGCCTGGCGCAGGCTCGGATGCGGGTGATCCAGGAAATCGGGATAGGACAGAAGCGAGAGCTTGAGTTCGTCCAGTCGGAATTTGACGACATTAAATCGCCCGTCGGCTCCGTGATCCACCATCAACCGCGAAAGGAGCCGATCGAGCTCTTCTCCGAAACTGGCTTTCTCATCGCGGTAAACATAGAGCGCGGTCGGCAGCCGTTTGCCGTAAGGAATCCGCTCAATGAGTCGGCGGAACGTGTCGAAATTCATGACCCAGGCAAGCGCCGGGTAAAATAAGTCAGCCAATTGCGGATGTCGATCACGTGTGGACCGAGCGGAAGGCGGAAATACGGGGCAAGACGCCCCGTGAACCGGCAGGGTGGAAGGCTACCCCACACGAGCTGTGCGGCCAAGACGGGGGCTCGGCTCGATTCAACCTTGGAAGGCGCGTTGCCCGCGAGCTTCTCGAAGGAATGCTACGAGGACTTGCTGGCCTTCAAAAGCCAACTCATTGCGGCCCGCACGAAACGCCAAGCCAAGGAACAGGCTCCGGCTGGCTCCGCCATCGGCCTCAGTCTGCTCGCATTGACGGAGCAAGGGATGCCTGATCCAAGGAAAGACGAGTTTGACAAGAAGGCGTTTCAGGCCAATTCGCGCCGCCTCGAACAGCGTCTCGGCAGTTTGGGGCTCCTGAGGCGTCTCTCGGACGGCTGCGCTTACGTGGTCAACCCTTACGCGGCATAGTGGCATAGAGAACCCCGCACCATGAACCTGGGTGGGGTGAGACTCCGTCGAACCCTGACACTGCCACCCCTTTTTGATCCTGTCGCCAACCGTCCGAGCAACCGCTCCCTCGAATCAGAGCGCGACCTCAACGTCGCAGTAGTCCCCTGGTGCTAACGGGCGCACGTCCCGATGTGAATTCGTGACCTTCACCTTGCCCCGGAATCTCACGTCGCGGTGAAACGCCACCGGACCTCGCACCGTCAACTCCTGACAATCGATCAGCGATGGAACACCGTCGCGCAGCTTCTCCTCGAACTGATCGACAAACTTATAGTGCTCGTCATCCAGCGAGACGGTCGGGGGAACGCCCTGGCGGGACGGAGCCAGCAGCATGCGCCAGTCGTCCGTCAACTCATACGCATCCGAGCGCAGCATCAGCATATCCGATGTCGCCTTGACCGGAGCGAATCGACTCCGGGGAACCACGATCGCGCCCGAATTCTCGAAACACTCCAGCGCGGAGCCCATGGCCGTCTCGAGCTGAATGACCTTGGGCGAGGACTTGTCCCGCGGGTCCACGGTCTTTTCGTTCTTGATCACGGCCAGCGGAAGGAATCCCTCATGGAACTGCAATTTCATCCGCAGCTCATCCAGCCGAATCCAGAGATTGTTGGTGTTGAAGAATCGATGCCGCTCGACGTCTTCAAAGTACTCCATGTCGCAATCGGGGCACTGCGCGCGCTCTCGCAAGGTCAGCCGGCCGTCTTCCATGGCCAGGTGCCCGCCCTTGCGATCGGCCACGGTCCGCTCGGCGACTTCCATCAGAAACGCCTGGTTGGAATGGGCGAAATAGGTCAAGAGGTGCAAATCCAAAGTCGCTCCCAGATTGTCGAAATTGGAGACGAACAGGTACTTCATGCCTTCGCCCAACCAACGATCCAGCCACCCGGAAACAACCAGCGAAGGGTAAATGTCACCATGGCCCGGTGGGCACCACTCCAATTCCGGATCACCCGGCCAAGAGACGGGCCGGTGCGTAGTCGCATCCACTTTGGGCACCATGCTCTGCATCAACTCCAGATCTTGCGGGTTGCCCAGTTGCGGATATTTCAGCAGCGCCTCCAACGTCGGGCGGCTGGTGCTGAAGCTATTCATGAGCAGCAACCGCAGCGGCACACCGCAATGTTCGCGTTGGTGAAGAATCTGTCGCGCCGTGATGTCCAAGAACGTCAAGCCATCCCGGATTTCGAGAAGCGATTTGGGCCCAGCCAAACCCATGCCCGTCCCCAAGCCGCCGTTGAGCTTCAAGACCACGGTTTGGGCAAGCAACGCCATCTCCGCTTGGTTCTCGCTGACCTCGTCAAAGCGCGGGAGATGATCCACCGGCCGAATCTTGCTTTCGCGTTTGTGGATGAGCAGCGTCGGCCGGTCGGTCAGACTTTCGTAACTCCTTTGAAACGCCCGAATGGTCGGATCCGTCAGACCCGCCGCCCGCATCTTGACGGCAAACTCCGGGAAATGATCCTCGCTCGACATAAAGCGTCAGATCCGCTCGAAGTACCGGACCCGCTCCCAATCTGTCACCGCATCGTTGAAGGCCTGCACTTCCAACCGCGCCGTATGCACATAAAAGTCCACCACCGGATCACCCAAGACGCGCCGAGCCAGCCTGCTTTCGTGCAAGAGTTGGGCGGCATCGTGAAGAGTCCTGGGCAGACTGGTCAGTCGAGGATCGATATAGGCATTCCCCAAATACTCATCCCCGCAGTCGAGCTTTTCCTCCACCCCCGCCAAGCCCGCCGCCATGGTTGCGGCGAAGGCGAGATACGGATTGGCATCCGCGCCGGGCATGCGATTTTCGATGCGAAAGGCGCTGCCCTGACCGACCACGCGAAATCCGACCGTCCGGTTGTCGTGCGACCACGCCATCTTGGTTGGCGCCCAACTCGCCGACTGGTAGCGCTTGTAAGAATTGATGGTGGGCGCGAAGAAATAGCAGAGCTCCGGCGCATACTTCATCAGGCCGCCGAGAAACTGGCGGAACAACTTCGTGCCCGCGCCGGCCTTGGCATCCCAGAACAGGCTCTTGCCATTCTGCCAGAGGCTGGCGTGAATGTGGCAACTGCTGCCCACCTCGTTCGCCGCCGGTTTGGGCATGAAGGTCACGGAACGGTTGTGTTGCGCGACCATCTCTTTCAATCCCTGCTTGAAGACCACATGCATATCCGCCATTTCCAGCGGAAGATCATAAATAAAATTCACCTCGTGTTGACCGCGACCCCACTCCCCTTTGCTCGATTCGATCGGAACTCGCGCCTCGGTCATCTGATTCCGCACGGCCCGCATCAGAACCTCGTCCCGCGTCGGCTGCATCGTGTGATAATCAATCCGATAATCGCTGGAGGGCGTGAGATGACGGTAGTCCGCGGTGAACGCGTCGTGGAAACTGTTATTAAACAAGAAGAACTCCAACTCGCTGGCCGTGTAACAGGTCCACTTCTTTCGGGCGAGCGCCTCGATCTGTCGCCGCAACACCGACCGTGGCGCTTCCTCGACCAGCGCCCCGTCATGATGCCGATAATCACACAAAACCAACGCGGTGGCCGTCTGCCACGGCAGAATCCGCAGCGTCGTCGGATCGGGACGCATTTCAAAATCCCCGAACCCTTTGTCCCAATTGGCCAGGGCGAAGCCCTCCATCGGGTCCATTTCCATGTTCACCGTCAGCAGGTAATTGCAGCAGTGAGTTCCCTGACCCGCCACATGATCGAGATAAAAGCGGCCCGTAAACCGCTTGCCCACCAAGCGACCAAACACATCCGGAAAGGCGACGATGACCGTGTCAATCTCGCCGGATTTGATTTTCGATTTCAGTGATTGAAGATTCATCCCAGGTTACTCAGCCACGTAAACATTCTTCAGCTCGGTGTAGCCTTCCATGGCGTTCATGCCCAGATCGCGCCCGATGCCGCTCATTTTGTATCCACCAAAAGGCGCTTCGACATGAACGCTGCTATGCGAGTTCACGCTTAGGACACCGCTTTCCACTTGCCGCGCCACTCGAAGGGCGCGGCGCAGATCATTCGTCCAAAGCGATCCGCTCAGGCCGTAGGGCGAGGCGTTGACCTCGCGGATCATTTGCGCTTCATCGTCAAAGGGCGTGATACAGACCACCGGCCCGAAAATCTCCTCGCGCCAACACCGATCTTCTTTCTTCACCTCCAGCAAGACTGTTGGCTCCAGATAATATCCTTTGCCGGACAATCGTCCGCCACCCGCGGCAAACTGGCTGCCCCGCCCGCGGGCGTCGGCCAAGTATTCCTCCACCGCCGTCCGTTGCCCCGCGGATACCATCGGCCCCACCTGGGTCTCCGCGTTCGTCGGATCGCCGACGACGAGCTTCCGTGTCGCCGCGACAAATTTCTCCACAAACGGCTCGTAGATGCTTCGCTCGACAAACATGCGACTGCGGGCGCAGCAATCCTGACCGGTGTTGGCAAACACACTCATGGGCGACGATTCGGCCGCTCGCGCCCAATCCGCGTCGGCGAAGACGATATTGGGCGACTTGCCGCCCAGTTCGAGGGAAATGCGCTTCAAATCGCGCGAGGCCATTTCCATGATCCGGCGGCCCACCTCCGTCGAGCCGGTGAACGAGATCTTGCGAATCCGCGGATGCGTCACCAACGCGTCCCCGATCGTCCCACCGGCCCCGGACAAGACTTGCAGCACGCCCGCCGGCAGACCGGCTCCGTGGGCGATTTCCCCGAGCGCCAGAGCCGTCAGCGGCGAGAGGGAGGCGGGTTTCAGCACGACGCAATTTCCCGCCGCCAACGCCGGCGCCACCTTCCAGCAGGCGATGGGAAAAGGAAAATTCCACGGCACAATGGCCGCGACCACTCCCATCGACTGGCGGAGCGTAAAGTCAAAACCGCCCCGTGCCACCGGAATGGTTTGTCCGTAAAACTTCGTCACCGCTCCGGCATAGTACTCGAAGACCCGCGCCCCCAATCCCACCTCATCGCGCGCGTCGGAAATCGGTTTTCCAATATGCAGCATCTCCAGTTGAGCAAGGCGCTCCAGGTTCTCGCGCAAAGCCCGGGCGACATTGAACAAAATCTCCGTCCGTTTGCCCGGAGCCAGATCGCGCCAACCGGACTCCCAGGCCCGGTGAGCCGATTCCACGGCCTGATCGACATCCGCCAGATCCGCCGCGGCCACTTCGACGAACGGCTCTTCCGTGGCCGGATTGATGAGCGACGTGCGACGGCCGGACCCGGCATCGCGCCAGGCGCCGTCCACGAACAATTGGTTCGGATAATTCATAATTGGATTAAAGGAGTTTGGCCCCGACTTAGAGGACTTCCGCGTAGAGCGCGCGGAAATCGTCTTTCGTCACGGGGACCACGTTCGTCTTGTGGCAGGGATCATCCACGGCTTGGTCGATTAGGGAATCGAGCTGCTCCGGTTTCACTCCCTGATCCCGCAGCTTGGTGTTCAAGCCCAGATCCGCCAGGAATTGCGTGATGAACTGGATGGTCCGTCGATCCGCCTCCGCCTCGTCGCATTTCATCACCTCGAGGTCACAGGCGATGCCGACGCGTCGGTACAAGCCCGGCTGGCGCGCGGCGCAGAACTTCATGCCCGCGACCAGACAAAGGGCGTTGGCCAGACCGTGATGCATTCCGCAAATCGTGGAAAGGGGATGAGCCAGAGAATGGACCACGCCCAAGTCTTTCTGAAACGCGACCGCCCCCATGGCCGCAGCCACCAACATTCGACCGCGCGCTTCGAGGTCATTCCCATCCTTGAACGCCCGCGGCAACGCTTGCACCGTCAGCCGGATGCCTTCCAAGGCAATCCCATCACACATCGGATGAAAGGCTGGGCAAGTGAAACTCTCGATGCAATGCGTCAGCGCGTCCGCCCCCGTCGCCGCCGTGAGCTTCGGCGGCAGACCGCGCGTCAACTCCGCGTCCAAGATGACCCATTTGGCCAAGAGTTGGGGATGGAAAATCACCGCCTTGCGCCGGGTCGCCTCCAGCGTGATCACGGAACTGCGCCCCACTTCACTGCCGGTTCCGGCCGTCGTCGGAATCGCGATGAATGGGGCCAGCCCCGTCCAATCCGGTTCGTCATAAAACTTGGCCAAGTTGAAGCCGGGCCGCTTGACCAGCAACCGCGCCGCCTTGCCGGCATCCAAAGGGCTGCCCCCGCCGATCGCGATGATGGCATCGCACTGGTTTTGGCGAAAGGCCTCGGCCGCCTCGATGACATCGCGCTCGATCGGGTTCGGATGGACGCCGGAATAGATGTGCCAGTCTCGTCCAAAACCCTCCACTCCCAGCGCGCTCCGCAAGAGCGAGAAGGCTTCGGTCGGCAAGAGCCCGGGATCGGTCACCACAAGCGGACGGCGAAGGCCCAAGGATTTGAGCCGGCCTGGGAGTTCCGAGAGAGCCCCGGCTCCGAAGAGCGTGGTCGTTGGAAAGGAAAAAGTCGTTTTGCTCATGGCGGGAGAACGTATCAGACGCCTGTTATTCTGGAAGAACGAAGTCGATCTCTTCATTTATGGCGCGCATGCGCTGGGGCATCTCTCCTTCCCTTGGTAATCGGCGAGCAGCTCCTGAAAGCCCTTGGCTTCACCACCGTGCGGGTGGATCAGGTCACTCAACTCTACATGAGGGAGCGAACGTGAAGCATTTAAGGATAGGAGTCCGCAGAACACGCAGAATACGCAGAAAGGAGAATTATGAACCGCCCCTTTCTGCGTCATTCTGCGTTTTCTGCGGACAATTTTGAAAGTAATCTGCGGGCATGAGTGCTCACTTCCCACACAAAGACGAGACTTTCCGGATTATCGGCGCTTGCTTCGAAGTTTACAAAGAGAAGGGCTGCGGGTTCCTGGAGCCGGTTTATCAGGAGTGCATGGAGATTGAATTGGGTCTGCAAGGCATCCCGTTTGTCGCCAGACAATCACTACGGCTCGAATATAAGGGGCGTCCGTTGAAACACACCTACGAGCCGGACCTGCTCTGCTTCGCCAAGGTGGTCGTGGAACTGAAGGCGGTGTCCGCGCTCGCCGGCGAACACCGCGCGCAACTCCTCAATTACCTGACCGCTACGGGGCTGGAGGTGGGCCTGCTGGTCAACTTCGGCCACTTCCCCGGTTTGGAATACGAGCGCTTGGCCAACACAAAAAGGTGCCCGCAGAGCAGACCGAAGAACACCCAGAACACGCAGAAAGGGGAATTGTGAATGGCTGGTTTCTGCGTCATTCCGCGTGATCTGCGGGCAGACAAGTGCCATGAAGCGCGCTGGTGCCGCCGCAGGCCGTCCCGGCGCGCCCGCTCAAGATGCTCGACCAGTCGGTGGCCAGCTTGAAGAAGGATGGAATCAGAGCCGGTCGGGTTCGCTCATCAGCTCGGCCACCCGCGCCAACAAGCGGCCGGCGGCCCCGCCATCCAAAACCCGGTGATCGAAGCTCAGGGTCAAGTTCGCTTCCGTGACCGGAACGAATTGTCCCCTGCCCTCGTCCCAACTGGGAACTTTCCGGCCCGCCCCCATCCCCAACACGAGCGTCTGTTCCGGCAATGGGATGGGTGTGGCCCAAGTGAGGCCAAACGTTCCGAAATTCGTCACGGTCGCGATCGATCCGCCCGTCGCGTCCGAGGGAAGCCGGCGTTGCCGCGCGAGTTCAATCAACTCGTTGTAGCGCTCGGTCAAATCCTTGAGCCGCCGTTGATCGGCGTGGCGGATGACCGGGACCAGCACTCCTTCCTCTGCTTCGACGGCAAACCCGACATCGATGGCGGAAGGATGAATGATCCGATTGCCAATCAAACGGCCCGCCGGCGCGCTGTTCTCGGCCAAGGCCAAGGCCAGCGCGCGCAGACCGTAGAGCGCCGGCCCGGGCTTGGGCTGGCAGGTCTTGCGATGCGCGAGGACGGCATCGATGACCACGGGCAAGGCGACCGTCGCCAACGGACGCGTCCAGCTTCGGCGCATGGCATCGGCCACGGCCACGCGCATGGTGGACGCCGGGCTCATTTTGTTCTTCTCGAGGTTGGCGAGGAATCTTTCGAAATCTTCCACCGTGACCCGTCCGGCGGCCCCACTGCCGGCGATCCCAGCGAGATCCGCCGCGTGCAGCCCCAACTCGTTCATTCGAGCCTTCAGCCGAGGTGACATGTAACTGGCTCCCGCAGCGTGGGCCGGAACCGGCAGCCCGCGAACCGTTGGCACAACTCCGGACTTTCGATTCTCGGGCGAGGAATGGATCGCGCCATCGTGCGCGGAGTCCGATCGGCCGGACGCGGGCGTCGCCTCCGTGACATCAAGTCCCAGACGCACCACATCTTCCGGACTGACGGACAGATAGCCGAGCACCGCGCCGACGGCGTAGCTCTCGTTCAGCGAGACCAGGAGATTCTCGACGCGTCCCGCGCACGGCGCCGCCACATTCATGGTGGCTTTGTTCGTCTCGACCTCGAAGACATCCTGATCTGTTTGGATCTCATCGCCGGGTTTGACGAGAAACTTGACGATCGTGGCCTCGGCGATCGATTCACCGAGTTGAGGCATGATAATGGGAATCTGAGGCATACATTCAGAGTGTCAAACGGATGGGTCCATACTGGCAACGTCGGCTCTCTGGACACCCTCGACAGCCCATCAAAGCCGCAACAAGTTGCGCGCCGCGGCAGCGATGCTTCGGGCCGTCGGCCGATGAGCGGCCCACAAGGCCGGGTGGTAAGGAATGGGCGTGTCCTTGGCATTGAGCCGTTTGGGCGGGGCGTCCAACAGGTCGAATCCCTCGCTGGCCACTCGCGCGACGACTTCAGCCGTCACCCCGCCCCAGGGAAACGCCTCGCCCACGCAGAGCAAACGCCCGGTGCGCGCGACCGAGCCCATGATGGTGTCTGTATCCAAGGGCTTGACCGAGCGGAGATCGACGACTTCAATCTGATGTCCTTCTGAAACCAGTTCGTCCGCCACGGCCAACGCCTCGTGAACCATGGCGCTGTAGGCCACGATCGTCAGATCGCTGCCCTCGCGCGCAATTCGCGCTTTGCCCACCGGCATCGCCTCCGTGGGAAGCTTCTCCGCCTTGAGATGGTAATAAAGGTATTTGTGCTCGCAGAATATGACCGGGTCATCGATCGCCACCGCTTCGAGCAGCATGCTGTAGGCGTCTTCCACCGTCGCCGGCGTCAGAACGATCAGCCCCGGGTAATGCGCATAGAGCGCTTCCATGCTCTGGCTGTGAAACGGACCGCTCCCGGAAGTGCCCCCGGAGGGAAGCCGGATCGTGATCGGACACGGAACCCGCGTCCGCCAATGCAGCGTGGCGGCCTGATTGACGATCTGATTGAAACCAATCGTCGAAAAATCGGCAAACTGCATCTCGATGATCGGCCGCATCCCTTCGATGGCCGCGCCCACCGCCGCGCCCACCATCGCATCCTCGCTGATGGGCGCATCGATCACGCGTCCGGGAAATTCGGCCGCGAGATTTTTCGTCGCCTTAAACGCTCCCCCAAACGCCCCCACATCCTGGCCGTAGATGAAGACGCGCGGATCCTCGGCCAAGGCGCGGGCCTGGGCTTCACGAATGGCTTCGAGATACGTGATGCTCATAACTCAGCCAAATCGGCTCCCACAGACCGCCGTTTGGCCAGCTTCAACTGGAGCCGATTTTAAGCGCATTCCCGAAAATGCCAACTCTTTCTCGGGAATGCGTTGCCGGCGAATCCGGCTCGGGTCGGTCCCCGCCGCGCGACCAGGCTCACCAGTCCCGAGCCCGCGCCGGGCACACCACGCTATCGCCATGACCTTTCCATGAACCTGGGTGGGGTGAGACTCTGTCGAACCCTGATTGTTCTGTCGGTCCATATTCCAGGGCTCGACGGAGTCTCGCCCCACCGTTGGATGGGTTCATGGCCTCGATTCACGTCCAATCGTTGGAGGTGTTCCCTACCCATGAACCGTTTGTCAACCGGGCGCATCGATCCCAAATCCTCGCCTAAGCGGCGGGGTAAAAAAATTCCAGGGGAGAGTCCCACG
>CAYHFE010000210.1:0-11524 GCA_964355375.1 uncultured Verrucomicrobiota bacterium
TGACCCCTTTATGATGGAATGAATGGCGTCGTTGATTTTCCTCAATCGTTGGGATTCTCCTGCGGTTCGTGACTTGCCAAGGGGGTGGGTTTGCGGGCAAAACTTGCGTGTGCCTGACAAACCACTTCGCCCCGGCTCGGGCCGCTGGCTTCCGGTGCTGGCCGTCATTCTGCAAATGGTCTTGCTCGCCGGCTGCAGGGCCACGAAACCTGGCGCGTTGCTGAAACGCCACGGCGACGAGATCATCGTCGCCGGCCAGCTCTTCCATACCGGCACGCGCGTCGTGACCTGGATGGACCCGAACGGCTACGACGCCTACCGCACGGAACGCCGCTTCGCGCCGTTCGACCAGTCTTCGTGGGAGACGTCTCAGGTCGCCGTGGCTGGGCTCAAGACAGCGAACCGCTACGGCTTGCGCAAAGACGGCCTGACCGATGCGCAAGTCGAGCGCGTGCGGGGCGGTGGCTGGGACCTGCCGCTATTGCGGGAGAAGGTGGATCAGTTTGTTCTGCACTATGATGCGTCCGGCACGAGCCGCCAATGCTTCAAGGTGCTCCATGACCAGCGCTGCCTGAGCGTCCATTTCATGCTCGACCTCGACGGAACGATTTACCAGACGCTCGACCTCAAGGAGCGCGCGTGGCACGCGACCACGTCGAACACGCGGAGCATCGGCATCGAGATGGCGAACCTCGGCGCGTTTCCGCCCGGCCGGCAGCGGATGTTCGAGGAGTGGTATCAAGGCGATGGCCCGGGCTGGCCGCACGTGGTGATTCCTTCCCGCTTCGGCGAGACGGGCCTCCTGACGCCGAACTTCACTGCCCGGCCGGCGCGCCAAGAGCCGGTCGCCGGCCCGGTGCAAGGCCGGCAGTTGCAGCAATATGACTTCACGCCGGAGCAATACGCCGCGCTGGCCAAGCTCATGGCCACGCTCTGCCACGTCTTTCCGAATCTTCGGTGCGACTACCCGAAGAGCCCGGACGGCCAGCTCATCACCAGCAAGCTGCCCGATGAAGAGTTGAACCGGTTTCGAGGTGTCCTGGGCCACTACCACATCCAGACGAACAAGGTGGACCCCGGCCCGGCCTTTCAGTGGGAGCGCGTCATCGGCGAGGCGAGGAAATGGTTGCCTTGATCCGGCCCGGCCCGGCCTTCGACCTCTCCGCGAATTTTCTCGAAATGCCAAAGTCTCCGTCTAGCCTCGCCTGCGCATGAAGAAGCATTGGTTACTCCTCGTTGTGGCGGTGGCTCTCGCGCAGGGTGCGGGGGCGGCCCCACGTTTCACCGGCCCGTGGAACCTGAACGCGCTCCAGACTGCGCCGAAGGCCGAGTGGGGCGAACGCACTAATCTGGTCCAGCCGGTCTATTACGAGGGCGAACCGTTCCATGGCCAGCCCACGCGCGTCTTCGCCTACTACGGTCGCCCGGCGGAGGGCCAGGGCCCATTCCCCGCCATGGTCCTGGTGCATGGCGGTGGCGGCAAGGCGTTCAGCGCCTGGGCCGAGCACTGGGCGAAGCGCGGCTACTGCGCGCTCGCCATGGACTTATCCGGCAACGGACCCGCCGGCCGCCTGCCGGAGGGCGGACCGACCCAGGACGACGAGGCAAAATTCCGCGATTTCACCGACGCCGACGCGCGGGAGATGTGGACCTATCACGCGGTCGCGGCGGTGTTGCGCGGGCACTCGCTCCTGGCTGCTCGCCCCGAAGTGAACCCGAATCGCGTCGGGGTCACGGGCATCAGTTGGGGAGGTTACCTCACTTGCATCGTGGCGGGCCTTGATGACCGCCTCAAGGTGGCCGTGCCGGTCTATGGCTGCGGCTTCCTGCACGAGAACAGCGTCTGGCTGGAGCCGCGTTTCGCGAAGATGACGCCGGAGTTGCGTGACCGCTGGGTCAACTTCTTCGATCCGTCGAAGTATCTGGCCGGCGTCTCGTGTCCGATCTTGTTCCTCAATGGCTCGAATGATTTCGCCTATCCGATGGATAGCTACAAGAAGTGTTACCAGCTCGTCGTCGAAGGGCTGCGCACGATCTCCGTCAAAATCAGCCTGCCGCACGGCCACATCTGGACCTTCGGTGAAGTGGACCAGTTTGTGGACAGCCACCTCAAGGGCGGCCCACCGCTCGCGACCCTCAGTGCAATGCGGATTTCCGGGGAGAACGCCACCGCCCAAGTCGCCGCCCCGGTTTCGGTGACAAAAGCGGAATTACATTTCACCCTTGACTCCGGCCCGTGGCAGAAGCGCGTTTGGCGGACCGTCCCGGCGCAGCACGCGGACGGCACCGTGACCGCCCGGCTGCCGGCCGAGCGACCGGTCGTCTGCTACCTCTCCATCACCGACGCGCGCGGCCTTGCTGTCAGCACGCAACACGAGGAGCTTACCGCCGCCAAGTGAGATGAACGCGCCGCTCCCCAATCCCGTCATCCGCCAACTCAGGGGCCTCGCCCAGAAGCTTGAACCCATCCTCGTCCTCGGCAAGCAGGGCGCGAGCGACGGCTTTGTCAAGAGCCTCGATGAAGGGCTCGGTCTCCACGAGCTGGTCAAGATCAAGTTTGGCGCTTTCAAGGACGAGCGCAAGACGCTCGCGCCAGAGCTTGCGGACAAGACGAACAGCCATTTGGTTTGGATTGTCGGTCACGTGGCTGTCTTCTACCGCCAGCAACCCGACCCGGAGAAGCGCCGCGTGGTCGTGTGAGGTGAATGTCCGATCCGGTTCCTGAACTCTGGATTGAACTTCGCACTCCTTTCCGCAGTCCATGATGGGAGCAGTGAATCCTCCTGAACGAGTATGACCGTGTTGCCCGTCGTCGCCCGCGAGCTGTCCGTGCAAGCGCGCCGCCGCAGCACCCATTGGATCCGCCTCGCGGCGTCGTCGGTGGCCGTCTTCATTCAAAATAATTCTCTGGGGCGATCCCGGACATGGCTTGCAATTGGAGGACCAAAATCTAGCATGCGGCTCGTGCAGACAGTTCCCAAGACACGAAATCTCATGACGAGAAAACTCCTCCTTTTGACGGAAGGTCATTCCAACCCCTCGACCGCCAAGACGGCCGTCAATTTGATTCGATATAAGCCCGGGGAAGTCGTGGCGATCCTGGATAGCACGAATCAAGGCACGACCAGTCAGTCTCTGTTTGGCCTGGGCGGGGATTTGCCGGTGGTGGGTTCGCTGGAGGATGCCCCCGGCGCAGATACTCTCCTGATCGGGATCGCGCCCGCCGGCGGAAAACTGCCCTCGGCCATGCGCCGGATCGTCCTCGAAGCGATCGCTCGGGGGATGAATATCATCTCGGGATTGCACGAGTTTCTCGGGATCGATCCGGAAATCGGCGAGGCGGCGCGCCGGCACGGGGTGACGGTTCTTGACGTGCGAGCCAATCGCGAGCGGGATGTGGCGCACCGCCAGGGAATCAATCCGCAATGCCTCCGGATCCATACGGTGGGCCACGACTGCAACGTCGGCAAGATGGTGGTCAGCCTGGAGTTGGCGCTCGCGTTCCGGCGGGCCGGTCACGACGCCAAATTCGTGGCCACGGGACAGACGGGCATCATGATTGAAGGCGATGGCTGCCCCGTGGATGCGGTGGTCGCGGACTTCATCAATGGCGCGGCCGAGAAACTCGTCCTGCAAAATCAACACCACGCGATGCTGTTTGTCGAAGGGCAGGGGAGTCTGACCCATCCTCGATATTCCGCCGTGACCCTGGGGTTGCTCCACGGTTGTGTGCCCGATGGGCTCATTCTGTGCTACGAAATGGGACGGGAGTCTGTCTCTGGCATGGACCACGTGCGCCTTCCCTCGTTGGCCCAGTTCAAACAGCTCTATGAAACCATGGCGAATGTCATGCACCCCTGCAAAGTGATCGGGGTGGCCGTGAATGGGCGAAAGTTTTCCAATGCCGAGATCGAACGGGAACAGGACCGAGTCCGGCGCGAGTTGGGATTGCCGGTCTGCGACGTGTTGCGGCACGGCTGCGGCGACCTCATGGAGGCGGTGCTGAAACTGAAACAGGAATTGGGAAAATGAGACGTGGTCAGCATGGCCGTTGGCAGTTGGGTTCAGGGTGGAACGGGCAACTTGCCCGTTCTTGTGGGCTACCAGCCCACAGGCTTGGTTGCCAGAGATTTCATCGGATATTGACTCCAATGTTCGAGCCAGACTCGGCGGCAAGTTGCCCCCGAGCACGGCCAAGTTGGCCGTGCCACCCCTTTCGTCTGGATACCTGCGGCCTACTCTGTGAGGGCGATGGTGATTCCATGTGCGCGCTCCATTTCCTGGAGCCAGATTCGCGCTCGCGCTTTGGCCTCTTCCGGCGTCTCGTCTGAAATCGAGGCAAGGCGAACGCGTCTGCCATGGGCTTTGCCGTCGGCCAGGGTGAAGTGAAACTCGACGCCCGGTCCGCCTGTGTTTCCGCCCCCCGTCTGTAGATCCACGCTGGCCGCGATCCGAGTCACGTTCGCTTTCTCCTGGGCCAGCCATGAGGCGAACGATTCCGGGGTCAGGCTGGTTTCGTCCCAAAACTTGGCTTTGTCCCAGGCCAACTCCGTGCAGCGACGGATGACAAATGCGCGATCGAGGAAGGAGAGCAGATTGCCGGCTTTGGGCCCGGCTTCGCGGTCGAGCAACACCCGGTAGATGCTTTTGAATGCGCTGGGTTGATCGATGGAGGTGAGGCGGGCCGCATTGAACACGGCCGTTTGCAGCGCGTCTTCCTGCCACGGCGCCTCGCGGAGAAGGTCGGCCAAGACCCGGAGGAAGCCGACTTGCGTGGCGGTGAGTTGCTCGGCCCGCGCCGGGAGCGACTCCTGCAAGCGCGTCTTCTCCTCTTCAGTGGCGTAATGATTGAGCCAGTATTGGGCCGCCCGCATTCGTTGTTCGAGGTGTTGCCGCTCCAGATCGGTGAAGGGCGAGCCCTTGCGCTTTTCCAATTCCCGGGCCGCGTCGAGGTGCGGCATTTGGATCAACGCCGTGACCAATTGAAAATCCGCCGCCCAGTACTCCGGTTCCGGCCTGACTTGGGAAAGTTCGTAAACCCGTTTTTCGTCCGCCGTCATCTTGGGGTCGTGCGCCATGCGATGCCGGACGCGGTCAAACTCATTGAAGACTTTGATGATATGAACTTCCGTCGGCTCGAAGTTCACATGCTGGCGCGGCGCAGTTCGGATCATGAGAAACCGCAACACGTCGGGCGGCAGGAAATTGGCCATGTCCCGCGAGGTCACGCCCACTCCTTTCGACGAGCTCATCTTGGCCCCGCCCACCAGGAAGAAATCGTAGGGGCAATTCAGCGGGGGCGCTTGGCCGAAGATCGCGCGCAGGCAGGCCATGGCCACGTCTCGCGAACCCCCTTTGGTGCTATGGTCCTGTCCGGCGCCCTCGATGGTCACGGGAAAGGTCCGCCACTTCGCGCACCATTCCAGCTTCCACGGCAGCTTGCCCCGTCCATCGAACGGTGAAACCTGGCCGCGATGACCGCAGCCCTTGGCCCAAGTGACCAGATCGGGACGGCACTCGTAGGTGACTTCCTTTCCGTCGTAGGCGGTGACTTCGGTCGTGCCGATGCGGCCGCACTTCTCGCAAATCACTTGAAAGGGGTGCCACGATTCCGGACGCTCGGCGCCGCTGACCTCTTTGTAGATTCGGCGCACGACGTGGGCGTGCCGCAGGATGACGTCAATCGCTTCGTTGAACCGGCCGGACCGGTAAATGTCGCGCATGCGGTAGAACTCCGGCTGGACCCCCAGTTCCGCGAAGACACCCCAGAACTCGGTGATGAAATGGTCCGCCATGTCGGTCGCGGTCGAGCCCGGCGGCGGCGGCACGTTGCAGAGCGGCGCGCCTAAGAACCGTTCGAAATGCTCGGCCTGGCCGGAGGGGATTTCATCGACGGGATCGTAATCGTCGCACCCAAACAGGTAACGAATCGGCACGCCTTTCGCCTGCAGCGTCTTGAAAATGGCGTCGTGAATGAGCGGACCCCGCAGCGCGCCCACGTGGGCGCGGCCCGACGGGGTCTTGGAATCGTTGACGGTCTGCGGCCCGGACAGTTTTTCCACCAGTTGATCGCACCAAAACATAGTCAGCTTTCTCTTCCTGTCGTCAATTCGGAGACTCATAGTCAGGGGTCGCTGGGCTGGCGTCAACTCCGCAGCGCTCGTTTCCGGGCGGGTGATCTCAGCTTGCCGACTCCGATTGGCAAAGGTTAGAATGAGGTCAGCGAAAACTGGACCGAGCCATTGTTCTATGCAAATCGACCCTCAAGAGGATTCCCCAAAAAACCATCTGCACCTCGGGGCGATGCTGTATCCGGCGATGAATCAAGCGGACTTCACCGGGCCCTTCGAACTGCTGGCCAATCTTCCCAATTCCACCTTCCACGTCCTGGCCGAAAGCGAGACCCCGGTGCGAGACGCGCACGGGCTGATTCTGACCCCGCAGATGACCTTCGATGATGCGCCCCAGCTTGACCTGTTGCTCGTCCCGGGAGGGCGCGGGGTCAATGCCTTGATGGAGGACGAGACGACCCTGTCCTTCGTTCGCCAGCAGGCCAAGGGGGCCAAGTATGTCTTCTCCGTCTGCACCGGAGCGTTCCTGCTCGGCGCGGCCGGCTTGCTCCGGGGCCGTCGGGCCACGACCCATTGGGCGTCGCACCATTTGCTCCGGTTTTTCGGGGCCATTCCCGTTAACACCCGGGTGGTGGTGGACGACGATCTTGTGACGACCGCCGGCGTGACCGCTGGCATTGACGGCGCGCTGCGGGTCGCGGCGCTGCTGCGCGGGGAATCCGTCGCCCAAGTGATCCAGCTCTACCTCGAGTACGCGCCCGAACCGCCCTTGCGCAGCGGCACGCTCGAATCCGCTCCCCTCGACGTCGTGCAAACCGTGCAAAGCAACGTGCGCGAAATTGTCGAGGCCCGATGGGCCATCGCCCA
Organism: uncultured Verrucomicrobiota bacterium; assembly: GCA_964355375.1. Lineage (GTDB taxonomy): Bacteria > Verrucomicrobiota > Verrucomicrobiia > Limisphaerales > SIBE01 > CAYHFE01. The sequence continues at coordinate 6,939 of CAYHFE010000210.1, forward strand.
ACGGGTGGCGGCAAAGCTGGGTGTGACGGTGGCGTGATCTGGCGGTCCGTCCCGGTGACGGAGAGGGGAGGCCATCTCAGAGCCTGTTTGAAGATCCGGGTGAAGCCAAGGGCCGTGCCCCTCATTTCAGATGCATTGAGACGGTTCAACGCTTCAGCCACCACTCGAAGAAGCGATAGACCTGTTCGTTGGCTTGTTCCGTGGGACTGTGGGTTTCGCGGTTGGACATGGCGACGCGGTTTTCGACCCCAAGGATTCGGTTGACCGCGATCGCATGATTCAAGGCCGGCCAGCGCTCCGGCAGGTCCGCCGTGCCGCCGGAGACGAGGAAGGGGCGCGGCGCCATGAGCGCGTGCAGCTCGACCATATCGTGTCCGCCTTCCACGAGTGCTCGGTAAGCGCCTGTTCGAGCCTGGCCTTCACTGGGAAGCTTGCGAAATCCGCCGATCGTTTTCAGGTCCGCGACCTGGCTCAATTCGAAGCCCAGATACCAGACATCCCAGTAATTCACACTGCCGCTCGGATTCTGTTTGCGACGATCCCGTTCATCGAAAACAATTCCCGGGTCGGACCAGACGGCGCAATCGAAACGCTCGTCAAGGCAGGAGGCCATCAGAGCCCATTTGCCGCCGAAGGAATGGCCGACAATCCCGATTCGATCCGCGCGAACATCCGGTCGTTGGGCCAGGACCGTGCGCGCATTGGCCGCGGCATAAGCCAAAGCCGAGAGCGGTTGCACGCGCACGGATTGGCCGAGCGGGCCGAGATACGGATCGCTTCGGGGTTGTTCCGGCCGGTTGAGATCGACGCGCGCATTTGGTTTCCCGATCGAGAGCGCGACAAATCCGCGTCGCGCCATTTGCCATCCGTAATCACGCTGGCTGGCCCCCAGCCCGGCGCCCGTCTCGGCGTCGTAGTACACGACCAGCACGGCAGGGAACGGACCCCGTCCGTCCGGCACGAGGAGCAATCCGTCCACCTTCTCGTCGCCGAGGGCGATCTCAAGCCGGACCTGGTGCTGCGTGACGGTGGCGCGCCGGGAGGTTTGGACGATTTCCACGCGCGGTTTCTCCAGGAGTTTCGGCCAGGGCCCCATGAGTCCATGCCACGTCGAGAGAATCTCCTGGCGGCGGCGCGTCCAATCGCTGGCCTTTTGGACCTGAGTTCCGTCGTTGAACACGAGCGGCGAGCGGAATGATCCCATCTTCCCGCGCGCCTCAACCGGCGGAATGAAAAGGGAAGCGATCTCCGCCGTCGGGGTCGGGCTGGGCGGGGTCGAATGGAGTGACGCGGCGGTGGCTGGGGCAGATTCAGCCGCTTGGAGAAGGCGAAATTCGGAAGGCGGCGCGATCCACAAAAAGCTGACGACAAACAGGCGCAAACACCGAGCCCAGACAGCTCCACGGAACGGTCTGGTGGCGGAGCGAAGATCAACTCGTTTTGGAGAGAATGGCATAGAATCAGTGGGAGTGAGTATGGTCATAATTCACCGAGCGAGAATGCCCGATGGAAGGCGCCGATTCGAGGATTTTCCCAGATCCGGCAGTTGGGGAACGAGAAGACCGCAAATGGACGCAGATTCAAGCTGCACGGGGAGCACACGCGCCCTCGCGTGTTCCCGTCGGCGCCCCCGCCGACGGGTCCTACGGTCCCACCAACGACGGAGTGTTGCGGTCGGCAGCGGGTGGTGGATTGCGGCGAGGCGCGCAATCCAGACTGGAGTTTGGATATTTAGAGCTGAACTCGGGGCCTCGGATGGCGTAGATCGTGGGGTCAGTGGAATTCAGAGGCCCCTGACGCCGTTCCCTCCAGAGGAAAGGTGATTCATGGTCTCAGCGTCTGCGCGAACCCAGCAATGCTCATTTTGACTCAGGACACGGTCCGTTCCACGCAGGTAGTCCCGGCCTCAGCCGGTTTTCACGGGGCGACCGGCTGAAGCCGGGACTACATACTTGTCAAAATGAGAACTGCTGCTGCGCGAACCGTCTTCCTTTGCCTCTTGGCATGAGTTGTGCGATTTTCTGAATGCTCATGAACTCTTCTCGGAAAACCATCGGCCGTTTCGTTGTGGGACTTGCTTGCCTCGGTTCATCGGCGTTGGGCGCATCCCCTCAACGTCTCATGATCCAGTCGAGCTCCGGCCAGCCGGAGGTGCGGTTGCGCCAAGAACCGGTCGCGCCGGTCGCAGGAATGGAGTACCGCCGGTTGCGTTTGGAGGCGACGACCGATTTCAAGAAATGGTCGCCCGCTGGTGACTGGCCGTTGGACGCCGATCCGGCATTTCGTCTTTCCGTCCCGAACAACGGGACGTTTCAGTTCTTTCGCATTCAGGCGGAAATCGACGACACCGGCATCGATCCCGGCGGAGCGGCGGTGTTTGGCTACGACCGGATCTTTCGCGAGGAGTTGCGCCGCGCCGGTTTTCTCACTCCGGCTGAGTTTGCCGCCCGTCTGCCCGCCGTGGGCAATTACCTTTCGGGATTAAGTTTTGATCCTAGGGCCGCCAAGTTTTGGGATTTGTTTAACGCCAACCCGGCTTTGGTCAGTGCCGCCCTTCCCGCCACTTCGCCCGACCGCCGATCGTTCGACTTCCGAATGAACCCGACGGAGCTGGGCCTCTTTCTGACCAACGGATTTGTTGTCAGCGAACGGCTCGGTTCCACTTCGTTCGCCGATGTCTTTTACCGGATCTACAATGATGATTTGCCTGTCTTTGTGTCAGCCGACGCGGCCTTGCACGCGTGGCATTTCTCCTATCAACGTCTCCTCGAGGAAGCCGAGGAAACCCAGATGGCCATCGGGCTGAGGTCCATTCTCAACGGGATGGTCGCCCAGCTCAAACTGACCACCCAGACGGCCGCCGTGCGATCCGGCCCGCTCCAGGAAAGCCTGAAAGACGCGGATTATTTCCTGGCCGTCGCCCGCTCACTCCTGTCCGGAGGTCCGGCTGCGACCGTCCTCGGCGGCGATGCGGCCGTGGCCGAAACGCTCGCGGCCGTCGCGCAACTCAAATTTGTGGATGACCCGCCCGGTTTTCCAATGTTCGGGACGCGGCGGACCGTGGATTTCTCTCAGTTCAAGATCCGAGGGCATTACGAAAGGTCGGTCGAGCTGGGCCAGTACTTTCAGGCGTTTATGTGGACCGCGCGCACCGATTTGCGCGTCTTTCAGAAGGACGCTCGGGAACAATCGTTGCGTGAACTGGGCACGGCGGTCGTGCTGGCTCAACTGCTGCAAAGCTCGGGACAGGCGGCGGCGTGGCATCAATTGGACGACTTGATCAGGCTGTTCGTCGGTCCGCCGGACGCGATGACGTTTGTCCAAATGCAACCGCTGCTGGCCGCCGCGGGAATCGCCTCGCTCGAAGCGATAGCGAGTTCCGCGCCGTTGATCAAATTGCAACGGGACATCATCCTGGGAAATCTCGGCGAACAACTCTACCAGGGAGACGTCTATTATTCGCCGTTCGGTCCAGAGCAACTGCAGTTGCCACGGTCCTTCGCTTTCACGGGGCAGCGGTTTGTGGCCGATGGCTGGACCCTGGCCCAGGTGGTTTTTGATCGCATCGTGTGGAATGAGGAGATTCCGGGCTATACCGTTTTCAAGAAGGTGCTCCGGCGTTATCCAAGCGCTCTGGACGTCGCCTACGGCACTCTAGGCAATCGCCCATCGGGCTGGGAAATTGCCCGGCGCATGCAGGACATCGCGGCTCGAGGCAATCTGCGCGATGGACTGCCCTACGCCCACAATCTGACGGCGCTCGCCGCCACGTTCGACCGGATGGAACTGGCGGCCTGGACGAACAACATTTACGCGCGCTGGCTGTCGGCGTTGCGCGCTTTGTCCGATCCGACGACCGACGCGCGCTTTCCGGAGGCGATGCGCACGAGAGCCTGGGCGATGCGGACGTTGAACACGCAATTGGCCTCTTATACGGAGTTGAAGCATGATACGGTGCTCTACGCGAAACAGCCGTACACCGCATCATTTCTCTGCGAATACCCGGCCGGATTTGTCGAGCCGGTCCCGGAGTTTTGGCGACGCCTGAAGGAAATGGCCAGTAGTACGGCGGATGGGCTCGGGAGGTTGCCTGTTTCGGGTTCCGCGCTGATCAATGGCCAGACGCAGTTCGGGACGAGCCAGTTTCTTGTCGATCTGGGGGTGCGCCACGCCGCGCGCATCGCCTTTTGCCGCAACTTCGCGCAACAGATGGCGACTCTGGAAAGGCTTGCCGCCAAGGAACTGCAGCAGCAACCCTACAGTCAGCCGGAGATCGACTTCATTCGCGGCCTGATGAACCGGCGCGACGTGCCCTACACTGGCCCCACCTACGACGGCTGGTATCCAGGTCTGTTTTACCGCGACTACAGCCAGATGACCGGGAACTCCTACGTGAACGGCTCCGCCAAGTCCGACCCTCTGGTGACCGATATTCATACGGCGCCGCCGGATGGGGTGGACGCGAAAGGCGGAGTGCTTCACGAGGCCACCGGGAATGTGGATCTGCTTTTGATTTCCGTGGACAACGGTCCCGACCGAATGGTTTATGCAGGTCCCGTGCTGAGCCATTATGAGTTCATCCTTCC
>CAYHFE010000211.1:0-11512 GCA_964355375.1 uncultured Verrucomicrobiota bacterium
GGACCGTCCTGTAAACTTCCAGAGTGGATACTCGCGCAGCCCGGAAAACGTTCCGACGAGGCCCAAAACGCCCTGCTGAAAAACCCCGCCCTTTTCAGCCGAATCTCTAAGGTGGGCTGACCCTTGAGGAGAACCTTCAGGTATTGAAGATTTTCCAGGTTCCTGACCAGAGGCGTGTCCGCAATCATGGTTTGAAGAATTTTTTTGATCGAATTATGGCCGCTTTTTCTGCGAGCATTGCGCCGGAAATCCCGGAAGAAGCGCTCCATGATGTTGTTGGTGCGCTGCGGTTGAACGAGCAGTCGTCCGTTTGGAGTTTGCACGGCGATCGGATCGGCAAAGAGTTTCTCCCCATACTTATCCATCTGATCGGTCAGGGTCTTCCAGTGGCAGGTGGACTGGTAATCGGAGCGCAAAGTAATCCTTTTGCGGAAAGCCCGGACCGCTTTCTGGATCGGGCCCATGGGCAGTGGATCGCCTCTGGAGTTCAGACCTGCTGATCCAATTGCTTGGGCGATTCGCATCGCGTGGCGCAGTTGGTCAAAGACTTGGATTTTGACATCGATGGCCGCGATCATTTTCTCCAGAGGCTCATCCGCGGAGACTTTCTTGAGTTCACAGGAGAGCTTGAACAAGGGAATGTTGTCCCTCCACTGGCCACGCAAATGGACATCCTTGATCGACTCCAGTTCTTGAGATTGGCGCTGAAGTTCAAATCGCTCGGAACCGGATAGCGCACTCGCAGGGTATAACTGGCATCGGAGAAAACGCCCGAATCGCTGCGGCCATCGTTTTCTTCCGTATCCGAGGCGTTGACGATCAGGCTGCAAACCCCGGGCGTCGGATTCGCCGTCGTGATCAGATTGAAGCCAGACGTCGGCGTCGGCGGGGAAACGCCGCCGTTGTTTCCGTAAAAGTCGTGGCCGCAACAGTTCGACCGATACAAGAGACTGGGCAATCGTTCGCCTTTGACCAGCTTCATGATCGGGTTGCCCACCCGGTTTTCCAAGCGCGTCTCCACGCTCAGCGCTCCTATCGGCACCGTAAACTGATGCGCCTGGTCCAGTCCTCACCCGCCGCCCATTGCCATCCGCTCGGCCAGATGGTGTCTTTGAAGGGCTCCCATCCACTTCCGGAGGGACTTGAGCTGCTTAAACCGTCCGGCAACTGATCCCGCCGCACCACCAGATGCGGATCGCCCGAGGTGACGTCCTTGATCCGGATGTCCCACCCCAACGCATTCGTCGGGACGTCAATGCGGAAATATCGCCAGGTCCCCGGCGACTGGTTGGTCACGGTGCTGATGCCGTCGAAAGCGAGAAGTCGCGGCACCGGTTCCTGCCTGATCAGCGTGAAAGCATCCAGCGGGGCGGACGCGTTATAGACGCCGACATACCAAATGTCAGCTTGGTGAGCGGGTCGTTGGAGTTCACCGCTGACGCTGGAAAAGTCCACGTGGCCGCTGGAATTGATGGAGGTGCTATTGTTGGCCCGATAGTTCCAACGACCCGGAACGGCATTGCGGCGCAGGGCTATTTCGGTGCCGGGCGGAGCATTTTGCAGAAGCAAGTCCCAACCGAGCGGGCCGAGTTGGGCGGCGATGTCGGTCACGCGATAAAAGCGCCAGCCCACGCGGTTGAGATCAGAATTCACGTTGGTGCCAAAATAGGGAACGTCCGTGATGATCGGGTTGGCGCTCTGCACACTGAATGAGTAGGGAGGAGCACCATACACGGTGATGTAAAAAGTGCCGTCGCTCAACGTCGGGGGCACCAGCGTCAGCAGTTCTCATTTTGACAAGCATGTAGTCCCGGCTTCAGCCGGTCGCCACGTGAAAACCGGCTGAAGCCGGGACTACATGCGTGGAACGGACAGAGTCCTGAGTCAAAATGAGAACTGCTGCGCCAGCGTGAGGCTATCCACCAGTGAACCGTGTCGGTGAGGGGTAGTGGACGGAGATTTGTTGTCAAGCGGCACACAATATCTGGAAGCGGGGAAATACAGTTTGACCTTTGTCAATTACGGGTGCCTCAAGATCGCACTACTCTCGAACATGTCGAAGAGGCTTCTTCGCGTGCTGTCGTTCGGTCTCAACTGCATTGCGGGTCCGCCAGCATGCACGCCATCTATCTATCAATATACTAGGAAGCTGTCTCGTTCAGAGAATCTCCTCCCCATCAACCTATGAGCACACCATTCCGTTTATTCACCGCGCCGTGGCTGGCGCTAGGCCTCGCGTTAGGGACGCTTTCGGTCGCGTCGGCCGGCACCTTCAAACGCATCACCATCGACGGCTCGTTCGCGGACTGGATCGGTGTTCCGGTGGCCGCCACCGACGACGAAGGTGATGCCCTCAAAGGCTTCGACCTTAGGGAGATTTACGTGGCCAATGATGACCAATATCTCTACCTCCGGGTGGTCATCTATTCCTCGAGCACCAACGCGAGTTACAACACCTCGCATCACCAGTTCTTCATCGATAGCGACAATGACCCGAGCACGGGGCGTCGAGACCTCGGCCTCGGAACGGAGATGGCGATCGAAGACGGCTACGCCTTCTCGCAGAGATATGGCGCCGCTTGGAACGAGGGGGGCATGACCGGGATCGATTGGGCTCAGGCCCCGCGGGGGGTGTCTCCGACCTTCCAGTACGAGGCCCGGATCTCCCGCTCGGTCCGCGACTCCCAACCCGAAGATGTGCCGGCGAGTTCGGGCAACCCGGCCCGGGACCTGCCCGTGTTCACTCAGGACACGATCTCGATCGCGCACGGGGTGTCGGATTCAACTTGGACCCGCGAGGACTCAATTCCGGCCTTCGTCTATGAGATGGCCCCCAAGCCACTCCCCTTCACCGGCACTCGGACCTTCGTCGGGCTCACGACCGCGACCTGGCGTGTCAACGATGCCGGGATCGACCTGGGAGCGGGCTGGCTGGCCGCAGATTACGACGATACCCAGTCTGGTTGGAAGGGCGGCTCGGGCCTGTTCGGCTTCAACGCGCCGGCCGGGGTCTATCCCGCTCCGGTGAACACGAGCTTGACGAGCGGGCGATCGACCTACTACTTACGGACCCGCTTCACCTGGAACGCCGATCTGAACGGCGTGGGGATACTCGTGTCCAACTACCTGTCCGCCGGCGCGGTGTTCTACCTGAACGGCGCCGAGTTGAAGCGCGTCCGGATGCCGGATGGGCTCGTCGCCTATGCCACACGGGCCACCGGCGGCCCCGCGCAGCCGGGCGCGGCGGAACTGCTCGATCTGCCAGCCAGCGCCATGGTGGTGGGTGACAACGTCATCGAAATCGAGGTGCATCCGGCGGCCGGCGCAACGTCCGCCTTGGTCTTCGGTGTTTCACTGACCGCGAGCGACAACTTCCCGCCCCGCTTTCAAGACCCGGCGCAGCCGGCGGATCGCACGGTGACGGAAGGTCAGACCACGACGTTCAGTGCTGGCCCACTGGCCGGCACGGGGCCCTTCACCTACCAATGGTCCAAAGACGGCGCGCCACTCACCGGCGCGACGAACCTGACGCTCACCCTGAACTCGGTGATGGAAACCGACGCCGGCAAATACTCGGTCGAATTGATAAATCCGAAGGGTCTGACGGTGGCGAGCCGCGCGGCAGTACTGACGACCACCGCAGTGACAGCAGCTTTGACCGATCCCAACCTGCCGGCCGACCAAGTGGTCGCCGAGGCCATGTCCGTAACCTTCACCGTGGCCGCGACCGGTTCCCTGCTGACGTATCAGTGGTACCAGGGAACCGAGGCGATCGCGGACGCAGTCGGCGCCCAACTCACGCTCACCAACGTGCTGTTAACCGACAGCGGGAAGCGATATTCGGTCACCGTCTCCAACCGGGTGAAACTCGTGACGAGCCGACAAGCCACCCTGACCGTCGTGCGCGACTCGAACCCGCCTGGGATCGCGAGCGCAAGCGGGGGCGGGCGGAACGTCCTCGTCACGTTCTCGGAACCGGTGGACGCCACTTCAGCCCAGAAAGCCTCGAACTACAGCCTGGATGGCAAACTGCAAGTCCAGGGGGCTGTGCTCGATCCAGTGGACGGACATACGGTAACATTGACCACGACGCAGCAGACCTTCGGGCAGTCTTACAAGTTGTCGGTCAATGGAGTGCAGGATCGTTTCGGAAACGCGGCCAGCGCCGCCACCATCTTCCGGTCAGCCATCGTGATTGACGGAAAATTCGACGACTGGAACGGCATCCCGATCGCGCTGACCTTAGAGCAACTCAATCCGGGGGGCATCGAATACAAGAATCTTTCCATCACCAACGACAATGACTACGTCTATCTCCGGTTCACCTACTATGACCCGGTGGGATCGCTGGGCCCGGCCAACTACAGCAACTACTACCAGATTGTTTTTGACACCGACAGTGATCCCGCGACCGGCGTTTGGAACGGGGGTGAGGTGATGATTGAAAACCGCAGCGTCTATCGAATGGGCGGAGGTTGGACCGACGGGCGCTATCAAGGAGCCGACTTCGCGATTGCGCCGAACGACACGAAGTCGGCCGACTTCGAGTGCCGCATTTCGCGCCGGGCGACGGCCACGGACACTGGCTTGCCGGCGTTCCCGAATCCGTCGTTCTCGGTCTTTCTCTGTACGCGCACCACGGGGTGGACCCAGGTGGCTATTACGGCGCCCCCTATCCCCTACACATTGACCACGCTGACGCCGTTGCCGGTCTCGGTCATCGTAAAAAGGGTCGGCGCCAAAGTGGAACTCACCTGGCCTGGTAACGGTGTGCTCGAAACGCGCGCCAGCCTGAGCACGGGCAGTTGGTCAGCGGTGCCGGGTGCGGTCAGTGGCCTCCAAATCGATCCAGCCGGCGCGGCGGCGAGCTATTACCGGCTGCGGCAATACTAGCCTCCTCCGTCTTAACGGTTCGTGTTGGCGGATCGATCTGGGCAGTTCTCATCTTGGAAACTGCCGGCTGAGGGGTCAGTCAATGGTATTGACATCTGCTAGGCGGGTCGAGGAGGATGGGGACATGGCTCGCAAGCTACGCGTGCAGTATCGGGGTGCGATTTATCACGTCATGAATCGTGGCGACCGCGGCGAACCTATTTTCCGTGACGACCAGGACCGGGAACGGTTTCTGAGCACGCTTGGCGAAGCGTGTGACAAGACCGGCTGGCAGGTGCAGGCGTATTGCCTGATGCCTAATCATTTTCATCTGGTGGTGGAGACGCCGCAGGCCAATCTGGTAGCTGGGATGAAATGGTTTCTGGGCGTCTATACCACGCGGTTTAATCGGCGGCACAAGCTTTTTGGCCACTTGTTCAGCGGTCGCTATAAATGCCTGCTGGTGGAAGGCAGCGGCAATGGCTACCTCAAGACGGTGTGCGATTACGTTCACTTGAATCCGGAGCGGGCGCGGCTCGTTGTTCCGGAGCAGGGGCTGGCGACCTTTGTTTGGAGCAGCTATCCGCTCTACCTGCAAGCCCCCTCGCGCCGCCCGGACTGGCTCCGGGTGGAGCGGTTGCTGGGTGAGTCGGGCATCCCGCAGGACAGCGTGGCGGGTCGGCGGGAATTTGAGGCGCAGATGGAAGCGCGGCGCGCGGGTGAAGGCGACGGGGCATTCAAGGCGGTGCGTCGGGGCTGGTGTCTGGGCGGCGAAGCATTCCGCCGCGAATTGTTGGCGCAAGTGGCCGAAAAGCGCGGCCACTGGCACTTCGGCGCAGAATTGGTGGAGTCGGTCGAAGCCAAGGCCGAGCGGCTGATTGAAGCGGAATTACAGCGCAAGGGTTGGACCGCCGCAGACCTCCAGGCGCGGCGCAAGGGCGATCCGTTCAAGGTGAGATTGGCGGCTAAATTAAGGGCGCAAACGACGGTGACGATGAGCTGGATTGCGGAGCGACTCTGCATGGGCACACGGGGACATCTGACCCATTTGCTCTACCGGCATGGCAAAGACAAGCCCGCGAAATCAACGGGCCGCCCCGAATAACAAAGATGACAATATCATTGACTGACACCTATTCAGACGATCTCCAAGGGGCAGGGCGGGAGGGCGTCGAGGAACGCTTGTCCGTAGCGCTTGGTCAGAATCCGATTGTCCAGCACGACCACGATGCCCTCGTCGGTCTTCGTGCGGATCAATCGGCCGACCCCTTGTCGAAATTTCAAGATCGCTTCCGGCAGCGAAAACTCGGCAAACGAATTGCCGCCGCGGGCCTCGATCCGCTCGATGCGCGCCTCGATCAAGGGATGATCCGGGACGGCAAAGGGCAATCGGGTCAGGATCACGTTCGACAAAGCTTCACCCGGGACATCGACCCCTTGCCAGAAACTGTCGGTGCCGAACAAGACGGAGTTCACATCCGCTTTGAATTTCTCAAGCATCAAGCTCCGCGGCGTGCCGGTGCCTTGGACGAAGCAATCGAGGCCGAGCTCTTCAAAAACCGGCTGCAATTGTTCGGCGACTTCCTGCATGAGCTTGTAGTTCGTGAACAAGACAAACGCTTTCCCGTGGGTCATGCGAATGAAATGCTCAATCCAATGCGTCAGCGCCTCTTGGTAGCCCAACTCGCGCGGGTCGGGCATTTTGCGGACGACAAACAGCTTCATCTGCCGTTCGTAATCATACGGTGAACCGACCTGCAAGAGTCGGGCCACCTCCGCTCCGACGCGCCGGGCGAAGTAATCGAGCGGACCGGAGGAGGGCGGGCCAGCGGCGGGGCGCTTGGTCGGGGTTGCCTGGACCAACCGGGCGGAGATGCCCAGCGTGGCGCTGGTCATGATGATCGACGTGGCGCCGCCAAAGAGGCGCCGGCGGAGAAAATCCGCGACATCAATGGGCGCGGCGTTTAACGCCAGATTCTTCTGCGCCCTCCCGGCTCGCTCGACCCAGTAAACGTACTCCTCGGCCCGTTGTCCCAAGAACAGGGCGATCTCTTCGCGCACCTCGATCAAGCGACGATTGCACTCCAGCAACTCCTGGCCGGTGTCCTTGTCGTCGGTCAGTTTGATGAGTTCGCTGACGGCCTCGCGCAGGCGCTCCATGGGCAGGGTGAGCGTGTCCTGGACGAGATCGGGCTGGCGGATGCGGACTTCGGCCCATGGGCGGGCGTTCCTCCCGGGGCGCGATTCGCCGGACCGGGAGTTTTTCAAAGGTGTCCGTGCCGTCGCCAGTTCCTCGCAGGCGGCTTCCACGTCGAAGAAGAACTGCTCCGTCCGATCGAGCAATTCTTCGACGAGGCCGGAGGGCTTGGCTTGGCGAAGGACGCCGAGCAGACCTTTCTTGGTCGTCGGATTCCAGAGACGTTGCAGAGCGTAGCGCATCTGGGTTTTGGAGACGCTGAGGCCAATCCGCTTCGAGGCCACATGTTCGACGGTGTGGGCTTCGTCGAAGATGATGAAATCGTTGCGGAAGAGGATGCCGCCCGACGCTTCCTCATCCATCGTTCCCAGGAGCGTGAAAAACAAGGTGTGGTTCAGCACCAGAACATCCGCCGACAGCGTCCGGGCGCGCGCGCGTTGAAAGAAACAGATGCTGTGGTCTTTGGCGAAGTCGGACATCGGTCCGCAGAGCTTGGCTGAGCAGATGCCGCGCTCGGAACAGACCTGCTGCCAGACTTTCGGGTCCGGCTCGACCTCGAAGTCGGACAAGCTCCCACCCGTGGTGGTTTGCGACCACTCGTAGATGCGACGCAATTCCTGCACTTCCGGGGAGGTGAACAGGCTATCGGCCTGCTGCAGGGTTTTGTGGAGCCGCCGGGTGCAGAGGTAATTGCCCCGGCCCTTGAGCATGGTGAAGCTGAATGGGACCGGCAGAACCCGGGCCAGCATGGGCAGGTCTTTGTCCGTGAGCTGTTCCTGCAAATTAATCGTGTGGGTGGAGACCACCGCTTTTTTGTTTTTGGCCACGGCGAAGAGAATGGCCGGCACCAGATAGGCCAGGCTCTTGCCCACGCCCGTCCCCGCCTCCACCACCAGATGTTGGCCTGTTTCCAGAGCCTGGGCCACGGCCACGGCCATTGCTTGTTGTTGCGGTCGATACTCGAAATTCTTGGCCTTGGACAACAGGCCGCGCGGTGAAAACAGCTCCTCGACCTGCGCGACCAGGCCGGTCGATCCGGCGGACAGGGATTCGAGCGTGCTGATCATGGGTGGGCGGGGAGGTCGGACGGTCGCTCAGGCCGGCGACGGGGCCCGCCGCGGCGTCACTTGGATGGCGACCTGGCTCTTGGCGATGTGGTGCGGCGGGAGAAATCCGCGCCAGGAGGTGTTCGGGTAGATGAGGGAGCCGCGCCCGAGAATGCTCCCTGGATTGAGCACGGCGTTGCAGCCTACGTCCGTGTGATCACCGAGGAGAGCGCCGAATTTCCGGAGCCCGGTGTCGAGCGGCTTACCCTCGAGCACGACGAGGATACTCCCGGGGACGAGCTTGTAGTTGGAGATCTTGACGCCGGCGCCGAGATGGGCTTGATGGCCGAGGATGGAATCGCCCACGTAATTGAAATGAGGCACCTGGCATTGATTGAAGAGGAGGGAATTCTTGAGTTCACACGCGTTTCCCACCACGCAGTCGTCGCCGATGATCACGTCCTCGCGGATGTAGGCGTTATGCCGGATCTGGCAGTTCTTCCCGATAAGGGCGGGGCCCTTGATCATGACGCCGTCTTCCACGACGGTGCCGGGGCCGATATAGACCCGCTCCCCGATGTAGGCGCGGCCCTCGCAGGAATTGTGCAAGGCCGGACGCATGTGTTGGAAGTGATCCTCGAGATAGGCCGGGATTTTCGCCAACGCCTCCCAGGCGTAGGTGCAACCCTCGAAAATCGACGCGTGCGCGCATTCGCTCAGCTCGAAAAGATCCGTAGGTCCAAACATGGGCCGAAGGTAAAACAACGGCCCGGCGTCGCAATGCAATTCTCGGGTGTCCGTCGGCCCGGGGGACGTTCGTTTCGCGGCCCGGCCGGATTCCGCGCTGGCCCCCGTTCGCCGCATCGCGGACGAGTTTCCCGAGGCGGCATGTTTCACACGGCGAGGGGAGCTCAGGCCTCCGCGGGTGAGTCCCCTCTCCTGTGATTGCGGCGGCGCCCCGCTGGGTTCTCCGTGGCGTCATTTTCTGGGCTCGCTTTTCCCTAGATCCAGGCAGACCAGTCGGTCTTTGCTGCGAGCGTAGAACAATCCGTCGGCCAAGGCGGGATAGGCGCGCACCCCCAGGGGCAGGATCTGCGCCTCGGCCAGCGGCTTGAAACTGGCCGATGACGCGAGCGCCATCAGGAGACGGCCATCCTCAAGAAGGACGAGCAGCCGATTTCCCGCCAACATCACCGTTCCTGCCGGGAAACGATTTTCCGACCAGCGGACGCGTCCGCTGGCCCATTCGACACAGCGCAAGCTGGGGCCTTCTTCTTGCCGGCCGTGGAACCCGTAAAGGAACCCGCCTTGGTAAACGCTGGTCGCATAGTGGTTGGAGAGGGCGTCATCCGATGACCAAACTTTTCGGAGTTGTCCCTCCTTAAACGTCAGCGCAATCGCTCCGGTGTCGTAGCTCGCCGACACAAAAATGACGTCGCCGATCACCACCGGCGTGGCGGCATTGACCGAAGCGTTCATTCGCGCCCGCCAGGGGAATCGGCTGAGCACGGCGCCCGTGGCCGGATCGAGGACGACTACTCCGCTGCGCGTCAAGAAGACGGCGCGACGGCGACCGTCGAGAGTGGCCATGATCGGAGACGAGTAGCTGGCTTCGTCCTCGGTGGCTTTCCACACCAGTTGGCCGTCGTTCTTGGCCAGCGCGACGATACCCGCTCCGCCCGCGCCGCCGATGTTCAAGAGGAGAAGGTTCTCTTCCAGGAGCGGGGAACAGACCATGCCGAAGAATCCTTTCGGCGAAGAAAACTTCTCTTTCATCGAGATCCGCCAGAGCATTTTTCCCGAGTTCAGGTCCAGACAGTGCAGGGATCCTTCGGCTCCGAATGTATAGACCTTGCCCTCGGCGACGGTCGGCGTGGCGCGTGGTCCTGCGTCAAATCCAAAGTCGTCGCGGTACTGGGTGAGATACTCGAATTTCCAGAGCGGTTGGCCGGTCCGGGCGTCGAGGCATTCCACCGTTTCCTGGTCGGCGATCCGGTGAAACAGAATCAACTTGCCGAGGGCCACGACGGGTCCGCTGAAGCCTGGGCCGATCGTCTTCTTCCAGACGAGCGGAGGACCGTCCTGGGGCCACGTGTCCGCGAGCGCGGGGCCGACCAAGACGCCGTTTCGGTTCGGACCGAGAAATTGCGGCCAGTCGTGAGCGCCCGGGGCGGCTCCGTTCGCGGGCCCGCCGAGAAGGAGGATCAGGAAAAGATGGGAGAAGTTCACGGTTGATCAGACGAAGATTCGAGCGTTGTCAAAGCGGTTTGGGTCGATGGCCTGAGTGCTAGCCAACTGCGGGTGGCGAGTCAACATCAGAGCCCGCATTCCGGCGAAGGCCGGGTCTCGAAAAGCTCCATTGCGGAGAAGACTGGAGTTCCGGGCGAGTGGCGGTGTAGGGTTGGTTTGCCGCGCCCGTCGGGAATTCCATTGTGTTCAGTGGGACGGGCGGGTGGAGGTTAACTTATGCGAATCGGTGTCTTAACACGAGGTGAGGTCGGCCAATTGGACTGGGCGCGGAAGCTCGGCTTTCGTTCGATGGAATGGATCGGGTTCGCGGACAGTCTCTGCGGGCCCGGGCATTCGGACTGGCGGGCGCATGCCGAACAGTTGGGGAACGAAGCCCGGACGCGGGATATTCGGATCTCCGCCATCGGAGCGCTCTATGGCAACCCGCTCGATCCGCGTCAAACCAAGCATGCCGAGGCGGTGTTTCGGCGAGCCATCGAGGTTGCCGGCCATATCGGGGTCAAGACGGTCGCGGGATTCCCCGGGGCGGTCATTGAAACCGAATGGAACGAGCGCGGGGGCAACCCGGTGTATCGACCCTTTGGAGATTTCCTGCCCCGCTTGATCGAGTTTTGGGAACCACTCGCGCAATTCGCCGCCGAGCACGGGATTCGGATCGCCTTCGAGCATTGCCCGCAAGGGTCGTATCACTTGCCGATCATGGGCTACAACATGCTTGGCCAGCCGGCCCTGTGGGAGCGTCTCTTCAACGAAACCCGCTGTGATAACCTGGGCTTGGAATGGGATGCCAGCCATCTCATCTGCCAGTTCATCGATCCGGTGGAAAACATCCGGCGCTTTGGTTCGCGGATCTTCCATGTGCACGCCAAGGACGCGTTCCTCAATCGCAGGCTGCTCGAGGTCTATGGGATCTGCCATCCGGGTGTCGCCGAACATCGCATGCCGGGCCTGGGGCAGGCGAATTGGGCCGAGATCGTGCATGCCCTGTTGCGGGTCGGTTACGATTCGGATCTGAACATTGAGGGATGGCATGATCCGGTCTATCGCGACCACGCCGCTGCCCCGGCATCCGGTGCGATCGATCCCTCTGAGGCGAGTTTGGCCGGGCGCAAGCTCGAGGAGGCCGGCCTGCTCGTGGCGAGGCGGG
>CAYHFE010000212.1:0-11479 GCA_964355375.1 uncultured Verrucomicrobiota bacterium
GCTCTGGCCAACCAGACAGCCATTTTTCCCGCCGGAGGACGATCCATTCCCGGCGTGGGCGACCTCCGAGCCTGCCCAAGGCGAAAATCCTTATTGACCCCGGATTCGGAGATCCCTTCTTCTTGTGTCAATGCCTCTGGACGAATATGGTAGGGTCCGCCGTGAAAGAGCAAATGCCTATTGGCTAGTTAACCCTGGCGCATAAACATTGCCGTATGATGAGGATCGCGAAATCACTCCTGGGATCGTTTTCAGCTCACCACCACAATTCGCACGGACTCGCCGCGCTCCTTTGCCTTCTGATCGCTTCTGCCGGAGGCGTCCGCGCCCAGGCGCCGGGCGAGCCGCCCAAGGCGGGCCTGGAATCGGCCAGCCTGGCAGTTTCGCCGCTCATTCCCAAAACCGCGGAAGGCGCGCGCAATCTGCTCGTCGTCACGATTGACTCCACCGGCCTTTCCAACGTGACCGTGCGCCTGACTTCCCGCGCGTGGCCCGAACCCAAGACCCGGACCATCGCCGAACTCGCCTCGGGAAAACAGGCTGTGGACTTTGCCGTGCCGCTGCTCACCGCGGCCACGCCGGTGACCGTGCGCATCGAGTCGGCGGCGGGTCAGCGGGATTTCGGTCCGTTCACCCTGCAACCGCCGCGCCAGTGGACCGTTTATCTCGCCCAGCACACGCACACGGACATCGGCTACACCCGGCCGCAAACCGAGATTCTTCCCGAGCACCTCCGCTACATTGACTACGCGCTGGATTATTGCGACCTCACCGACAGCTATCCCGACGACGCGCGTTTCCGCTGGACCTGCGAGACTTCGTGGGCGGTGCGCGAGTATCTCAAAGTCCGCCCCGCCAAACAGATCGAGCGCCTCAAGCAACGGGTCGCGGAAGGGCGCATCGAAATCTGCGGCCTGATGCTGAACATGTCGGAAATTGCCACCGAAAGTTCGCTGGCGGCGTTGCTGCGCCCGCTGCGTGAGATCAAGGACGACTTCGGTTTCCGTGTTCACACCGCCATGCAGAACGACGTCAATGGTGCGGGCTGGTGTCTCGTGGATTACTTCAGCGACATCGGCATCCGCTCCCTCACCATGGGCATCAACCAGACGCGCTCCATTTTGCCGTTCGACAAGCCCACCCTGTTCTGGTGGGAGTCGCCGTCGGGCAAACGTGTGCTCGCCTATCGCGCGGACCATTACCATCTCGGCAACATGTGGAAAATCCACGAGGGCAACCTCGAGAAATTCAAGCCCTACCTCGACAAGTATCTGCTCTCGCTGGCGGAGCGCCGTTATCCCTTCGACCGCATTAGCGTGCAATTCTCCGGTTACCACACGGACAACTCCCCGCCCGCCGTCATCGAGTGCGACCTGGTCAAGGAGTGGAACGAGAAATTCGCCTGGCCGAAGCTGCGGCTCTCCACCTCGCAGGAGTTCCTGGCCTACGTGGAAAAAGAACACAGCGCCGAACTGCCGGTGCATCGTCAAGCGTGGCCGGATTGGTGGACCGACGGCTTTGGCTCGGCGGCCCGCGAAACCGCTGCCGCGCGCGAAACCGAAACGGCCATGCAAGTAAACCACGGCCTGCTGGCCATGGCGTCCATCCTCGGCGCGCAGGTCAGCTCCAATGCGATGCAGCGTGCTGCCGCCATTCAGGACAACCTCCTGTTTTACCAGGAACACACTTACGGCGCGGCGGAGAGCATCAGCGATTCGCTGGCGGAAAACACTCAGGTGCAATGGGGCGAAAAAGCCTCCTACGCTTGGACGGCGGTGAAGGATTCCACTCTCCTGCGCGAGGAGGCGTTCGGACTGTTGCAGGATTTTCTGCCGCGGGCCAACGTGCCCACGCTGGCGGTTTGCAACACCCTGAGCTGGCCGCGTTCCGGATTGGTGCGGGTGTTCATCGACCACGAAATGCTGCCGCCGGACCGCGCGTTCCGCATCCTCGACGGCGCGCAGCCCGTGGCCGTCCAAGCCATGGAGCGCCGCTCTGAAGGCACGTACTGGGCCTTGTGGGTGCGCGACGTGCCGCCGCTGGGCTATAAGATTCTGCGCATCGAAACCAGCGACCAGCCGCGCGTTCGGGAAACGTCCGGGGCGGATTCGCTCACGCTGGAAAACGAGTTTTACAAGCTGGCGCTTGATGCCGGCCACGGCGCCATCAAGAGCTTGGTTGACAAAGAAACCGGCCGGGAACTGGTGGACCAGACCGCGGCGTGGGGCCTGGGCCAGTGCATCTATGAAACGATGCCGAATCGCCGGGACATGAAGCCGGAAGAGTTCCAGCGTACTTCGGTGCGAAACGTCACCGTGAAGCCCGGCGCGGCCGGCCCGATCTGGCAGAGCCTCCTGGTCACGGCCGAGCTGGACGGTTGCGCGACCAACAACGGCGTGCGCGCGGAGATTCGGCTGTACGAGACAGAGAAGCGCCTCGAGCTGCGTTTCGCCATCCGCAAGCTGCCGATTCCCTCGCCGGAGGCGGTGTATGTCGCGCTCCCGTTCCGGGCGCCGAACAGCCAGGTGCTTTACGAAGCTCAGGGCGGCTGCGTTACGCCCGGCGACGGCCAGATCCCCGGCTCGTCGTCCGACTGGCAAACGCTGCAAAGCTTCATCGCCATCCGCAGCGCCGACGGCCAGATCGTCACCGGCAGCGAGCAGGCGCCGCTGGTGCAGTTGGGCGATTTCAACCTCGGCAAATGGCAGCCGGTGACGCGCGTCGAGAAGCCGCACGTTTATTCGTGGGTCATGAACAATTACTGGTTCACCAATTTCCGCACCGCGCAGGAAGGCGAGTTCAAATTCCACTACTACCTGACCTCAACCAAAGACACGAGCCGCACCTTCGCCACGCGCTTCGGTTGGGGCAGCCGCGTTCCGCTGGCCACGCGCGTGTTGCCGCCGGTGAAAAGCGCCGCCCCGCGCGAGCCGCAACAACTCTCGGCCCTGAAGGTCACTCCGCCCAACCTGCTGATCGTCGCAACCCGCCCCACCCGCCAAGGTGATGGGATCATCCTGCATCTGCGTGAAGTGGAGGGCAAAGCGGTCACGATCACGGAAGACGAAGTGCTAGGTGCGACCTTAATTCGCAGCGCCGACCAAGTAAATGTGCTGGAGGAGGCCATTCAGACAGGCGTTGATTCGCTCAGTTTCAAGCCGTACGAAGTGAAGTTCTTGAGACTGATGTTTCGGTGATCCCGCCCGACTGCGCCCGGTCGTTTTGGTGACGCGCGTTCGCCGCGAGCGAAAAAACGGAACCGTTCACGCCCACGGGTGAGAAAGGTGTTGTAGAACCCGCCCCTCTGGCCGGTCTCGCTGTAGCGCGCGCGCAGCGAGGTGGTGTTCTCGATCTGGATCACAACGGCCTTCTTGCGCCGGTTCTTACATTCTCAGCAGCGCTGAACCCCAGACGAAACCGGAGCCGAAACCAACCAGCAACACGAGTTTTCCGCCGGTGACCATGCCCTGCCGGCGGGCCTGGTCGAGCGCGATCGGGAGGGAGGCGGAGGCGATGTTGCCGTGGTCCTCGACGTTGATGAAGACCTTGTGCCTGGGGACGCCCGTCTTCTCGATGACTGCCTCCAGCATCCGCAGGTTGGCCTGGTGCGGGATGAGCACGTCCACGTCGGCGAGCGTGAGGTTGGTGGCGGTGAGAGCCTCGAACGCGGCGCCGGTCATGCCGGCCACGCCGTTCTCGAAAACCGCCTTGCCATCCATGCGGAAGTGGGTGCGGCCGGCGTCAATGTCCTCCTTGGTGATATGTTCCATGCGACCCAGCGCGCAGCCGGGGGCGGCGGTGTAAAGGGCCTTTGCGCCCCGGCCGTCCGCATGAATGCCGGTCCAGAGAACGCCGCGTTTGTCGTCGTCGCTCGCACCCATCACCACCGCGCCCGCGCCGTCTCCGAGCAGGACGGCGATGTTCCGTCCGTCGTTGGAACAGTCGATCCGCTTGGAGAGGACTTCGGAGCAGACGATCAGCGGATGGCGGAATTTGCCGGTCTGGATAAACGCCTCGGCCATGGTCAGGCCGTAGAGCAAACCGGTGCATTGTTGGCGGATGTCATAGGCCGCGACCCCGGGCAGGCCGAGCTTTGCCTGGAGAAAGCAGGCGCAGCCCGGATCGGCGTGGTCGGGCGTGATGGTGTTCATGATGAGCAGGTCGATGTCGCTCATCCGCAGGCCGGCGTCGGCCACCGCGGCCTGGCACGCGGGCACGGCGAGATCGGAGGCGCTGACCCCCGCCGCGGCGTGGTAGCGGGAGCGCACGCCCGTCCGCTTGACGATGAACTCGTCCGTCGTGTCCATGATCTTTTCCAGGTCGAAGTTCGTGGTGACCTTCGGCGGAAGGTAATGGCCCGTGCCCAGGATGCGTGCTCGCGTCATGTTACTGCTCCACAATGATGCCTTCGTGTTTCAACGACAGCTTGATCTGGTTGGCGCAACTCTTCTGGAAGAAATCCACGCCCAGCCGTCCCGCCTGGGCATGCACTTCCACACCGAGTTCCTCGGCAAACTCGCGGACTGGCTTGCCCGCCTTGATGGCAGCGACGATGCGCCGGTGGAAAGCCTCCGTGGCGGCGAGGGCGCGGACAGAGTAGGCTGCCACCTCGTCCGCGCCGGTGAGAGCGGCGTTATGGCTCAGGCAAAGAATTTCGGCGCCCAGACCGGCCAGACGCCGCAGCGAGTTCAGGTAGGTTGTGTAATCGGTGAAATACATCGGCCACCAGGAAGCCGCGGGCGCGGGGAAATAAAAACCGGTGGCGTCGGCGGCGACGAGGATCTTCCTGGCCGGCTCGAAGAAGCTGAGGCTGCATTCGCTGTGGCCCGGCGTGGCCAGGACGTTGAAGCTGAACCCGCCCACCGTCACGGTGTCGCCTTCGTTCACGAGGCGGTCCACCGGGATTTTAAGTTCGGTCAGGGCCTGGGGCTGATGTTGCTCCGTGATCGAGCCGATCTGCCGCAGCCACGCGGTCAAAGCGCCGTCCATCTTGGCGAAGAACCCGATCGCCTTTTCGTTGCTCATGGTGGCGGCGGCAATGGGCGAGGCCAGCACATGCACTCCGGGAAACATCCGCCGGAACGCCGGCACGGCCATGACGTGGTCCGGATGGGCGTGCGTGACGACGATCTGCTTGACGGAATCCCTGGCGATGCCGAGGCGGGCGAGTTGCTCCTCCAGGACCGGTCCGCAAGCGCCGACGCCGCCTTCGAAGAGCAAAGCCTCGCCTTGGTCCTGGACGAGATAGAGCGGGTATTCAATCGGGCCGAGCAACAACAGATTCTCGGTCATGGCAACGGGCGGCTGAGTTATGATCATAGTCGTCTTTCAGTGGGGCAACATCATCTCTGGAAACAGTGTTAGGCAGCGGGTTCTGAGAAACCTTCCCGAAGCTCCCCAAAGTTCTTCGGCTGAAGTGCCTCCCACTGCTCCTCTTTCACGTAGAGGGCGCGAAACTGCTGGCCCTTCTCTTTGGCAGTCGCGTCGCGACACCATTGCTTCAAACGTTCCCGCTTCTCTACGTCGTCGAGGTCCTCACGACCTTTCGTCTCTATGAGCCAGATGTCGCTGTCCGTCTCCTTGACGATGAAGTCGGGGTAGTAGTTCGCAATGGCGCCGTCCGCCGTCTTGTATTCGATGCGAAAGTGTGTGCTCGGTGAATTCTTCGCGAAGGAGACGACCTCGTCTCCGCAGCCGTCCAGGAACTGCGCGAACTCCAACTCAAACGCGCTGTCGCCGACGATCTTGTTAAAGATGGACTTCTTCGGCACCAGATAGCCTTGGTCGCTGACGAGATAAGGCCGGGTCTTGCTCAGCTTGATGCGGTCACGAACTTCGGTCGTTCCCCGGTCCTGCACGGTGAGGGAGTTGACCGCCGCCTTGAATGTTTCCAAAATGGTCCGTGTGGCCTCGATTTCCGACAGATTCCGCAGGACGTTTGAGTCATCCAAGTTGACCGCTGTGGTGAACAGCTCGCGTTCGACGAACGTCTTCAGTTTGCCGAACAACACGTCGAATCCGCCCACCAACCGCAAGTCCCGCATGATGGTCTTCGCGAAATAACCCACCACGCTCTCGCAGTCCGGCGTGAAAGCCGACTCCATCACCGTGGTATGGCTGATCTGCTCGGAATCAATGTCCTTGAAAACAATCTGCCGTTGCTCCTCCGGCGTGAAGGCCTTCAAGGCAACGCGCGCATGAGGCAGCGCGGACGGATTCAGCGCATCGAGGTTCTTGTATTCCCGGTAAATCCGCGGCGATAACACCGGCAGTTCGATGTCCATCGCCTCGATGTCCTTCTTTCCGTTCTCGCGGTCCACCTCGACCACCAGCGGCGATTTCGGCGGTGTTGTCCCGCCCATCTGCGCGTATTCCAGTTCCACGCCTTCGACTTTGATCGTCTCCACGAAATCAATGAACGCTTCCGTCCCGATGACGCTGACCTTCTCGGACACCGGCTGGCCGCGGAACATCCGCCGCAGGCCGCGACCGAGAGTCTGCTCCGGCAGGATCTTGCTCTCGGCCTTGAAGGGGCGCAGCCCGACGATGGAAACCACATTCTGCACATCCCAACCTTCGCGCAGCACCATCACCGAAACGATCGCCCGGTAAGGATTTTCGGCCTTGTCAATTTCCCGGCTGAGCTTGCGGAGCTTGTCCAACTCCTCCTTGCTCTTGCCGCTGGAGGCCTCGGAAATCTCGCCGTTGTTCTTCGTGTGAATGACGAGCACCGCGTCCCGAAGTTCCTCGTAACGCCGCTCCAGAAACGCCGCCACCTCATCGCAATGCCGCGTGTCATCGGTCATGACAAACAGCACCGACTTCTTGCCTGTCGGCTTCAGTTCGTCATAGACCTTCTTCCACTCCAGATAGCCGAGGTGCAGATAATCCTCATATTGCTCGGTGAACTTGGAGCTCTTGCGCTCGACCAACTTCGCCCGCGACGCCTCGTCCGGCAACACGGGCCGCTTGACCACGCCCTGCCGAATCGCTTCGACCAGCGGGTAATCGCTGATCGTCTGCACAAAGATCGCGCCGTTGTTGTGCTTGGGCGTCGCCGTGAAGTCGAACTGCGCCGACAACTTGCTCCCTTTGAGCCGGAGTTGGTTCGAGATGTCCTCGATGTTCTTGAACCACGCCATGTCCGGATCATGGATGTGATGTGCCTCGTCGTTGAGCACGACCAGGTCCGGCACGTCCCGCACGATCACGCCCAAGTCCACGCGCGAATCGTTCGTCTTGCCTGTTGGCCGCTTGCCGAGAAAATAATCCGTCGTGTTCTCGTCGTCGAAGGACGGCTCGCGCTCCGCCTGAAACACGCGATGGATGTTGGTCAGAAAGATGTTGCCCGTGTCCGAGATCACGCCGATCTCGTCCTGGACGTGGAGCGTCACCTGAAAATCGTCCCGCCAGTTCTGGCCTTCGTAGCCGTTTTCGGGCAGCACCTGATCGGTGAAGAAAATCTTCAAGCCGTCGAAGTCGAGCCGCAGCCGGTCCAGCACGATCATGTTCGGTGCGACCAACAGAAAGTTCGTGCTCAAATCCGAGTCCGCCTCGTAACGCTTGTGGAAGTAAGCCCAGGCAATCATCAGGCTCATCACGTTCGTCTTGCCCGCGCCCGTCGCCATCTTCATCACGTAGCGCGTCCAGTCTTCGGGAAACATCCCCTTCGACACCCGCCCGGATGAATCGTATTTGAGCAGCGCGTAAGGATCGCGCGCCTGCTCGATTTCGTAGAGCCAGATGGCCGACTCCACCGCTTCGCGCTGGGCGAAGTAGTAGCGGAACGGCTGCGCCGCGCCGTCCTCCGCCGGCTGAAAATGCTCCGTCTTGAACCAGTGATTCAACAACGCCCGCGCCGTGGCCGACGCGGTATCGTAACCGCTATCGCGCCACGCTTTGACTCCCTGTCGGACCTTGTGCACCAACGGCGGCAGCAGGTTTTCATACGGCGCCTCCGTCAATTCCGCGTCGCCCGGATGCCAGCGCATGTCCGGCGCGAGAACAACGTGCGGGTCGGTAGGGAATTGGGGAGGGAGGGCCATTTCAGTTCAAAGGAGATGTGTCCGCTGTCGTCGGTTCACTGACGCGTTCACTGGGCGTTGGGGGCTGGCTTCACGACTCCTGGCGGCCTGACGCGAAGAGCGATGCCGGTTGGCCGGGAAGAACCAAGCTGGTCAGGAAGTAGCTCGTGGTTGGCTCGATGGACGCTTCCTCGTGCGTCGTGGTGATGACCTTGACCGTGGCCGTCACCTCGTCGCCGAATCGGGCGTGGTGCATCTGCTCCAACGCCCCCTCGGACACCTTGCCTCGATACACTTCCTCGCCAACCTTCAACTCAAAGCGCGCCGACTCGATGCTACCACCGACCAGAATTCCGGCGAAGGTTGTTTCCTCTTCCTTGGTCTGCAGCAACTCCATCCAGTCAGCCCGTTCCCGGGCCTGCTTGGAGGTCAGCCGCACTCCATAAGGATAGGCTCGCGTTCGCACGCAGACGGTCGCGCCAGCTTTGGCGGTGAGACTGAGCAGGTCACCGTAATGCTTCTTCACGCGCGAATGTGAGATCAAGCGAATGGTTGCCTCGCCGAAACCTTCTTCTGACAGCGTCTGGCACACCTGTTTCAACACGGTCGCCGAGATTGGCTCGAACATCTGGCCCAACTCATCCTGCGACGGGACCCGCAGACGCAGACCGAAGGAAGACTCAAATCCCGCCACCACCATCAGCCGATTCTCCGCGATGATGTTGCGCGGGATGGCCGCGCGGGCTGTAGGTTCGCTCGTCATCACCTGCGCCACCGCGTTCACGAGGCTTTGCAAGGTTTCAAGAAAACTGCCGAGAAATCCAGCTTGGACGGCGTGCCCCTGAACCGGATCCCCGTCCAAAACGATCTCCGCATCGCAGTTGGAGGCCAACAACTTTGCTGCGTGCAATTCGTCTTTCAGTTCCTGTTCGTGAGCCAGCAATGAATTCATGCCCGCCTGGCTGGCGGGGTCAGGTGTTCCGTAAGCTTCGGCGGCCCGGTGGACACGCGCCAAGTCGGCCAATTGCCGCTGAACCTCGGCGGCAGGCCGTGGACTCTGTCGGGTCAAAGTAATGCTCATAACGTTTTCCTTTCCGAAGAGATGGAAGGTACCAGATCAGGAGGTCCCAGCACCATTTGAACAAATCCTTTTCGATAGCCGGGACGCGCCGTCCCAGCCGGATCCCGCAAATCCCGGGTTTGACCAAACCAGTTGCGCCAGTAGGCGCGCCATTGGTCAAAGACGACGAAGTAGGGATGGGCGCTTTCGCAGGACAACACCAGAAACGCGTGGGTGCGGTAGGCCGCTTTCGTCGCCTCGCGCCCGCCCAAGAGCCGCTCGACATGCTCCCGGACTCCCGCTTCGAGTCCATTGAACCGCGGGTAATCGTGGAACGTGACCACGTCAACATCATCGGGCGGAATGGACCGTTTTTCAACGAAGGAACCGTTCACCCATTGCGTGGCGATGCTGCCCAACCTGTGCGCCTCCTGACGCCAGCGGAAGAAACCCTCGCAAATCGCTGCCCGGTCATCACGCGTCTCCTGGAACGCCTCCACGAAACGAACGCGGAACGCGGCCTCATCACAGACGTAAACGCCGTCGGGCAGACACCCGGTGGCGTCGAATTCAGGAATCGGTTCCATGTTGTTCATAGGTCACACCGTCACCTCCACGACTTTGGTCGTGTCGTTACCAAAAATATCAATCACCTTCACCGCCATCCGGTAGCGGCCCTTCTTCGCGTATTCGTGCGCGGCGCTGGTCAGCTCCAGCGCGCGATCTTTCTTCGAGCGGAAACTCTGCCACTCGTTCTCGAAAATGTAGTTCCCCGTCCAGACCTCGCGCCAGGGTTCAACCACAGATTTCACGGATGACACGGATTTCTGCCCGCTGCAGCCGGCGCTGCCTTTATCCGTGGAATCCGTGTCATCCATGGTCAACCTCACCATCTCCTTCTTGCTTTCGAAATTGAAATCCACCGCCCAGTAATCCACCCAGTCCGTCCACCGCTTCGTCAGCACCTCCCGCGTCACCACGCCCTTCTTGTCCTTGCTGATCTTCACCACCTGCCCGGCCTCCACCGTCACCTTGCTGCCGCCGGGCTTCAGCGCCTCCGCCACCGCGTCCAGCTCGTCCTGCCGGTAAAACACCGCATAGCTCTTCAGGCTCACCGTCGCCTTCAACGCCTTCACCTTCGGCTGCACCTCGATGTAGGCCACGTCGTAAAACTGTACCTGGCCGCGCTCCACCGCCCGCTTGTCGAACACATCCTTGGGGATGTTCCGCAGCGCCAGGCCCACGCCCTTGGCCCGCGCCTCGTCCTGGGCGAACTGCACCACGCCCATCTCGAACTCGAAGCCCAGCACGTCCACCTTGCTGATCTTCCGCTTGCGGCACTCCGCCACCACCTCGTTCACCTGCGCCAGCGTCACCGGCGCGTCAATCGGCCCCACCACCACCGGCACGCCGCCTTTCTTGCCGTGGAACGGCGGCATCTGGAACATCCGCTCCGCCTTGTAGGCCGACAGGATGAGCGTGACGTAATGCTCCTCCTTCTGGATCGTTTGCCGCCGCCGCTCCTCCTCCGGCAGATTCGGGTTGATCCCCACGAACCATTGCCGCTCGTATTTGCCGAGGTTCAGAATCTCGAAGCTGCGGTAAGGCCGGCCCGCGTCGCGCAACTGCCGCTGCACCGCGATGAGCCGCTTGCGCGTCGTGTGAATGGCGAACCGCCCCAGGTCCGCCCCCATCCACTTGCGCCCCAGCTTCTCGGCCACGGCCAACGTCGTGCCGCTGCCGCAGAAAAAGTCCGCCACCAGGTCGCCTTCGTTGGAGGAGGTCTTCAGGATTCGTTCCAAAAGAGCTTCGGGTTTCTGGGTGGCGTAATCAAGACGCTCCTTGGCGGCAGAGTTCAACCATAGATCGGGACGAGCCCAAAGTGACTGCATCGGCAAGCCCTTCAAGTCATCCACATAAATAATCAGCCGTGGCATGCCAGATTGGGTGTATGCGATTCGACCTTCCGCTTCTAGCTGACGCATATTCTCCTCGGTGTAACTCCACATCCGTCCTGGAGGCGGAAGTTTTCCCCTCCACGGAAACTGCCCGGAGCTCCGGCCGTGAGCCGGTGCGGTTAAGTCTCGTTTCCGAAAATGTCTGCCTTGGGCGTCAGTCTCGAAATCGTGCGCCTGGAAAAAGTCTTTGTCAGGCTTATCGAACTGTTGATTCCAAATCGCGCCGTCGGTTTTGACGTAGTAAAGGATGGTGTCGTGAACATTGCCAAAGCGTTGCGGATCATTGTGCGATGATGTTCTCTGCCAAATGACGTCGTTTCGGAAATTCTCTCTGCCAAACACTTCATCCAAAACCAAACGAATGACGCTGTTTACGCGGCCATCGCAATGCACGTAGATGCTCCCCTCCTCCGCGAGCAAATCGCGCATGAGCTTGA
>CAYHFE010000213.1:0-11470 GCA_964355375.1 uncultured Verrucomicrobiota bacterium
GGAATCACCACCAAGTTTCTCTCCAAGGAAACGCTTCGAGGGGCGCGTGCTGTTAAGTCGCTCCTTTTTTTTGCTTCTTTCGTTTCTTTCGGCTAAATCGCCGTCTTGGAGTTCAAGGCCCACGGCGGGTAGTGGCCTCCGCGCAGGGGATGCGGATAGGCAAACTTGGCGCAGCCAGGTTTGGGCTCACCCACATAGCGGTGGACCACCGTGCGCGAATTGTCGTCGAAATCGAAGCATTGGGGCCGCGGCCAAATCAAAGACCCCTGGCCGTGAAACTGGCGAAGCCGAAATTCGTGTTGGACCCAAAGCCCCGCTTCCCATTGGCATGGAGAAACAATCCGATTCCGGGATTGCCCGTCTGGTAGGTGTCATCCGTGACGCGCGCTTTCTCGACGCCATTGATGCTAACTCTTATAACGTTCCCGATGATCGACGCCTTCAGAATGTCGCCGTTCTTCAAACCGTAGTTGGTCCCGCGCAGATCGGCCAGGTACGTGAACTTCCCAAGCGGGCCTTCCCACCGGACGATTTGAACGTAAGAGGCGCCATTAGTCAGGCACCGCGCAAAGCATTCGTAGCCGGTCGTCCGGTGAGGCGCACTCGTCCAACGCAGCAGGATTTCGAGTTCCTGATGGCAAGAAGAATCGGGCTTGGCGATGTAGGCTTGTCCCCACGCCTCTTGATCCGCCGGAAACCCGGAGAGATGGGCGTAGGAGTCATCGTACTGGCGAGCCAGGATGTTCGTCCCCGTCTGTGTGCCAAAAGCGAGGCCGTGGTTTTTCGCGACGTGAGTCCAATCCAAGCCGGCGTTCTGCCACTTCCGGCCCTCGGACAGCGGGTTTTCCTGACCCTCGAATCGAGTGGTGTAAGTCTGGGCTGCCGCCGTTGTCGAAGCGCAGACTATGGCAAGGAGAACGACGAGAAGGCGAGATCCTGAATCGAACATAGGAATGAGTCTGGCGAATTTCGACGGGTGCGGCAAGGAAGGAGCCAAAAGGCACGCGAGCGAGAAAGCACGATTCAGGCCGTTCATGATCTCAATCGTGTCGGACTGTGGCGGGAAGAAAGTTCCCTCCGCGCCGGGCGGTCGGGCGCCACCTGGCGTCGCGCCCGTTTTTTCCTCGCGAGTGCTTGCTTCCAAGGGTGGCGGCCCGCCAGTCAGCGCTCCAGCCACACCGGCTGCACGAAGGCGCCGTTGACCGCGGAGTCCCAGGCCGCGAATCGCACCCACTTTTTCCCGGTGGCGTCGAACGGGATTTCAAAATGTTTCGTGGCCAGCGGGGCCTGATCGGTCGCGCGGATGATTTGGCGATGCGTCGTCTGGCCATCGCCGGAGACGACCTCGACGAACTCGGGCGGAAAGGTCCAGTCCACGTCCGCCACAATCGTCCGTCGGTGGCCCGTTCCGGTCACGGCGTAGTTTCGAATGAGCACCTCGCCCGTCGTCACGAAGAACTCGCCTCGACTCAGCGCCGACGTAATCGGGGTCCAGTCGTCGTCGGGTCCGGACACGCGATCGAGCTTGACGT
The DNA here is from genome assembly GCA_964355375.1 of uncultured Verrucomicrobiota bacterium. GTDB lineage: Bacteria > Verrucomicrobiota > Verrucomicrobiia > Limisphaerales > SIBE01 > CAYHFE01. Next base: position 1,533 of record CAYHFE010000213.1, read on the forward strand.
AGTTGACGGTGAAGCCGGGGTAGAGGTCGTCATGCGGCCATTTCTGGTAGGTGTCCACGTCGCCGATCAGCACTTTCGGCCGCAGGCCGGTGCCGGCGTAGCGGTTGTTCATGTCGTCGAGCGCACCGAAGGCGCGCGAGTCGGCGAGCCGTTGCTCCGACAGATCCATGCCCATGCCGGGCTTGAAGGCGATGCCGAGGTAGCGATCGCTCTTGGCAAAGGGCTTGTCCCAATACGCGTCGGGGTAACCAGCCGAGCTCTTGGTGCGCGGATGAGCGGTATACCAATAGGCGTTCTCGGCGTCCAAAATCTGCTCCATATCCTCGGCGCTGCCCGCGTGGTGAACTTTTCCGAATTTTGCATCCTGCTCCGTCAGCGGCTGCCCGTCGCGCCGCACCTTCGACCAGAAAAACGGCCGCGGGCTGATGAGGTTGACGTGGCCGCCGAAATACGGATTGGGCTCCTCCCATGGGACGACGAGAAAATCCAGATCGGACGCGCGACGCGAGGCCTCAAAATAATCCTGTTGGTCGGTGAAGCGCAGCGTGCCCGAATCGCTGGACCGCAACTTGTCGGCGTGAAAATCGCTCAGACCGATGATGTTCAGCCCGAGCGCCTTCATCGCCGCAAGGTCCGGCAACTGCGTGTCGAGCGAGCCCGATTCACGCAGCCGGTCGACGAACTGAAGGTGGAAGTGATTCACCAGCGTCTTGTAGCCGGAGATCGGCGCGTAGGTGTCGCCGCGCGTCAACGCCATCACCGCCGCGCGTGTGGCGGTGGCGTCGCCGGTGCCGAGATAAAAATAAGTGGCCATCCGCTGAAGCGTGCCGGGGGGCGCGTTGTAGAGCGCGAAGTTTTGCAGGTAGCGCAGGTCGTCCTCGTGGTCGGCCTGTTTCACGCCGATGCCGTAGCTGGTGGGCGAGTCCTTGCGATACCACAAGTAGCCGAGGTTCGTGTCAACCTCGCGCGCGGGGAAGAAAACCGTCGGCGGCGGAAACACCGCGATCGAACCGCCGTGGCCCTCGGCGACCAGCACGCGGTTTTTCGCGCGCGCGGTGACCGGCCCGTCGTTCTTCGCGCCGCCGAACTGGCATTGCTGCGCGTTGCCGCCGGTGTCGATCCAGCGGACACGCGGCAGTCGCGCGATGGATAATCCCTTGAGTCCAGCGTCGTATTTGTAGGCGACGAGGTTTTTCTCGGTTTGGGCGATGACCTCGAGCCGGAGCAAACCCGTGCCGCGGTAGTGCGTGAATCGCGTGCCGCCCGCAAAGATGCCCATCGTGAGACCGGGGAAGTGAACCTCCAGGCGCCCGCCATCCGTCTTCACTTCGCACGACGACGCAGTGAACTTCGCCGAGCCGCGCTGGATTTCCTCCGCCTTGCGCGGCAAGTCCACATTTCGCTTCCCCTCGCCCGGGATGACGAACGGCGCGTCCCAAAACGCCACCCAGCCCTGGCGCTCGATGACTTCGCGCGACGCGGTGTCAACCCCGAGTGCCTTGAGCGGACTGAGCCCCGCGAAATCGATCCGCCGGCGGCCGGTCTGCACTGTAAAGTCGGGCGCAAGATTCTCGCCGAGCACCGCCCACTCGCCACCCGAGGGTCGGACGCCCAGCTCGCGAATCCTCGGCTGGCCGTCATCGATGACGTAGCGCGCCCGCAACCCGGTGTTCGCGGCGCCAGTCCACTCGACCGTCAACACATCCTGAGCGACGGTCGCGGTCAGGCCCGGCCCGGCCCGATAGTTCGACCAATCGCACTTGAACGGGTCTGCCAACGCAGCGGCCGCCATGGAGAGGCCGAGCAGCGGTGCGCTCCAAATGTTGGCTGAGCGAAGAAGCGCGCGTGGGGTGTTCATGTTTTCTTGGTAAGTTTCTAAAATCCTCATCCAACCGCATTACGGCCGCGTTCCGATCCTCGAGGGTCGCGGTCGCGACGTGGGCGGCGCGGCGGCGGGCTCGACGCCAATCCGAGATTCGTGTTGCGTTGAAAGGTGGGCCGTTTGCAAGGAATTTGCTTTTTCAGCGCGGGCCGAGCGTAACGGTCCAAAAGGGTTGCGACAAGATAAATGCCGTCGAATCCAGCAGGGAAAGAGTTGCAGCCGATCGTCCCATCGATTGCACTCCATGACCCATCTGGTGCCGTTGACGACGTGCAAGCAAGAAGCGCATGGCCAGCAGGTCGGCGCCATGCGCGCTCAGCGACCCACCCTCAGCAACTCGCATTTTGGCTCAGACACCGTTCGGTTGATGCATGTAGTCCCGGCTTCAGCCGGTCTTCCCGCGGCGACCGGCTGAAGCCGGGACTACATGCTTGTCAAAATGAGAACTGCTGCTCCATCGGAGTTGACCCGGGAATCGAAACATCACAGACTCCACGGAAACAACTCCGGAAATCAAAGTGAATTTCAGACCGACACACTTCAGTCCAAACCATCACCTCTTATGAATAGAAACACTCCATTCAATCGCCGGCACTTCCTCAAGGCTGCCGCCACCGTCACCGCGACCGCACCATTCCTCCTGCCCTCGCACGTCTGGAGCGCCGCCACTCCGCCCAGCGGACGCCTGGCCATGGGCTTCATCGGCATGGGCACGCAATCACGCGGCTTGCTCGGAGGATTTCTCGGCATGGCAACCCGCGTGCTGGCCGTCTGCGACGTGGACACCACCCGCCGGACCGACGCGAAACAGCGGGTGGACAAGACCTACGGGAACAGCGATTGCGCGGCCTACAACGATTTTCGTGAACTCATCGCCCGCAAGGACATTGACGCTGTCTGCATCGCCACACCGGACCACTGGCACGCGATCCCGATGCTGGCCGCGCTCCGCTCCGGCAAGGACGTCTATTGCGAGAAGCCGCTGACCCACAATATCCACGAGGCCATCGAAATCCTCAAGGCTGTGGACGCGAACCAGCGCGTTTTGCAGACCGGCTCGATGCAGCGCTCGATGAAGGAATTTCGCGTGGCCTGCGAACTGGTGCGCAATGGAGTCATCGGCCAAGTTCAAAAGGTCGAATGCAGCTTCGGCGACCCGGGCCGGCCCTGCGACCTGAAGGAAGAAACGCCCGAGCCGGGGCTGGATTGGACCCTGTGGTGCGGACCGGCGCCGCTGCGTGGCTACAGTCCTGTGCTCAGCCCGCGCGGCATCCACAAGGGTTTCCCAGCCTGGCGCAATTACATGGAATACGGCAGCGGCGGCGTGGGGGACTGGGGCGCGCATCACCTCGACATCGCCCAGTGGGGGCTGGGCATGGATGACAGCGGTCCGGTGGAAGTCACTCCCGCCGGCGCACCGCAAGCCCGGCGCGGCGCGAAGCTGGTTTACGCGAATGGCGTCACCGTGGATCACGTCAATGGCTTCGGGGTCCAGTTTTTTGGCGCAGGCGGCCAGGTGTTGGTCAACCGTGGCAAGTTTGTCGTGATCGTCGGCGGCAAGACCGTGGCTTCCTACAAAGGCAGGGAAGACGTTGACACGTCCTGCGCCGCGCAGGTTCAGCTCGCCGAGCGCGATCTCCTCAAGGACGCCAAAGTGCAGCTCTATGCCAGCCGCAATCACCTCGCCGATTTCCTGGAGTGCGTGAAGACGCGCAAGAAGCCGATCACCAGCGAGCAAGTCGGCGCGCGCTCCGCCATCTGCTGTCATCTGCTCAACCAGAGCTATTACCACCGCGCCCCTTTGAAGTGGGACCCCGCCAAACTGGAATTCAACGGCGGCTCGGGTGACCCCAAATGGCTGACGCGCGACTACCGAGCGCCCTGGTCTGTCTGATTAAGACAACACGCGAGTCACACTGCGCTGCAAAGACAAGGATGACCGTTCAACGTTGGTCGTTGACGATGTGAACGGCTCGAACTGGATCGTTTCCCGCCTGCACGGCTAGGGAGCGATCTTTGCGAGCCGCGCCGGCCATCCAACACCGCGTTGGGTCGGTGGTTGGCCGCGGAATGAGTCGTCACGCACCAGCCCAGGCGGGCGCGGAAATCGTCTCGCAGACATGTCCCCGACCGCGGAAAACTTCTCCCTCACCCATCCGATGGAGTGAGGGCTGGGGTGAGCGGTTTCCTCTGCTGAATCGTTACGGCTCAGGCGAGAGCATCCTTGCAGTACTGGACGCACTTGGCCACTTCGGCCACGGAGTTCGAACCTTGTGGAATCGCATATTCAAGCTCAATGTCGGCCGGGAACGTCCACTTCTCCTTTCTCATCAATTGCAGAATCTCCTTGATCGGCGTCTTCCCTTGGCCCCAGGGCAGGTTGCCGCCCTCGGCAGTCCGGTCCTTCAGATGAAGGCTCACGATGCGGTCGTGATACTTTTCAATTACTGGAATGGGAGACAGTCCCTTGGTCCCGGTGAAATAGTGTCCGACATCGAAGTTGTAGCCGATGTACTGGCCATAAGCCAGGATTGGGTCCGACTTATCCATCACCGGGTAGTTGTTCGTATGGTTGTGGAAAGCAACCCAGATCTTGTGCTTGTCGGCGAACGGCGCCAGCTTCTTGGCCAGCGCCTCCGAACGCTCGGTCGTGATACCAACGCAGCCCAGCGCCTTGGCCACCTGAAAATTGAACTCAATCTCCTCGTCCGACTGGCCGAAGTCGATCTTGTGGATGTGGATATTCACGCCGGCGTCGTTGTACATTCGGCGCAGCTCCTGGCATTTGGCCAACTGCGCCTGGCGTTGGGCGTCGGTCGGCTTCGCCGGTTGCTCCGCGGGAGCACCTCGGCGCCCGCGCTCCCCACCGCTCAAGCCCGCATACGACTGGATCGGCCCCCCCATCAGTTCCACTTCGCTGAGCCCATCCTGAATCAAGGCCTTGAGAGTATCTTCCGCCGAATTGATGCCGCCACGATAGCTGTAGGTAATGCACCCGATGCGCACCCCATTGAAGACGGAATTGGGCTTGCCTGGCGCGGCCGCGGCCCTCAGTGGCGCTTCACTTCCCGGAACCAGGACACAGGCCGCAAGGGCTGCCGCGCTGCCGAGAAACGCGCGCCGGGTTGTCAATTCGTCGGTCATAATCGTTGTTTTCATAATTGGTGACATTAATTTGCTTTGGGCCGCCCGCATGGTTTCAATGCTGCGCGGGCGATCTTTGCTTGTTGGGGTCACGGTGTTCCTGTCAATCGCCGGGGCCGCAACCGTTCCCCTGACGACACGCCTTTGTTTCACTAGTTCAATAACACAAGTGCCAAGGGTGAGGATATCTTTTTTCACCATTTCAAGGGAGTGTCGGAAATCACGTAAGGGGCAGCATTCCCCGCTCGTCCCCTTTGCCGCCGAGCGAAATCGGCTTTTGGCATGAAGCGCCGGAGTCTGGTTTGTCAAAGGATCAGTATGACTGAAACCCACTTCGGAGCGACCATGCGGCAGAAGGCGGCGGAGAGGTTCAACGCCGAGCCATCAGACCCTCCGCCGAATGGGCCGGATTAAAGAGCCGTCCATTCCTCGGGGGAATCCAGTGTCTGTTTCTGCGCGCGGTGCCCGTGGCGATAAGAACTGACCCTGCGGCCGGCAATTCACACTCAACTCAGTTCGAGAAGGGACGCCAATTCTTTGATCGCTCGCTGCAGAGCCGGGCGGAGGGCCGTTTGACGTGGATTCCAGGCAAGGACCAGCAGGCGACTCAGAGACTTTATGGATGAATCCAGTCGGATCTGCGCTCCCGGAGTGGGCAAGGCCTGTTTGGCTAAAGTGGGGAGCAGAGCCGCGCAGCCGAGCTTGTTGACCGCTTCAGCGACCTGAGTGAGCGAACTGCATCGCAATTGAACGTTCAACGCCGTGCCCGTCCGTCGCGCCAGGTTCTCAAGAACCTCGTTCAACTGGCTGTGGCCTTCCAGCACCGCAACTGGAAGCCGACCAAGGAGCTTCCCCATACCTGACGATGAGGAGGCGGCCGGCGCACCTTTTGGAACGAAGAGCGCGAATTCCAGTTTTCCTAGCGGGACACTTCGCAGGGATTTTGGTAGGGCATCCCGCCTGACGATCCCCATGTCAATGCGTCCATTAACCAATCTCGCCACGATCTCGTCTGTCTGTAGATTCTGGAGAACCCAAACCACCTTGGGCAGTTTCTCTCGCACTCGAGCCAGGCGGGGCAAGACGAGCCATTGCAAAAGGCTTTCGCCCGCTCCCAAGCTGATTTCGACCGGTTGGTTACCACAAGTCTGGTGCAGTTCCTCCAGCGCGGCGAATTGAGTGCGCACCAGCTCATGAAGTGCCTTGCCCGCCGGCGTCAAAGTGAACTTCCCACGCCCCCGGTTCACCAATGCGACGCCAAAGAACTCCTCCAATTCCCGCAACTGCCGGCTGAATTGGCTCTGGCGCGTGGGATCGCCTCGGGCCGCCGCCGTGAACCCTCGCGCTTCGACGATCTCAACAAACGTCCTCAGCCGCTCGATCGACAAGCCTGCTTTGGCGAAAAGATGTTCGAACACGATGAACTCAGGGCCATGACTATTCAGTCACGGCCCATGCGGTTTTTAACCTAGAAGTTTTCAGATACTGATGCAATAGTCCGCTCCAGATTGAAGCAATTGAGGTTATGAAGACTGACGAGAAAAGCGCCGAGGCGACCGAGACGACGGGGTGCAAGCTCATCGCCCTGGATGTCGGCAACTTCAAGGCTTTTGCAGACACCCAGCATTTGCCCATCAAGCCGCTGACCTTGATTTTCGGGGCGAATAGTTCCGGCAAGTCCAGCCTCATCCACAGTCTGCTCTTGGCCAACCACGCCTTGGTTACCGACAACGTCGATGTTCATAAACCGAGACTCGGGGGCGATTCTGTGGATCTGGGAGGATTTCTCGAATTTGTCCACCAGCACAATGTTGAACAGGGATGCACTTTTGGATTCACGCTCAACCACAGGCCGTCTCGGACTGCGACGTGGTTGGGAGAGCTTTCTCAGACGACGCTGTGCATCGAAATCGGCAAGGCGATTTACACTAAATCAGGCAAGGAATACTTGGAGCCCGTCGGAGTCAGTTCCTTGATGGTGACGGCTGATGGGCGAGAGTTTCTTCGGGCGGCCCGTTCGAGAGACGGTAGTCTTCGTGTGGAATTCCTCAATTTTGAACATCCGTCTTTTGTTCCTTTCTTTGCGCAGGTAGATCGGACCCGTCCACCGGATTCGGAGTTTAGAAAGACAGACAGTGCATTGACGCATGACGAGATCGGAAAAGCGATTGAGATGAAGGAGCAATCTCCATATTGGCGGAACCCTGCGACTCGTGTCGGGTACGAGGAATCGCTGAGGCATTGCCAGCGAGATGTTGAAATCCGCACTGATTTCTTCGGTCAATTGAGAATAGATCTTGTTCAACGAATGGCGGAGATTCCGTTGCACCCTGGCAAAATCGTTCCGCTTTCCACCCGCTCCAAGGGGCCGAGGGAGCAGTACGCCGAAGAGTTGGACGAGGAGGATATTTGGCGAAGAATCGAGAATTATACCAATCCTAGTTTCTTCGACGAAGTGGGGAAAATCTTTTGCTTCGAGATGGAGAACTTGCTTGATTGGATCAATGCGGAGTTCAGGCGCTGCCTGGGCCTGGATTCGGTGATCTACTTGGGGCCGCTACGGTGTTACCCGCCTCGCCACTTTGTTGGGATGCACGATGAAGATCCCAACTGGTTTTCCGGAGGAGGCCACGCGTGGGACATCGTTCGAGGCAACCCGGACCTGGCAAAAAGGCTGAACAGCTTGCTTGCCTCCCCTCCGTGGCAAAGCGCCAACTATGAACTGAGGGTGCGATATCTGAAAGATCTGGGCCGCGTGGGCATTGCCGAAAAGAAGCGCTTGGCAGACCGACTTCAGCAGCTCGGTGCCAATAACGAGGCCAATGCGTTGGCCGCAGTGGATGCGCTTCTTGCCGAACTTGCAGACGACCATTCCGGCGCGGCCTTCGGCGAGGTCACCTTGCTCGACCGACGCACGGGGTTGGAGGTCAGCCATCGCGATGTAGGCGTCGGCATAAGTCAGATTCTCCCCGTGCTGGTGCATGCTTACGCCGATCAGAACCAAATCGTAGCCATCGAGCAACCGGAGATTCACCTTCATCCCGCGCTTCAAGCCGAACTCGGCGACGTTTTCATCGAGTCGGCGCTGGGCGAGCGGAGAAACACCTTCATCCTCGAAACGCATAGCGAGCATTTGATTTTACGCATCCTGCGCCGCATCCGGGAGACAACCGAGGGGAGAGTGGAGCCCGGCGCGACACCGATAACACCTGAGGATGTCAGCGTTGTCTTTGTTGAACCCACTCCGAACGGCTCGGTCGTTCGCCACCTTCCCGTGACTTCGGACGGTGATTTCGCGGTTCCGTGGCCGGGTGGCTTCTTCGCCGACCGATTCAAGGACCTGCCATAACGCCATGATCAAGGAGTTCGCGGTCGAACCGGAAGTGATGGCGACGTGGGCGCATTTCCAATCGCTGTTCGAGGACTTCGGAGTGGGCAAAGGGCGGCTGATTTCGGAGTATCCGGGAAAGTGGCGGCAGATGGTCTATGAACTGGCGCCGAGACTGAGCGGTGAAATTAAGGGGTACTCCATTCGCTCGAAGATTAGCGCTCAACGGCACAAACTCATTCCCGGGCGGTCTCGCTGCTACGACCCAGATCCGAGGAAAGATTGGTTAGTCAATGCAGAGGCTCGAATGGAGGATACCCCTTTCGACGGCATCGTTGCCCGCGAGAATCCTCGCAGGCATGGGGCGGTGTTCGTTGCAGGCGAGATTGAACGGGATGAACCGCCTTGGCGGACCTCGACCCAATCTAAAGTGGAGAGAACGGCGTCGGCATTGGCGAACTGCGCTGGCCTCTTGCTATCAGTTGCAACTGAGATTGTTCTGGTTGACCCTAACTTCGACGCGACTGAATCCCGGTTTCGAGAGCCACTTGCCGCCATTTTTCAAGCACCCAGTCAGAGTAAGCGATGGAAACGATGCGAAGTGCATACCATCAAGCCTGACGTCTTCGTCCGCGATGTCCACGAAATCAACTACTCTCGTCACTTAGCCGGTGTTGTGCCGACTGGTACTACACTTCGGGTGCATTTCTGGTCCCAGCGTATGGGGGGCGAGACAATGCATCCCCGTTTCCTGCTCACTGAGTTTGGCGGCCTCCATTACGATTACGGTCTGGATAGGGGCAGGGATCCGGGTGAGAAAACCATTGTAACTCTGTTGGATCACTCGCTCTTTCTGCAGATCCGCGCAGACTACACCTGTCCAAGTCCAACATTCGACATTACGCCCGACTGTATCATCGACGTCCGCGGTCGAGGTTAAACCCGCAAGTATTCAGTCCGAATTGGGGAGCACACGCGCCCCCGCGTGTCCCGATCGGCGCCTCGCCGGTCGGAACGGAGGCCCAGTTCAATCACAAAACGATGACTCGTTTTCAGGTGTCAGTGTGGTCGGCGAGGGCGCCGACCACCGCACGCGAGGGCGCGTGCGCTCCCCATCTCAATTGAGGCGTGACGGCTAAACCAGTTCTATTCGGTTCGGTTCAGGGTGGAACGGGCAACTTGCCCGTTCCTGTGGGCTACCAGCCCACAGGCTTTGCTGCCGAGAATCTCACTGATCGAGTCCAATTGCCGTGCCAGACTCGGCGGCAAGTTGCCACCGAGAGGACGGGCTGGTAGCCCGTTCCACCCATTTCAACTGCATACCTACGGCTTCGCCCTGAATCTGGCGAACTTGGCTGAGCCAGTTGAGCGTTGATTTTGAAGGGAATGGCCATTTTTCTTGTTCCATGCTCCGAGGGCCGGTTATCGTGGCCAGACCGTGAGAAAACGATTTCCGGTGAATTCAATGCTAGCCCGGCGCGCCCAAATTGAGATAGGGACGACGCTCCGCCCTTCCTGTGTCTGAAGCTATTCAATACCTGATCTCGCTGCCGCCGGCGGCGGCCGGAGAATTCGGTGCCGTGA
>CAYHFE010000214.1:0-11429 GCA_964355375.1 uncultured Verrucomicrobiota bacterium
TGAGTTGGGGCCATGAACCTGAAGGTGCGATGGGGAGCGCGGGCGTCTCGCCTGCCGTGTTCGGCGTCCCGCCGAACACTCGTGGAGGTGGACCAGCTTGATGCCGGTCGGCGAGACGCCGACCGGTGCAGCCGGGACGGCCGCGCTCCCCCACTCAAACGACCACGGATCATGGAGAGTCCCCTTCCGCTTGGCGCAGGCATCTGGACCATGAACCCATTCAACGGTGGGGCGAGACTCCGTCGAGCCCTGGAATCCTGGTCGGCAGGAAAGTCAGGGTTCGACGGAGTCTCACCCCACCGCAGCTTCATGGAGAGCCTCGACGCCAGCTTTGGCGCGCCTTGGGACCATGAGTCGCTGCGCCCCACAGAGGCACGGTCCAGATCGCCGGTCTGTGACCCGCCGCGAGGGCGATTCCCGGGGAGAGGGAGAGTCGCTCGGGTCTGAAACGACCCGGCTCAGGCAGCCGTTGTTGATCGCGCCCGGCTTTTCGCTCGTCGTCTCGACGGTTTTGTTCCAGATTCTCGACCTGATGCTGCTGCGCGCTCGAATTGTTCTTCCGGTCACCCAACCGCCGATCGAGGACGGCGCGGTTCGGATCGTCCAGAACCGGATCGAAGCCGTGGGACCATGGAAACATCTGGCTAAAGGGGGCGATTCGATCCGGATCGATTTGGGAAACGTCATCCTCTTGCCCGGGTTGGTGAATGCGCATTGCCACCTCGATTACACCGGGATGGCCGGCCAGATTCCCCAGCCCAAGTCGTTCCCGGATTGGATCAAGTCGCTCCTGGCCCTCAAAGCCCATTGGGGTTATTCGGAATATGCCCAATCCTGGCTGGCGGGCGTCGGCATGCTCTTGCGGCACGGCGTCACCACCGTGGCCGACATCGAAGCGGTGCCGGAATTGCTCCCGGAAGCGTCAAGAGCCACGCCGCTGCGCGTCTGCTCATTCTTCGAAATGACGGGAGTTAGAAGTCGTCGGCCCGCCCGCGAGATCGTCGAGGAAAGCACCGCGAGAATCGATGCTCTGCCGCCCGGACGAGGAGTGCCGGGACTATCGCCGCACGCGCCCTATTCCACCTCGCCGGACTTGCTGCGCTTGAGCGCCCAGGCCGCGCGCCGGCGCCGATGGCGACTGGCCGTGCACGTCGCGGAATCGGAAGCCGAGTTCGACATGTTTATGTCGCGCCGCGGACCTTTCTTCGATTGGCTCAAGAGTCAGCGCGAGATGGCCGATTGCGGCCTCGGATCTCCGGTGCAACATCTCGAGCGCCACGGAGTGCTGGGCGAGAATCTGCTGGCCATTCATGTCAATTACCTGGCGCCCGGCGACGCCGAATTGTTGGGAGGCCGCCGCGTCAGCGTCGTGCATTGCCCGCGCAGTCATGTCTATTTTCAGCACGCCGAATTTCCGCGCCGGAGCCTCGCGGCGGCCGGCGTGAATCTCTGTTTGGGCACGGACAGCTTGGCGACGGTCCTGACGCCACGCCGCCAGAAGCCGGAACTGGATCTCTTCGTGGAAATGCGGGCGTTTGCCTCGCAGGCTCCCGAGTGGACGCCGGAGCAAATCCTGGCCATGACCACGACGAACAGCGCGCGGGCCATGGGCTTGGCGGGCCGGGTCGGCGAGATCGCCCCCGGCGCGCTGGCCGATCTCATCGTTCTCCCGTATCGCGGCCCGGCCCGAGGTGTTTATGAGGCCGTCCTGCATCACTCTGGCGGGGTGAGCGGGACCCTGGTGAATGGAGAGTGGGCCCTGGATCCGAACGAGACCTGACCGGCTCCCGGACGGCGCGATGAGCCGAACAAGAGCCCGGCCTCGCGAATGACCGGAGAGATCACGAATGACATTTTCCCGAGCTTCGGTTTTCATGGACGGCAGGCCTCGATGGACCGGCCCGCTGATTCTGCTATGACCCTGAATCCGGCAGTTGGGGAACGAGAAGACCGCTGATGAACGCTGATGAGCGCAGATAAGACAGGGAAAAGCAGTGTTCACCCAGGAGGTGAATCCTTGGCGGCATTCAACTCGTTCGGATCTGCGTTCATCTGCGTCTATCTGCGGTTGAATTGCTCTTTTTAGGATGACTGATCTGGACCAGGAACTGACCGAGCGCCTCGGTCGAATTCGCGAAGAGAATCTCTTCCGTGAATTGCGACGATTGACTTCGGCGCAATCGCCCGAGATCGATCTGGACGGGCGGCCCACGCTCAATTTTTCCTCCAATGATTACCTCGGTTTGGCCAATGACCCCGTTCTGAAGGAAGCGGCTCGCCGGGCCATTGACCAGTTTGGCGTCGGCTCGGGCGCCTCTCGCCTGATTTGTGGTTCGCTCGCCCCGCACGATCTGCTGGAGCAGACCTTGGCGGAATTCAAAGGGCTCGAAGCCGTCCTGACCTTTTCGTCCGGCTTTGCCGCCGCGCTTGGAACGATCGGCGCCTTGGTTGGCCGGGACGACGTCATCATCATCGACAAGCTCGCGCATGCCTGCATCGTCGATGCCGCTCGCTCCTGCGGCGCCAAACTGCGCGTGTTCGCTCACAACGATTTGAATCAACTCGAGGAGATCCTCAAGTGGGCTGATCAGCGGCAAGCCAGGCTCGCGGCGGGCCCGGCGGATCCGCCCTCGGACGAATTGAGCCCGGTCTCCATCCGCTCGCGCCGCGGCCAAATCCTCGTGGTCACCGAGAGCCTCTTCAGCATGGATGGCGATCACGCGCCACTTCCGGAACTCGTCGCGCTGAAGGATCAATATGGCGCCTGGCTGATGGTGGACGAAGCCCATGCCACCGGGCTTTACGGCGCGAAGAGAACCGGCCTGGCCGAGGAGTGGGGCGTGACCCAGCGAATCGATATCCACCTGGGGACGTTGGGCAAAGCCTTGGGCTCGGCGGGTGGATATGTCGGCGGATCCCGGCGCCTGATCGAGTATCTGATCCATCGCGCTCGCAGTTTTGTCTTCTCCACCGCGCCCATTCCCGCGGCCGTCGCCGCCGCCGAGGCGGCCGTTCGGTTCGTGCGATCCGATGCCGGCGCCGACCGTCGAACCCTGCTCTGGGAGCGAGTTCGGGAGGTGGCGAAAGGCTTGAGTTGCATCGGGCGAGAAAGCCGGGAACGCGGATCGAGAAATGAAGGCGATCGATCCGCGACGATGGAAGCGCCGGCGTGGACTGCGGCGGAAGGCCTGGCCGATCCGTGGAACAGGGGAGGGGATCGTCCTCCCGGACGCGGCGTCGCGGATTGGGGCAGCGCGATTATCCCGTTAATGGTCGGTGAGGAGAGTCGAGCTCTGGAGATGGCCGCGCGGTTGCACGCTCAAGGGATTCTTCTGCCGGCGATCCGATATCCCACGGTCGCGCGGGGGCGGGCGCGCCTGCGCCTGACCATAACGGCAGCGCACACATCTCCTCAGATCGCCCGGCTCATGGAAGCGCTGACCCCGTATCCGTTTTCGACCTGACTCGAACGCTCGCCCCGTGCATTCTTACGCCCAATTAGATCACCGCTTCATCTGGCATCCATTCACCCAGATGCGCGAGTGGCTGCGGCAGGAACCGATCGTCATTGCCTCGGGCAAGGGCGCGGTGCTTCGGGATGGGCGCGGCCGAGAGTATCTGGACGCCAACGCCTCGATCTGGACCAATCTTCACGGACATAATCATCCGAAGATCAACGCCGCCATCCAGGGGCAATTGCGCCGCATTGCACACTCCTCAGCGCTCGGTTTGGCCAACGGACCCGCGGCTCTGCTCGCGCAAAAGCTGGTGGAAGCCGCCCGTTCGGTTGGGACGACGCGGATTTACGGCGATGGGGAAGATCGCCAATCTCTTCCGGCCGGACCGCTCTCCGCTCAACTCAACAAAGTCTTCTTCTCCGACGATGGCTCCACGGCGGTGGAGGTCGCTCTGAAGCTGGCCTATGAATTCGCCCGGAGAACCGGCCGAAGCCGGCGCCCACGGTTCCTTTCGCTGCAGGGTGCCTATCACGGAGATACGATCGGCGCGGTCAGTCTGGGACATATCGATCTCTTTCACCAATCGTATGCCGGGTTGCTCTTCCAATCCGATCAGGTCATGGCGCCCTTCTGTTATCGCTGTCCTTTTAACCGTTCACGACCGGAACGAGCCGACGCGCGTGAATACCGCCGGTGCCGGTGGGAATGTCTCGATAGAGTGGAGCAACGCTTCTCGTCCCGAAAGAAAAAGGGAGAACCCTACGCGGCCTTCGTCGTCGAGCCGATCATGCAAGGCGCGGCCGGGATGATTCCGCAACCGGCTGGCTGGTTGCGCCGGGTCGCCGAAATGGCGCGGGCGCATCGCACCCTGCTCGTGGCGGACGAAGTGATGACGGGATTTGGCCGGACCGGGAGCCCACTCGCCAACCTCAATGATCCACCGGCAGAGTCGTTGTTCGCCTGCCATCATGAAGGCGTGCAACCGGATTTTCTGGCGTTGGCAAAGGGATTGACCGGGGGATACCTTCCGATGGCGGCCACTCTGACCACGCAGGAAATCTTTGACGCTTTTCTCGGCGAACCCGAGGAGTTCAAGACGTTTTTCCACGGTCATAGCTACTCGGCCAATCAGTTGGGGTCGGCGGCGGCTTTGGCCAGTCTCAAGATTCTCCAAAGCCCGAGCTCCCGCCGCCAGCGCGTGATTCTGGAGACAACGTTGCGTGAAGAACTCTCGAGCCTTTGGCAATTGCCGACGGTGGGCGACATTCGTCAGGTCGGCCTGATCGTCGGAGTGGAATTGGTCCAGGATTGGCAGAGTCGGCGGCCCTTTCCCTTGAGCGAACGCGTGGGACCTCGCGTCTGTGCGGCCATGGCGCGCCGTGGGGTGTTGACCCGGCCGATTGGTGACGTCGTGGTCTTGATGCCACCCTACTGCACGACCCGGCCGCAAGCCCGCCGGATGGTGACGGCGTTGCATGACGCGATCAGCGAGCTCCTCTAGAGGCCCGCCGGAAGAACAGGGTTTGGCGGAGACGGAATCATGGCCTGGGTGGCCGTCATTCAACCAAAAAGAGCAGCTCAACCCCAGAGGACGTAGTTCAAATGGTTTGGAGATCGGGCTGCTCAGGACCTTTCGTCCCGAGGGGCAAAGGCTGTAAAAATTGTCCAAAATCAAGGAAAACGGATTCTCCATTGTTTCTCTCAAAACGTTCTACTGTTCGGAATTGGGTTCTTTCGGCCCCAACGCACCTCGAAGCGGCCTGAAGACCGCGCTCCGACCGATCCGTGGCGCAGGTCGCTGAAGTGTAAAAACGAAAATGGCGGAGCTGGATTTCTCCAACTCCGCCAAGTGAATCAGAACCGAGCTAACTTAGAACCGCGCGGTCACTCGTCACCTTCCCGAGGCGCCCGCGGATACGGCGGCTGGTAGGGATTGGAGATGGCATGGACTTTCGATGGAGTGAAGGTCGCGCCTTTTCCATGGCAGAGAGTACAGGTTTCCACCTCATCGCCGCCCCATGGATCCACCGGGGTCGGATCAAACGTCATGAGGTTCGCATGGATGATCGTCTTGTCGTCGTCGTGGCACGCCGTGCAAGCCAGACGCGACGGCTTCTCCGTCCAGGTGGACGTTTGGCTATGGCACTTGGTGCAGTTCCTCACGTCCATGGGCATGATGACATGGGAGAAGTCCTGGGACTGGATTTCCCTCGGTTTATCCACGTAGTTTCCGAAGTGGATTCCATGGACTCTCCGGGCGAGTGGGGCGACACCATATCCGTATTGGCCGCTGAGCCAGTTCGTCCGGTTCGTCAGTTGATGTTTGTAATCATGGCACGCGTTGCAGATGTCGGGCTCATACGGCACAGCCCGTGAGGTGGCGTGGATCCGGGTATCGGCGTGGCAATCGCGACAGTTCGTGGCGACGAAAGCTTCCTTGTTCGTCGTGCCGACCTGGAAGTTCATGTAACCCCAACCGCCCGGGAAAGCCGCGTCCAGGAAGTCCGCGAAAACCGTATAGGTTCCCGGCTGCAACTTGGCGACGTCATCCAGTTGATAGATGATCGAGTCGGCCGTGCGGGTGATGCGCGAATCGCGCCTGGCTGGGTCGCGCATATACCGGAGCTCATTGTTGGCGTAACTGGAGGTCGAATTCGTGGCGTTCGCGGCGGTCGTGAGCACGGGCAGAGTGCGAGCGCGCGGTCCGGCGACGAGGAGATTGGCGCGGCGCCATTCGGTCGGCTGCACGTTGGTCGAAATGAGCGGATCGACCATGTTGGTCGGATTGATGGCGAGTTTGGACACCGCGTCGGTGACCTTGATGATCACTTGCGGCTTGTCGCCGGCAACATAGAAATTCCCGTTCGCAGGGGCGGACATGGATAGATTGACGATCTGCTCGAAGGCGGGCGGGGTGATCATGTGATTCTGCTCGATCGTCTTGAAGACCTTGCTCTCGACGTGGCAGGTCGCGCAACCCAGGTCGTCCGTGGCCGGTCCGCCCACATGCGCGACCATTCCCGCGGGCGTGGAGGCTTTCGGGCCGAACCAGGAGTTGTCATGGCAGCTTCCGCAAGTGAGGCGGCTCGGTTTCGTTTTCCAACTATCGGTGACGTGGCAGGAAGTACAATTCCTGGGATCGGCCGGGAAGAGCACATGCGTGTAATCGCTGAAGTTTCCGTTCACGTGGTTCGTGTTGAAGTTGGATTTCAGGCCTTCACCCATGTGCACGCCGTGGGCGCGGATGACGATATGGTCGGGACGACGGCCACCGGGGGCGGAGGCGTCGGAGAATGCCGCGTAACCCTCGTTATTGTGGCACGCCTTGCAGGAGTCCTGCGGGGACATATCCATCGAAAAACTTCCGACCGGAGAGCGGCCTGGATCAATGTGATGCAAATACATCTTCTTGCTGATGGGCCCGAGATGGCAGGCGGCGCACTTGGCGTCGGCGATCACCGGAGCTTCGATCTTGTCAGTGCCGATCTGCACTTTGACGAACTTCATGATCTGCTGGATCGCGTCCGAGCCCAACTGCGCCCGGATGCTGACTGTGTAGGTTCCCGGTTCCTCGTCGGCCACGGGTTGCAGCGTGTAGGTCAAAACCGTGCCATTCAATTTCGCGTCCGGATTCGTCTTGAGATCGATGTAGTGATGAGGCGTCTTGGTCCGGTCGGCGGTCGCGTTGAGCAATTTGACCGGGGTGACGGTTTTCATCGGATCCTCGGGGCCGTGCATATACAGCGCGAGTGTGGACAGATCGGCCCGCGTCACGCCCTGAGCCATCGTATCGAGGATGGTCAAGGAGATGGTCGGCCGTTCCCCACGGACGAAGAAGACGCCGTTGGCGGGAGTGGAAACCTGCACCCGAACCGTCCAACCCTTCAATTCCGCAAGCACGTCGCTTTCACTGACGATACGGTAGTAGCCGACGTCTTGTTGATCGCGCGGGACCAAGGCGAGAAAGACCCCGGGCTGGATCTCGGTCACTTTGGCTGTAAGAACATCGTTCCAGGGAGTGGTGGCAGCCAGGGAACTGCGGGTCTGGACCCGAAACGGGCCGGCCTTTCCCCGGAAGATAATTTGGGTATCTCCGCCTTGGGGGTAGGAAAGACCGACTAGATTGGGGGGTTGATCCGCTCCGACGGCGGTGGTTTGGGCGACGACTTTTCCGGTGGGCCCGCATAAATGGGCCACGCAAAGAAACGCCAATGCGCTGAGTATTTTTCGATTTATCATGACTGGTATGGTTTTTTGTTCGGCCTGGAACAAGAACGTCTCGTGGGATGGTCTTCGCTTGATCAACTCACGCGGAACTCTAAGGTCGAGCGAGGCCCGCTATCACGGACTGAAGGCACCTGCGCTTCGATTGTCCTCAGTTTTCCTATCTGATGTTCGCAAAATCGGTGCACCTCGTCGATTAGACTTCAACCACTTTTCTTGGCTAATTGTTACCATTTTTTGTCATCATTCGCGACATATATGATTAGGAGTAGTGATTCAAGTAGGTTCACATGGCACTATAAACTAATGATAACCCATAAGTGTTTCATCGCTCTTTCCAGCGGAATAAGACAGTTGTGGGGATAGGCTCGCCCGGAAGAAGAGAAGGAAAACAGTCGAGATCGAATGAGTCGGCGAGTGCCGCCCCCCGAGTCTCGGCGACACCACGCCATTCGCCCCGGACGGGGGATGGACTCGTGGGTGGAAAATGAAGAGCGCTCCGGGAGGCTGCACTGCCCGGAGCGCTTGGGATTCCACTCGCAAGTGGAACGGGATTCTGTCTTTCGCTATTCCGCGGGTTCGCGCGGATACGGCGGCTTGTACGGGTTCGCTATGCTGTGCACCTTGTCCGGGGAGAACGCCGTGCCCGCACCGTGACAGAGGACGCAGGTCTCCACCGCGGTCGGTCCGTAGGGATCGCTCGGATCTGGCGTGAAGGTCATGAGCTTGCCGTGGATCTTCGCTTCGTCAGAGTCGTGGCACGCAAGGCATGCCAACCGTGCGGGCTTTTGTTTCCACGTGTCGGTCTCTGCATGACACTTCGTGCAGTTTCGGACATCCTGGGCGAAGATGATTCCGCCGAACGTTTCTTTGGTCGCATTGGCGTAGATTTCCTCGGAATGCTCCAAGTAATGGGCGAAGTGAACGCCATGGACTCTCCGGACGATGGGCATGGCGCCAAAGCCGCTCCAGCCGTTCAGCGAAGTCCCGCCTTGGTTCTTGAAGTACTCGCCCGGGCTCGTATGGCCGTAGTCGTGACACGCCGTGCAGTAGTCCGTATCGAAGGGCTCGGCGTGAATGGGACCTGAAGCGAGGTGGAAGATCGTGTCACGATGACAATCCGCGCAGTTCGTGGCGACTTTCTTTTCCGCCACGGCCGTTTTCACCTGGAACGTGAGATGGCCAATCCCGGTCTTGTTCGTAATTCCGGCGATCTTGCCCGCCGTCGGGAGGTAATAGGTGTAAATGTTGTAGGTGCCAGGGGTCAACCCCGCGACATCGTCCAACTGGTAGGTAATGTTCGCCGCCGTCCGAGTCACCATGGGATCGCTGTAATCGAGCGGATTCGAGAGCGCGCGGAGATCATTGCTGGGGGTGGAAGGCGCGGCCACGGTCACATCCGGCTCCAAGGTCGTATTCGGCGCCCGTTTCCAGCCCATTGCCGTCGTCACTTCGCCGTTGTAGATCTCAAATCGGGCGTTCGCGCCTTGGATCAAGGTCCTGAGGTTCACATTCGCGCCGGAAACGGTAGCGATGGCGCCACCATTGAGGTTCGTGATGACCGTATTCAGGGACGCGACCACTTCGGCGGCGGTCACGAGGTTGGTGGCGCCGGAGATCGTGATGTTCTGAGGGGCACTGCCATTGACCGAGATCTTAAACGTCTTCCCCTTGATGGGCCACGGGCCGGCGATACTGCTCGACACGGAAGCCCGCAACTTGGAGCCCAAGTTCTTGGCGGCGCTGGACAGCACCGGCCCGGCCCGGAGACGCGGACCATAAACGAAGAGAGCGGCGGTCGAGAAGTTGGCATCCGTCACCTTCGTGTGATCGATCGGTTTGCCCAAGTCGTCCTTGATCACCAAAGTGACCACCGGCTTCTCGCCCGCGACATAGTTCGTGCGGTTGGCAGGCGGTGTCAGGCTCACGCTGATCTCATTCATCCCCGAGGGAGGAATCAGGTGGTTCTGTTCCACCGTCTTGAAGATCTTACTCTCCACGTGACAGGTCGCACAACCCAGGTCGTCGGTGGCCGGTCCCCCGGCGTGCGCCTCCATTCCGGTCGGCAGGGAGGCTTTCGCGCCGAACCAGGTATTATCATGGCAGGTTCCGCAGGCCAGGCGGCTCGGCTGAGTCTTCCAACGATCGTCCGTGTGGCAAACCGTGCAGTTTCTCACATCGGCCGGGAACACCACATCCGTGTAATCGCGGAAGTTTCCAGTCACCTTGTTGGTGTTGAAGTCTGAGGACAGATGTTCGCCCATGTGAACCCCATGCACTCGGATCGCGATATGGTCCGGCCGGCGGCCACCGGTGACCGAGGCGTCCGTGAAGGCCGCATACCCATCGTTGTTGTGACAGGATTTGCAGGAGTTCTGCGGTTCCAAATCCAACGAAAAGCTGCCCGTCGGAGAGCGGCCCGGATCGATGTGATGCATGTACATCTTCTTGCTGATCGGCCCGAAATGGCAGGTGGCGCACTTCGAGTCGGCGATCACCGGCGTCTCCACCTTGTCGGTGCCGATCTGCACCTTGACGAACTTCATGATCTGTTGAACGGGGTCCGAGGTCAGTTGCGCCCGGACACTGACCGTGTAGGTTCCGGGTTCCTCATCGGCCACGGGTTGCAGGGTGTAGCTCAACACCGTGCCATCCTGTTTCGCGTCCGCATTGGTCTTTAGTTCGATGTAGTGATGAGGCGTCTTGGTCCGATCGGCCGTCGCGTTGAGCATCCGGACCGCGGTCACGGTCTTCTTGGGGTCCTGGGGCCCGTACATATAAAGCGCCAGCGTCGAGAGATCGGCCCGACCGATGCCTTGGGCCATCGTATCCAGGATGTTCACCGACACTACCGGGCGCTCGCCGCGGACAAAATAGAGTCCGTTCGCCGGCGTCGAAACTTGCACGCGCACCATCCAACCTTTCAACTCCGTCAGGGCGTCGCCTTCACTGATGATCCGATAGTAGCCGACGTCTTGCTGATCCCGCGGAACCAGCGCCAGGAAGACCCCGGGCTGAACCTCGGTCACCTTGGCGGTGAGAATATCGTTCCAGGGAGTGGTGGCAGCCAGGGAACTGCGGGTCTGGACCCGGAAAGGACCGGTCTTGCCGCGGAAGATGATCTGGGTATCTCCACCCTGGGGGTAGGTCAAACCGACCAGAGTGGGGGGGGGATCCCCTCCGGTGGCGGTGGTTTGGGCGACGACTTTCCCGGTGGGCCCGCATAAATGGGCCACGCAAAGAAAGGCCAATGCGCTGAGTAGTTTTCGATTGATCATGGCTGGTATGGTTTTTTGTTCGGCCTGGAACAATAACGTCTCATGGGATGGTCTCAATTGACCAACTCACGTGGAACTCTAAGGTCGAGCCAAGCCCGCTATCCCGAACTGAAGGCACCCGTGGTCTGTAGTCCTCAGATTTCCCATCTCATGCTGACAAAATCGGTGGAGTTCGTCCATCAGCTATCCGCCACGTTTCTTGGCGAACAGTAACCATTTCTTGTCTTCACCTTAGAAATCAAGGATTAGCATTATAGATTTAACACAGTTGATACTCACTTATTGTCTAATGAACACCAATGTTATCCTAGCTTCGAAGAGCGGCGGAGAGGCCAGGGGCGTTGGAAGAGCGTTGTTTATTACTGGCGATCCGAGATCCGTCGCCCCTTCCAGGGCGCGAGCTATGTTCCAGGGCTGATTCCACTTTGCTTTCAAGTTGAGCGCAATTAGCCCTCACCCGTCCTTCGGA
>CAYHFE010000215.1:0-11337 GCA_964355375.1 uncultured Verrucomicrobiota bacterium
AGCCTAACGCTGCACCGGCGCCTGGGTGTGGATCCGGAGTTGGCTCCTCACGCCGGCGGCGTTGGCCGCATCGATGACCCGGACAAATTCACCCATGGGCGCCGCTTTGTCCGAACTGATCGAGACGGTGATCTTGGGATTCTTCTTCAC
The DNA here is from genome assembly GCA_964355375.1 of uncultured Verrucomicrobiota bacterium. Taxonomy (GTDB): domain Bacteria; phylum Verrucomicrobiota; class Verrucomicrobiia; order Limisphaerales; family SIBE01; genus CAYHFE01. The sequence continues at coordinate 151 of CAYHFE010000215.1, forward strand.
GCGGACGACAAACTCCTCTTGCAGTTTCTCGAAAGTCACCTGGCGCGTATCGAGGTAGAAATAGGGGGGCTCCTTCCGGATGGTCACGATGAGATTCTCGTCGGAAACGCCCTCTTTGGGTTGTTTTGACTCCGGGAGCGCGAGTTTCAGCGCGGGCTGGCGTTTGAAGGTGGTTGTGACCATCATGAAAATCAGCATGACGATCAAGACGTCGATCAGCGAAATGATGATGACCGCGGGCGGCTGGCGCCGCTTGGGGTTGGTGAACCGCATGGCCTAGACGCGCTTCCGTTCCCGGTAATGCCGACGCAGGAATTTGTCGCAGAGGGTTTCCATCTCCACGGCCAGGGTCTCGATCTTCTTGTTGTAGTAACTCCACGCGACCAGCGAGGGAATCGCGATGACCAAGCCGGTCAAGGTCGTGTTCAGAGCCTCCGAGATGCCTTTCGCCAGGAGCGCGTTGTCGGCCAAACCCATTTCCCCCAAATGGGCGAAGAGGCGGATCAACCCATGGATGGCGCCGACCAAGCCCAAGAGGGGCGCGATTCCGACCACAATTTCGAGCACGACCAAGCCCCGCTCCAATTGCAGCACCTCATGCCGCGCGTGGGTCTGGATGGCATCGACCGCTTCTTCGCGGGGTCGGCTGAGATGATCCTGGGCCACGAGGAGCAATCGACTGTAGGTGGATGGTTCTCCTTGGCAAAGTTGCTTCAGCTCGGGCAATCGCTCCGGAGGACAGACTTCGGCCGCTTGCTCGACACGCGCGGGTATCACCTTCTCCCAGCGCAACGCCAGTCCCCGCTCCACGATAAAGGCGACACCCACAATCGACGTCACCACCAGCGGAATCATGAAGACCCCGCCCGCTTTCAAGAACTCCCACATAAGTTGCAAACCAATCCAGGCGCCATATCGTGGCCCCATTCTGTTTCCAGCTCAATCGTCTGAAGCTTGGGCAGTATTTTCGCGACCGTGCCTTCCGCGAGCGAGCCGGTCCGGCTGCCGAGCCGGGGCATCCTACCCGACACTCTCAGGCGAGGCAATGTCTGGCGCGATATTTTCGTGAAGGTGCCGCTCTCGAGCCTGCGGATCCGAGCCCGACCCTCGCGCTCACAAGGGGGGAGGCGATGACGGGGTGGGCATCAGGATCTCGCCTACATTGAGTGGGTGACCGGCGAGAAACTCGTGCGGCTTCAATCGGCGGCCACCTTCCCGTTGCAGCAGGAGAATTCTCAGAGCCTGGTCTCCACAGGCGACGACAATTCCGGATCGGTCGGCCGAGAGGATGGCGCCCGGTGATTTCGAAAGGGAGTCCACAATTTCCGCCTGCCAGACTTTCACCAGCGGAAGCCGGGTCACTCCGGGGAGAAACGTGAAGGCGCCTGGCCAAGGGGTGAAGGCTCGAATCCGATTCCAGAGGGTCCGGGCGGGTTGCGTCCAGTCGAGTCGGCCGTCTTCCTTTCTGATTTTACGGGCGTAGCTGGCGCCTTCTTCGGGTTGGGGCCGGGGCCGGACCAAGCCGGCGGCGTACTCCGGAATGGTTTTGCGCAAGAGCGCGGCTCCGATCTCGGCCAATCGATCGTGCAGCGTCTGGGCGTTGTCCTCGGGAAGAACCGGCGTGACTTGCTGGGTGAGGATCTCTCCCGTATCCAGCCCGGCGTCCATTTTCATGATCGTCACTCCGGTTTCGACATCATCCTTCAGAATGGCCCATTGGATCGGCGCCGCCCCCCGATGCTTTGGCAAGAGGGAGGTATGCACGTTGAGGCATCCGAATTTGGGCAAGTCGAGAATTGCCGGCGGGAGGATCTGTCCGTAGGCGGCGACGACGATGAGATCGGTCCGCAGGACGGCCAGTTGTTGAATGAATTCCGGATTGCGGGCCCGCTCCGGTTGGAGGAGGGGCCAGCCGTGTCGCGCGGCCTCCACCTTAACGGGAGAAGGTTGAAGCTTTAAATCGCGGTCTTTTGGCCGATCGGGTTGAGTCACCACCGCGGCGAGATCGATGCTGGGGTCGTCGGCCAGCGCTCGCAGACTCGCCACCGCGAGCTCGGCCGTGCCCATGAAGACGAGGCGCAAGGGACTTGGCATTTCGGACAATCGAGTTCGCTCGCGGTGAAGGCGCCGCATTGTCCCCCATGGTCCTTCAAACCCGGCTGATGATATTGAGAATTTCCTGCAAGACCTGGACCGGCGTCTGGCTGGCGTCAATGTTATGCACCAGATGGTTTCCGTAATAATCGAGCAGGGGATGAGTCTCGCGTTCGTAGGTCTCCAGGCGAGTGCGGATCACGTCCAGATTGGCGTCGTCGAGGCGGTTCTCGCGCAAAGCGCGCCTCTGCATCCGCTCCACGAGTTTTTGGAAATCACGACACGTTAAGAAGAAAATGGCCATGACCTCCAACGTGTCCGCGAGCACCTCCGCCTGATAGCGGTTTCGGGGAATCCCATCGAGGACCAGCGTGTCGCGTTCGGGATTGAATCGGCCGGATTCCTTTTGTGCGTGAATGTTCTCCCGCCAGAGCTGCACGGTGGTTTCGTCCGGGACCAGTTCGCCGCGGCTCGAGTAACTGAGGAAGACGCGCCCCAGCTCGGTGTCGAGGCGAATGTTTCGAAAAACGTCGCCGCAAGCGCAATGGAAGAAATTAGGGATGGAGCCGAGGATTTTGCCCTGAGTTCCCTTGCCCGCACCCGGAGCTCCAAAAAGAAGAATGGTTCGAAATTTCATGGAATGCGTTTGTGGTCCGCGCCGTTTCAGGCCTTGTCGTCCTTATGCTTGATTTGCACTTCGATGACGTCCCCGAACGGGATCATGGCTTCGGAACCCCTCAGGAGCTGAATGTGCATTTCATTCGAGGAGATGCGGGTAATGCGCTTGGCCGCGTATTCGTTCCGGGCCGCTCGGATCATCAGCACCAGATCTTTCTCCGTTTCGCTCGGCACGATGCGAAAGAAATTGGGAAATTTCGTTTCAAAAAACCGACGATTAAAAGTCGTGTCGCCCCGCTTAAAGACCATGCCCGCTTCCGCCATCGGAGTGGACCCGCCCTTATTCTCGGTCGCCGCCACGCTCAGACTGCTCGGAACCGGAGTGGGACCGGTTTTTTTCCCCACGGAAATGGGGCCAACGGCGTCGCCTTCTCTAGCCGCTCCCGGAGCCATCGCCACGTCCTCCTCGTCAAATCTCTCGCCGGCGGGCAGCGACACGAAAACCAGCGGACCGACCACGGGAAGAAACGCTGAGAGACCGCAGACCAAGGCGGTGGATCGATTGCGGAAAACCGCAATTTCGTAGGCGGCAAAAAGGTTGGCCAGATAGAGGAGGCCCAGGAGCACGAGACCCGCCGGACTCCCTAAAGACGCGAGGAAGCTGGTCTTCTCCAACCGTTCCAGGCGCGGCACCGGCTTGACCACGATCTCCCGCTTCTTGACCACTTTCTCTGGCGGGATCGGAGGCAATTCGATGAACGGATCCACGAACCGGGCCGCTTGCGGATTCTTGACCAGGTCTTTCAAAGATTCCTGGGTCAGCTTTCCCCAACCGACCCGCGGCGAAAATCCGCCGATCTCGAGCCGGACCACCAATCCGTCATCGTCCATGGCCGCGGCGGTTCCGCGGAGAATATCTCCATTGGTCAGTTTGAATTCGGCTCCGCGAACATCGCTCGCGCTCGGCCCGAGGATTCCCAGGGCGATCAGCACTATGAGGTAAAGACTGCGCATCGTGTGCTTTGAATAGCAAACGGGGGGAAGGGACGAAAGAAAAAATCGAACAAAAACGCGGCGGGACCGACTTCCCGCCGGCCCAATTCTACGGTGGCGGAGAGATGTCTCCCAGGAGTTCGAGCAGATCCTCGAGAATCCAGTTGCGGCGCTGGGCCGTCAGGCAATCGGCGGCGGCGCCATGTTGCCAGACGCCGTAGCGCAGGGCGGTCGGCAAGTCCGCCGAGATTTGCGGTTGCACCATCAAGCCGGCCAGATAGCCCGCCAGGACATCGCCGCTGCCCCCTTGCGCCAGGCAGGGATTGCCCGACGAATTGACAAACAGGTCGCCCGCCTTCCGGCCCACCATCGTTTGATGACCCTTGAGAATGACCCAGCAATCGCCAAAGCGACTGGAAAGTTCGCGCACCGCCGCCGGACGATCGCCCTGAATGGTTGCCGACGTCGTCTTCAACAGTCGGGCCGCTTCCCCAGGATGAGGCGTGATCACCCGAGCCCCGGTGCTTTGGATCGGACCCGACGGCAGCCAATCGAGCCCGCTGGCGTCAGCCAGCACGGGTCCCGGGTAATCGCGCCACAGGCGAACCATTTCGTTCTTGAGCTCGACGGGCAAATCGGGGGCCGCCAAACCCGGCCCAAAAAGCACCGCTCCAAATGTGTCGTGGAATTTGCCTGGCTGGCCGGGTTGATCGGATGTCCAGTGGGGTCCAAGTGGTCCGGTGCCCGACGCGCTGCCCTCGCGACCGATTGAGCGCCACGGCTGCACCATGGCGGACTGCAGTTGGGCGGCAACCGGGACATAAACTTCGTCGCAGGTGAAGACCGTAACCAGTCCGGGCCGGGCGCGGAGCGCTCCACGGGCGGCCAGGACCGCCGCGCCGTGGTACCCGAGGCTGCCGGCAAAAATCGCGAGATGCCCGAAGGAACCCTTGTGGCCCGCGGCGGGGCGGGGAGGCGGAAAACGCTGGAAATCCTCGGGGCACGACCAGTGCGTTTCACTGCGGGGCGCTTCCGGAATGAGACCGATATCGGGGGCCACTTCCAGGCGTCCGACGAAGGGCCAGGCGCCGGACTTCAGCAAGCCTGGTTTGGGTGCGGCCAAAGTGAGAGTAACCGCGGCTTGGATGGCGGCGCCCTCGGTTTCGCCCGTGTCGGCGTTGAGCCCGGAGGGCGTGTCGATCGCGAGGACCGGAATTCCGCTGGCATTGATTTGCCGAATGAACTCGATCCACTCGTCGCTCAGCGGGCGGTTCAAGCCGATGCCAAACAGCCCATCGATAATCAGAGCCGGCTCCAGACTCAATTGAGATCGAAACGCGTCGAGCCCTGCTGGCGGTTCGGTGACGTTAATCAGATAAATCTCCCGATCCGCGAAGTTCTGGCTGGCGGAGCGAGCGTCATCTCCGTTGTGTCCTTGGCCCGCCAGAATGACGATCAAATCTCCTGGCCGAGTCATCTGCCTGGCGCGGACGGTGACGATGTGCCCGACCCGGCTGATCACGCCCGCTTCCGTTCGTCCGGCCGACCAGGTCGCTTTCTCCCAATCGCGCATCTGCGAGACCGTGATGACGGGAACTGGCATAGTCGTGGGCGGGGGCTCGGATGGCTATCGAGCCGAGGGCGTCCCTTGGGTAGAGGGTTCTGGGTTGGGGGCGATCAAGCCGCCGGATAAAGTTTGGCCACGGAATCTCCATAGCCGTTAAAGGGCTGCGTGCGGACGCGCAGGCCGGTGTCGATCATGCGCTCAAACTTCTGTGACCAGCGGGGATGATCGATGGCTGGGTTGACATTGGATTCGAAGGGATACTCAACGGGATTCATGGTTTCCCATAACGTCTTCGGCTGGCCGGCCACAACCTCAATCTTGACGATCGACTTGATGCTCTTGTAGCCGTATTTCCACGGCACGACGAGCCGAATGGGGGCGCCATGCTGTTTAGGCAACGGCTTCCCGTAAATCCCGGTGGCCACGAGGGTCAAGGGATTCATCGCTTCGTCCATCCGCAATCCCTCGGTGTATGGCCAGGGGTAGGATCGATCCGACATGCCCGGAGCTTGCTCAGGACGGTTGAACGTCACGAACCGCACAAACTTGGCTTCGCTCTTGGGCACGACTTTCTCGAGCAATTTGCGGAGCGGAAAACCGGTCCAGGGCACGATCATGGCCCACGCCTCCACACAGCGGAACCGGTAGATCCGGTCTTCCAGAGTCATCTGGTCGATCAACTCCGCGACGTCCATCTGAAGCGGTTTCTCCACCAGGCCGCTGATCTCGATCGGCCACGGGTCGATCACAAACTTGTCCACCAGTCGATGGACGCGGTCTTTAATGGTCGTGAACTCGTAGAAATTGTTGTAAGTGCCGGCGACCCGTTCCTCGGTCAAGGACCAGCGCGGATTAAACTCGGAATTGCGCGCGGCCGGATATTTCGGCGTTCCCGGCTTGATCCCGGCGCCCGCCGGTTTGGCGGTGTCCACGGGCGACGGAGCGGACTGAAGGATGGGGGCGGCCGCCGCCAGAGCGCTGGCGAGACCCATTTCCTTCAAGAAATGCCGCCGGCTGAGAAAGGAGGGCTCGGGGGTAACCCATCGTTCGCCAATCTGCCAGCCCGGCCGTCGGATAATGTTGGACATGTTGAAAGGATGCCGCGAACACGACGGAATTTCACCAAGATTTTTTTCGAGGCCGGCGGATCCTCAAAGCTGCATCAAGCTCGGGCTCGATGCGGTTGAGCGCCCTGCGCTCCATGTTGGCCGCCGCCTCCGCCGCCGCCCGCGGTATCGACTTCCACATTGGAAAATCCGAAAAATCGTTGCAGCGGACCCTGAGTGACGCGGACATTCTGGGCGTTGGCAAAACTGAGCGTGATCTCGCGGGTCACCCAGACGCCCTCTCGGATGAGCAGGCTGCGATCCGTGATGACATACCAGCGCAGATCGAAGTTCAACCGCGTGGTCGCGTAAAAAACGACGGCCTTGAAGGCGGCGATGACCAGGAGTGGCATGACCACCAGAACCAGCCAAGGGTTGATCACCAGGAGAATGATCGAGACCATCAGCAGAGTGAGGGCCATTCCGGCGACGTAAAGCTTCCAGAAAAACAGATGGCTGTAGATGAAATAGAGCGTCAGCAGCTTGGGGTCGGGGCGCGTCAACGCGAAGGTCGCGTCCGCATTCACGTCGTGGAGATCGGCGTCATCGTCGTGGAGATCGGCGTCATCGTCGTGGCGCATGAGGTGCAGGATGAGGTCAGTTTAACGCGAAACGGGTTCCACAAGCAAGAAGCGACCGGCAAAGAATTTGCCATTTCCCTCGGCCCGTTCGGCTGATATGAGATGCGATGTCACCATCACCCTTGATCTGCGATGAAACTGCCGCCGTCCCAACCCGCCCGACTCGAGATCCGTATTCGTGCCCGCGACCACGGACCGCGCCAAGCCGAGACTTCGTGACCGCTCCTCCCGCCATCCTTTCTCGCGGCGCGCGCTGGGCCGTGCTCCTCGCGGCCTTCGCGGGATTGCTCTTTGATGGTTGGGAGTTGGGGTTGATGCCGATCGCATCGCTCTCGGTGACAAAGAGCATCCTCGGCTCGGCCTACACCGATGCCGCGGGAGGCGAGTGGTTCGCGCGCTTGACGGCGGCCTTGATGCTCGGCGCGGCCCTCGGCGGCATTTGGCTGGGGCAATTGGGAGATCGCATTGGGCGGGTGCGAGCGATGGCGGTGAGCATCCTGTTTTACTCGGTGTTCGCGGGGCTCGGGGCGTTCGTCGGCACCCTGGAGCAAATGCTCTGGCTCCGATTTCTGTCGGGCTTGGGTGTGGGAGGCATGTGGCCCAATGGTGTCGCCTTGGTTGCGGAATGCTGGCCCAATACCTCGCGCCCGCTGGTCTCGGGCATCATGGGCGCCGGTGTGAATGTGGGGGTCCTGACTTTGTCGCAAGTCGCCCGCTTTCATCCGATCACTCCGGATTCGTGGCGTTGGCTTTTTGGCTGGAGCGCGATTCCGGCAACCTTGGGTTTGCTTGTTTTGGCGGCTCTCCCGGAATCTCCCAAATGGCGGGCGGCGCGCGGGCCGGGCGTCAAAACGCCGGCGCCGCTCGTGGAGCTCTTCCGTGCGCCCCTCCTGCGGCGCACGATCATCGGGATTATCCTCGGAAGCATCCCGCTGGTGGGCGCGTGGTCGGCGAGCAAGTGGATGATTCCGTGGGCGGATAAACTCGGTGGAGCCGCGCAGCCCGGCTACAAGGCCCTGACTCAGGGTTGGTGGGCTCTGGGCGCCACTCTCGGCAGTTTTTTTGGCGCGCAAATCGCCGGTCTGTTGGGACGTCGTGCGGCCTATTTTTTCATCAGTCTCGGAGCGACCGGGTTCACCCTGATCATGTTTAACGCCACCGCTCCGCTGCAATCGACTTTCTTGCCCATCGTGTTCGCGCAGGGTTTCGTCTCGACGCTCTTCTTCGGCTGGCTGCCACTCTATTTGCCGGAGCTGTTTCCGACGCGGGTGCGAGCGTCGGGTAGTGGCGTCGCCTACAACAGTGGACGATTCGTGACGGCGGTCCTGGTCTTCGCCGCGAGCGGACTGGTCGTTCTCTTCCACGGCGACTACGCCAAGGTCGGGTCCGTCTGCGGTTTGGTTTACGCTCTGGGAATGCTCGCGATCCGCTGGGCTCCGGATACGAGCAAGAAGTCGCTGGATGACGGGTGATGGTTCTTCCGAATGCGCGACAAGCTCAAACGACTGGGTCACCGACCGCGGCCCGCGCGGTTTGGGACTGTGCCAGCACTCGGGCGGTTTTCAAGGGGCTGGTCCCAGCGCCAAGATCGAAATTCTGGGGCCGCATCGACTGAGGAACCGGATCGATGGGTCAATCTGTGCTTTGAATTTCCAACGTCCGAATGCAGTCGAAATTCCCGACTATGTTAGGGCTGTCGGGCGGCTGGATTTCGTCTCTCGGTTGAGACAGGATGCACCGCCGAACAGAAAGACGTCCCATCAATCGCAACGAGCGCAGACTATGAAAACAATTCTTAAGATTTCCTTCCTCACCGTCGCCGGATTCATCTCCTGGGCGGCCTGGGCTCAGGACGCGCCAGTCCGGCGCCTGCCCGTGAAAGTCTATCTCGACAAGATGAAAGGCGGCTGGATTGGCCAGATGGCCGGCGTCGGCTGGGGCCAGCCCACCGAGTTCAAGATCAAGGGCGCGATCATCCCGGAGGACAAGATGCCGCCTTGGAAATCGGAGATGATCAACCAGCACAACAACGACGACTGTTACGTGGAGATGACGTTCATGCGCACGCTCGAGCAGCATGGCTTCGATGTTTCCATTCGCCAGGCGGGCCTTGATTTCGCCAACAGTGGCTATCCGCTCTGGCACGCCAACAAGGCCGGGCGCGAGTGCCTCCGCAAAGGCATTGCCCCGCCGGACAGCGGCCATCCCCAGTTCAACCAGCATTCCGACGACATTGATTACCAGATCGAAGCCGACTTCTCCGGCATCATCTCTCCCGGCCTGCCCAACCAGGCCATCGCCCTCGGCCAGAAGTTCGGACGCATCATGAATTACGGCGATGGCGTTTATGCCGGCTGGTTCATCGGCGGCATGTATGCCGAAGCTTACTTCGAATCCGATCCGTGGAAACTCGTCGAGGCCGGCCTGAAGTGCGTGCCCCGCGACAGTCAGTATGCCGAAATGGTCCGCGACGTCGTCAAGTGGTGCCGGGAGAATGACAACTGGCCGAAGACCTGGGAACTGGTGGAAGCCAAGTATCACCTCGATCCGAAATATACTCACGGTATTTGCTGCAAGGCCGGCGGTAAGGACGCCTACAGCATCGATACCAAGCTCAACGGCGCCTACGTCATCATGGGATTGCTTTACGGCAAAGGCGATCCCGACCAGACCATGCTCATCGCCTGTCGTTGCGGGCAGGACAGCGACTGTAATCCCTCCAACGCCGGCGGCGTGCTGTTCGCCACGATGGGCGCCTCGCGCGTTCCCGTCCGTTTCACCGAAAAAATTGACCTGGCGCGCCGGTTCAGTTTTTCGGAATACACGCTGCCCAAGGTCTATGAAGTCAGCGAATCCCTGGCCCGCCAGTCCATCGTCCGCGCCGGCGGCAAGATCGAGAAAGATGCCCAGGGCGAGGAGGTCTTCGTGATCCCTGTGCAAGCCGCCCGGCCGGGCGCTTACGAGAAGGGCTACGAACCCGGGCCGATTGCCAATTCGAAGTTTACTCCGGAGGAAATGGCCCGGATCAAGCCCCCGGAGGCGAAGAAGCAGTAGTGCGCGGCCCCGACACGGAGCGCCCTCGGCGAGAGTTGAACAAACACCGCAGGGCGGTTCGACGAACATGCCAGGCGCCGGTCGTGGACCATCGCAGTGCCGACCGGAGCGCTTGGATCCCTGTGAGTTCTCTGCTTCGAGGCTGATTCTAAAAGTGTGCCGCGCTGCCCTTTCCCACTGGAGTTCGCTGGGCAGGCTGATCACTTGCCGCAACTGCGCTGAGCCAGCGGCAGAACGCCACCGCCTCGTACCAACTCGCGCCCACGCGGGGATGGTTTAGCGTCGGGAATGCCGAACCGTAGTCTTCCTCTTTTTCATTGCGATGAAAGTTCCTGCACATGAAAGGCCCGGCCAAGTCGTTGCTGGAGGCCGGTGGCGTCAACCATCTCAGTGAAGATCAGCCTGTCCCGTCCCGTCCGGTGCTTGCGTTGAAACTCCTCAAGCTGGCCGCCAATGTCCTGGGCGGCGTGCCAGCGTTTGTCCAAGCCGACCATGGCGGCCCAATAGCCTCCGGCGGAATGTCCGCTGAGAAAAAGCCAATCCGTCGAACCGCCGTAACCGGCAATGTTTCGAAACGCCCATGCCACTGCGGCGGCGGCGTCCTCGATGAGGAGAAACAGGCGCCAGCGGTTCGTGAACATTGATCAGAGTTATCCAACCGATGAACTGGCGCGTCAATTCTTAGTGCTTTCGGCGATGAGATAGAGGTGGGTTTCCGAGCGCAGAATCAGCGCGTTGCCGACGACCGCTGGTCCGGCGGTGAGACTCTCATCGAACGTGTGATTGGCCAGCACGCGAAACTCTCATGCCGCCGCGATCTCCGTCACGTCCCCTTCCTTGCCGAAGAAATAGACTATGCCGGTGGCCGACAGCGGCGAGGCCCAATGGCTGTTGCCGCGACCCAGTCGTTCTTTCCAAATCTCCACACCGGGTCTGGGCGTCCAGGCAGGAAGCGATGCCGCCTTGGTCGCTCACCATGAACAACAAACCCTCTACAATCGCGGGTGACGAGATGGAGGGGGCGCCCTTTCGCGTTTTCCAAATGACGTGAGTGTCGGTGACATCGCCGGTGCCGTCGGGGCGGATGGCCAGCAACTGCGAGGCGAACCCTGTGATCACGTAAACCAAGCCGTCGGCGTAGATGGGCCGGCAAGCCGAGTTCCAACCCCAGCCT
>CAYHFE010000216.1:0-11283 GCA_964355375.1 uncultured Verrucomicrobiota bacterium
GTGCAGCCGGGACGGCCGCGCTCCCCATTCAGACAACCACGGTTCATGGGTAGGGAACACCTCCAACGATTGGACGTGAATCGGGGCCATGAACCCATCCAACGGTGGGGCGAGACTCCGTCGAGCCCTGGAATATGGACCGACAGAACAATCAGGGTTCGACAGAGTCTCACCCCACCCAGGTTCATGGAAAGGGAACACCTCCCAGATGCAGACGTGAGTTGGGTCCATGAACCAAAATGCGTAAACCATTGGAAATCAACGAACCCATTTTACGGTTCATGGGTAGGAAGCCGGGGCTCGACGGAGTTTCGACCCACCCAGTCCATCGGAATCCCCGGGTGGGCGATCAGATCATTCGACCGACCAGAGCGTCAGCGAATCCTGATCTTTGATGAAAACGCGATTGCCGGAGACGACTGGATGGGCGTAAATCTGCTTATCCGAGACTTTGAAACTGGCCAATTCCTTATACTCCTTTTCATTGGGCTCAAGCACGACCAATTGCGATTTCGGGGTGACCGCAAGCAGAACCGTTCCAGCATCGACGATTGAGCCATAGCCACCGCGTCCGCCGGTGCCAGGCGCCGTCCAGGCCGATTTGCCGGAGCGGGCATTGACACAGAAGTAGTCTCCGTTCTGGGTGATGCCAAACAGCAGATCACCCTTGAGTACCGGCGTATTGAATTGCGGCGAATACTCTGAGTTACTCCAGATCTCTTTCGCGGCCCAGGCATCTCCCTGCTTTTCGAGTTTCACGGCCTTGATCCCCCGCCCCTGCCCCGCGTAGATGAGCGTCGATCCATCCACAATGGCCGTCGTGGCATTGTAGCCCATGCCCTGGGGCGCGAAGGGAACCTGCCAGGCCACTTTGCCATCGCTCAACTGAATCGCCACGATGCTTTTTTCCGTTTGAGTCACAATGAGTCGGGCGTCTCCCGCCGTCAGCAGAATCGGCGAAGCGTAGCCGGGACCGTCTCCGCCCGCTTTCCACTTTTGGTCACCGGTCGCCAGGTCATAGGCGACGATGCCTCCGTTGTTTTGACCACCGAGCTGGGCGATGCAAAGGCCATCGAGAATAATGGGCGACGACGAGGTGAAGAATCGAGGCAAGGCTCCGGCAAATTCATCTTTCCGCCAGAGCTTCTTCCCGGACGCGGCGTCCAGGCACGAAAGCACCCCGCGCACCCCGAGAGTCACGACTTTGCCGTTGGCGACGGCTGGATTGCATCGGGGGCCCGAATGGCCCGAAGCCGGGCCGGTGGCACCGAGCGCTTCATACTTGTCCTGCCAAAGCTCCTTTCCCGTGGCCGCATCCAGGCACATCGCGACTTCCTCGCCCCCCTGCCGGGAGAAGACGTAGAGACGATCACCCACCAAAGCCGGGCCGGCATCACCCAGGCCAACCGAAACCTTCCATTTCTGAGCCAGTTCTTTCGGCCAGGTTTGGGGTGCTTTGAATCCAGCCGCCTTGGCGTCACGATTCACACCTCGCCATTGCGGCCAATCCTGCGCCTGAGCGCTGCTGAAGTCGGCCATCCATGCGCCGAGGGCTAAAAGCGCGATCTTTTCAGCTAAGTTCTTCATAGTTTCTCCTGTCGGGTTTGATGAATAACGAAAAGAGCCTTGCGATCGGGGCAAAATGAGTCACCCACCGACCGCTGGCCATAGGGAAAGACGCGCGGATCCTGCTCCTAGGTTTCATTAAAGTCTCGATTTCGGGCGGGAAGGCGGGTCGCACTCTCTGGACTGATGAGTCGGCATCATGCCGCCCCTCCCAAAGACAATGGTTCATGGGAAGAAATAAAAGCCGCGCCGCGCTGAATCGTCGCGGCGGAGATGACCCGCTGATGCGATCGCCCGCGCTACGGCTTATCGACGGGAATGGTGGTGCGCTCGGCCAACCAGATCACGTCGCGATTGTTGGCGGAGGCCTGATTGAGCTGAAGACTATTGTTGTTCTTGGAGGGCGGGCGAGTTCGCGGGTCCACCCATTTCCGGATTTCCGCGTGGCCATCGGCGAAAGAAAGTCCAGCCGCGCCATTGTGATAACTGGCCGGAAAATCAATGATGCGCGCCTGGGCTGAACTCTCCACCATTTGATTGGCAAAACCGCCGGCGTTGATGCTGTCGGGGTGTTCATCCAGCAAAACGTACATCTGGGAAGGACCGGCACTTTGAATGTCCGACGATTTGATGAAGGCCTTGTATTTCTTTTGAGCTTCGTTGTAGCTCGGCGGGGCTAGCCACCCACCGGGACCGCCCATGGCCTGGCTCATCCCCATGCTCCGAATCCGGGAATGCTTCCTTCCGCCGATCAAGACATAGCTTTGATCCGCCGGGCATTTGTAGATATCCGCCGTGGGCAGATACGGAGCGAATTTGGCCTTCTTCGGATCCAGCAAGTCGGTGATATTGGTGTTGTCACGGGTCGCCGGATTAAAGTCGAGCCACCCTCCCACCCAGGCATAAAGTTCCGTCCCGCTGTTGCCGGGTTTGGTCAGGAAATTCTCATTGTCATCCGGATAAAGCAGATGAGCGAGCTGCAACTGTTTCAAGTTGCCCAGACACTTGATGCCTTGAGCCTTCGTTTTTGCCTTGGCCAGGGCCGGCAGAAGCATCCCGGCCAGAATCGCGATAATCGCGATGACGACCAGAAGTTCGATCAGGGTAAAGGCCTCCGAAACACTCCGCCGCCGTGGCCATGGACTGCGGCAATATGCCTTCATCGGTTCCATAAGAGATTTGGGTTGACTGGATGCGTCCCCTTGTAGGTGCCGCTTTGCCGAGTGTCAAAACATTAGTTGAATCTGCGCTGCGGAAAGCAATTTACTGCCAGTCAGCGGATGCGCTTCGCCGCCGTGAATAGTCATGGGCCGCAGAGATGCCCAATTCACTCAGCGTTAACCGATCGAGAGGAACCAAAGATCTCACAGGTTTTGCGAGCAATTCTCAGATGTCCTGCCTGGGTCGTATCGGTCTCTGCTGGGTTCGGCCGGAGCTCTGCCACACCCGGAAATGCCTTTTGCGATTGGTATCAGTCCGCCGGCCTATTCGGCGGCAAGGTGCCGCCGAAGACGGGCTGGTAGCCCGTTCCACCCCTTCTTCAAGCAGGCGCTAGGTGCCGGCGAGGGTTGCGGCCAGCGCCGCCTCCACATCGGTCGGGCGGCCGCTCTCCTGGAGGATCTGGGCGAAAGCGCCGACGAACCGTTGAACATTAGCGCGGGTGGAGGTTTCCCCCATCAATCCGACGCGCCAGACTTTGCCCTTGAGAGGCCCGAGGCCCGCTCCAATCTCGATGCTGAAGTCGGTCAGGAGTCGTTTGCGGACGGCCGCTTCATCCACGCCTTCCGGAACCGTGACCGAGTTTAACTGCCAGAGCTGATGTCCTTCCTGCGCGGCCAAGCTCAGGCCCATCGACTTCAGGGCAGACTTAAGGGCGAGATGATTTTCCTGATGCCGACGCCAGCGATTCTCCAGTCCTTCCTCCAAAGTCAAGCGGAGCGCTTCGTGCAGTGCATAGTTCATCGAAATCGGTGCCGTGTGATGATAAACCCTCTCCTGCCCCCAGTAGGAGGCGAGCATATTCACATCCAGATACCAGCTCTGCACTTTCTTCTTCCGGCGCCCGGCCGTTTCCATGCCTCGGGAACTGAGGGAAACCGGAGCCAGGCCAGGAGGACAACTCAGACATTTCTGTGTTCCACTATAGACCGCATCGACGTTCCACTCGTCGATCTTGACGGGGCATCCGCCCAGGGAAGTCACCGTATCCAGCACCAACAAAGCACCGGCTTCGTGGGTCAAGCGGGAAATCTCCTCCACCGGCGTGAGCGCCCCGGTGGACGTCTCTGCATGGACGATGGCGACCAACTTCGGGCGCGACGCCTGCAAGGCCTGGGCGATCTGGTCCGGTTCAATAATTCGGCCCCAAGGCGCATCCACCCGCCGCACCAGAGCTCCGCATCGCTCGGCCACATCGACCATCCGGGTGCCGAAGACGCCATTGACACCGATGAGAACTTCGTCCCCGGGCTCAATCAAATTGGCGAAACAAAACTCCATCCCGGCGCTCCCGGTTCCGCTGACTGGGAACGTCATTTCGTTCCGGGTTTGAAACACCGCCCGCAACATCAGTTTGATCTCCTCCATCATCTTGACGAAGGCCGGATCCAGATGCCCGAGCAAAGGTGCGGACATGGCTTGGAGAACGGATGACGGCACATTGCTGGGTCCCGGCCCCATCAGCAGGCGCGGCGGAGGCTGAAATGATGCAGGTATTTGCATGGTCGAGAGCATAATGAGTCCGACCGCCCGGAGCAACAGAATCATCCTTGGCCCCAGCCATTCTCATTTTGACCCAGGACACTGTCCGTTCCACGCAAGTAGTCCCGGCTTCAGCCGGTTTTCACGGGGCGACCGGCTGAAGCCGGGACTACATACTTGTCAAAATGAGAATTGCTGCCTTTTCCACGAATCGGCTTGCCTTGGCCGCCGGTTCTTGCTTGATGAGATGGACGTGCAGACGAAGTCACCAGCGCAGCGGCGCACGGTGGGCCATGCCATCGTGACAGGACTGACGCTGGGCCTGTGGCTCGGGATGAGCCTGCTCGCCGCGTCCCCTTGCCTTCATCATCTCCTCCACCATGACTCGCAGAATCTCGGTCATCATTGCGTCTTCACCCAGTTCAGCAAGAGTCCAGTGATGGATGATTCGGCCGCTGCGACCATTCCGGCGCCGCGCCAGATCGCCCGGATGGGATTCGCTATCGCGGAGTTTCCTTTCCTCTCGGCCGACCTTCACGGATCGTTTCACAGCCGAGCGCCGCCGCCCTATCCCCTCCTCCAACCGGTCGTTGGTTAAGGGCGCGGCCTTGAGACTCCCAGCCGCGCTCTTCGCCCTCAGCCTCTTCGCGGCGGACCGATCGGGAGTCAAGAACCCCAGGTGGGCACTCATCTTCCCACTCTCGGATATCGAAATAGTGGAATGATTATGAACCTCAGTACTTTGACCGCCCGGAACATTCTGGCTGTGGCCTTGGCCACCGCCTCCCTGCCTTTGGCGGCGCAGGACGCGGTGTCCGTCGAAAAGCTCAAGACGCAATTGCTGGAAATGCAGGAGAATCTGGAGAAGCAAAAACGTCAGATGGAATCGCTGCAAAAGCAGATGGAAGCATTGCAGTCTCAACGAAGCGCGGCCCCGGGTGCTTCCAATGCTTCCACCAATTTCCCCTCGACCGCAGTCCGTTCCCCATCGGCAACGCCCGAGGCCGCCCCGCTCGCGGAACCCGGCCAGAAATGGTCTCCCTCCGACCCGATCCCGGTCCTTAGCCGAGGCTCAAGCTATCTTAATCTCTCGCTCGATGGACTCTTTGCCGCGGGCAGTTCGACCCGTTCCGAGGTCGAGAAACTGCAGCTCGGCGGACACGATCCCAATCAACGCGGATTCACCCTGCAAAATCTGGAAACAACCTTCGATGGCGCGGTGGATCCATATTTCCGAGGTCAGGCCAACATCGTCTTCCAAATCGATGCCCAAGGAGAATCAAATCTCGAGATCGAGGAGGCTTACCTCGAGAGCAAATCGTTGCCGGGCAATCTGCAATTGCGGGCCGGACAAATCCTCACCGAATTCGGGCGTCTCAATCCCAGTCATCCGCACGGCTGGGCATTTGTCGATCAGCCGCTGGTCAATGGTCGGTTCTTCGGACCGGACGGCCTGCGCAATCCCGGAGCCCGCCTTTCCTGGCTCATCCCCACTCCCTTCTATTCGGAGCTCTTTCTCTCTGTCCAAAACAGCCAGGGCGCAACCGCCTCCAGCTTTCGCCATGCGCACCCCGGTGCCTTGCTTTTCGGCCGTCCAGGCAGCCAGACATCGGCCCAATCCTTCACCGATCTGCTCTTCACTCCGCGCTATGCGCTCTCCTTCGATCTGACGGGCACGCAGACGCTCCTGCTCGGGACTTCGGCGGCGTTTGGGCCGAACGGTTCCGGAGTGGACCAGGACACGCAGATCTACGGCGTCGATGCTTTCTGGAAGTGGAAACCGGCCCAGGCCCACGCCGGTTTTCCCTTCGTCTCATGGCAGACCGAAGCGATGCTCCGACGCTTCGACGCCGGGGCCTACGACGGATCGGGCGCGCTCTTGGCGCCGCCCGCGCTCGACCCCGCCCGGCCGGCCGAAAGTTTGACCGATTATGGCTTCTATTCGCAGATCGCCTACGGCTTTCGCCAGGGTTGGATCGCCGGTCTGCGCGGTGATTACGTTCAGGGCGAGCGCGGGTCGTTCTATCCCGATCCCGATCGCGACCCGCGCTGGCGGATTTCGCCTAACCTCACTTGGTATCCGAGCGAATTCTCCAAATTCCGGCTCCAATATAACTACGATGATCGGCACAACGTCGGCGAAGATCATTCCGTCTGGCTGCAGTTCGAGTTTCTGCTGGGCGCCCACGCCGCGCACAAGTTCTGACCTCGCGACGACCTGAGATCCAACCCGCCCCACTTAACCCAAATGACATTGCTATGAATCCACTCATCTTCTGGCGAGCCGGACTCGCCTCGCTCGTCTGCCTCGGTCTGACTTTCAAGTCCGAGGCCAAACTGGAAACCGTCGCCACCACTCCGGACCTCGCCGCCATCGCCCAAGAAATCGGCGGCAATCAGCTCAGTCTGACCATCCTGGCCAAGGCCACGGAAGATCCTCATTTCGTGGATGCCAAGCCCAGTTTCATCGTGAAGCTGAACCGCGCGGACGCGTTGATTGAAGGCGGCGCCCAGTTGGAAATAGGCTGGATGCCGTCCTTGCTGGACGGGGCGCGAAATCCCAAGCTCGCCCCGGGCGCGCCGGGGCGCATCGCCTGCGCCGAGGGAGTCCCCCTCCTCGAAGTTCCCGCCACGCTCGATCGTTCTCAGGGCGACGTCCATGCCATGGGCAATCCTCATTTCCTGGTGGACCCAGCCAACGCCAAGATCGCGGCCCAGCATATCGCCGACGCGTTCTGCCGTTTGGATCCGAAGGCGAGCGAGGCCTATCGCGCCAACCTCACGTCATTCTCGCGGCACCTCGACGAAAAGATCGTCGAATGGCAGAAGCGGCTCGAGCCGTTTCGAGGACGGCGGTTGGTCGCCTACCACAACACTTGGCCCTACTTCGCCCGCCGCTTCGATCTGCGGATCGATCTCTTCCTGGAACCCAAACCAGGCATCCCGCCGACCCCGGCTCACATGGCGTCGGTGATCGGGCGGATGCGAACCGAGCATATTCACGTGATCCTGGCGGAGCCTTTTCAGAATCGTCGCACCGCCGAGAAAGTGGCAGCCGACACGGGGGCCGTCGTCGTGGAGATGACGCAGTACCCCGGAGGCGTCAAAGGCTCCGAGGGCGGTTACCTGCAAATGATGGATTACCTGGTTCGCAGCGTCGCCACCGCACTGGAGAAAACGGCCAATGAATCAGACCTTCCTCACAAGACGGGCCGCCGATGATCTGGACCTGTTATGCGTGAATTGTTGACTGTCATGGGGTGGCCGCTGGCCGCCTGCCTCCTTCTCCCCGGCATTCTCGTTTACTACGGACTGCACATCGTCCGGCGCGAGATCATCTTTGTCGATCTCGCGCTCGCGCAAGTCGCGGCGCTCGGCATTTGCGTGGCGCTGCTTCTCCATCACGACGCCGACGACTGGCAGACCTATGCTTGGTCGCTGGCGTTCACCGTCGTGGGTGCGGCGATTTTCACCCTGACCCGCACCCGAAATCATCGAGTGCCCCAGGAAGCGCTCATCGGAATTGTCTATGTCGTCGCCGCCGCCACGGGCATTCTCCTCCTCAGCCAGAGCAGCCAAGGGAACGAGGAACTCCGCCGGACGCTGGTCGGAGACATCCTGCTGGTCCGCGCCAGCGAAGTTTTCCAAACCTTCGGCCTCTACGCGGTCGTCGGCGTCATCCACTTCATCTTCCGCAAACAGTTTTTGATGATCTCGTTCGAGCCCGAGCGGGCGAGCGTGGAAGGGGTTTCAGTGCGGCGGTGGGATTTCCTTTTTTATGTGCTCTTTGGGTTCGTGGTCACCAGCTTCGTCCACATCGGCGGAGTGCTGATGATTTTCTCCTACCTGATCGTGCCCGCCGTTTGCGCCAATCTCGTGGCCGATTCTCTGGTGGCCCGGCTAATCGTCGGCTGGCTCGTCGCCACCGTCACGAGCATCGCCGGATTGTACGGCTCCTATAAGCTCGACCTTCCGACCGGTGCGGCGATTGTCTGCGCGCTGGGCCTGGCCTTGGTTGTGATCATGATCTTCTCGCGATTTCGTGGAGAGAAGCCGGCGCCGGAGTCGGAGTGACACGGGCTGGAAACCACCACGCCGATCACTCCGCCGGAACTATGCGGTGAGAATTGAGGAGAACACGCGCCCTCGCGTGTTTCGACCGGCCTGTCTGCTGAACAGGCAGGAGCCTCGCCGGTCGGGCTGGAGGCATCATTCAGTCACGAAACGGCAATTTGTCCGGGCGCGCCACCGTGTTCGGCGAGGGTGCCGACCACCGGGCGCGAGAGCGCGTGCGCTCCCCATCTCAATGGAATCGTGGCGGCTGGACCGCCGCACCGCCGCTACTTCACAAACCCCTGCTGCTTGAGCCAAAAGACGCAATCTTTGGCCCAAGGATGAGGGTTGCTGAAAGGTGCTTTGTCCGCCAACCCAATCCCATGCCGACCCTTCTGATAGACGTGCAGGTCAAACGGCACCTTCGCTCGCCGAAGCGCAGCCGCAAAGTCCAGACTGTTCTCCACCGGCACCGCCGAGTCTTCGGCCGTATGCCAGACAAACGTCGGCGGTGTCTGCGATGTAACCTGCAATTCATTCGAGAGCAGCTTTACCAACTCCGGCGAGGGATCTTTGCCGAGAAGGTTGTTCTTCGAACCCTGATGCGTGTATTTACCCATCGTGATGACCGCATAACAGAGAATCCCCACATCCGGCCTCGAGCTCTGCCGGTCGATCGCGTCGGCCGCGTCCGGATTGCCGCTGTCGAAATGGGTGAGCAGCGTGGACGCCAGGTGTCCGCCCGCTGAGGATCCCATCACTCCAATCCGTTTCGGATCGACCCGCCACTCAGACGCATGGGCTCGAACCAAGCGCACGGCCCGGGCGGCATCTTCGAGCATGCGGGGATGCCGGTAGCCTCCGGACCCGAGCCGGTACTTCAAAACAAAACCACTCACACCCTGTTGATTCAGCCAGAGGGCGTAATCTTGTCCCTCGTGCGCCGCCAACCCGCCATACCCGCCCCCCGGACAAATCACGATCGCGGCCCCTGAAGCCGAAGTCGCCTCCGCTAAATAGAGCGTGAGGGTCGGAATGTCCTTGGCCTCGTTGCCCAAAGCTCCCGGCGCCCCGTCCGGCCAGAGTGGGATCGGGTCCTTCATCTGCGCGTTGGACCAAACGGTCATCGACCCAACTGCAAGCAGCGCGGCAAGTATTTTCATCGTCTTCCAGGGTTGAGTTTTGTTTTCGTCGGACCTCGCCACATTAGTCGGACCGGTTGCCAAATCAACACCGAACCGGCGACGTGGCAGCAGTTCTCATTTTGACTCAGGACACTGTCCGTTCCCCGCATGTAGTCCCGGCTTCAGCCGGTTTTCACGTGGCGACCGGCTGAAGCCGGGACTGCATACTTGTCAAAATGAGAACTGCTGGCGACCTGGAGATGCCCCTTGACTCCATCGAGAAGCATCACTCATGATGACCTCAGGGTGAGAAGACAGGCTAACCGGGAGGGTGTCTTCGAGACGAAACCCTGTTCCTTGGAAAGGATTATGGTTATGCGGAAATTGAGTGCGGTCCTGATTGGGTTAGCGTTGGTGGTGTTTGGGACGACGACGGAGGCGGCTGATGCCGCGGCCAAGATCAAGATCTTGCTGTTGACGGGCGATGACGTGTCACCGTCGCACAATTGGCGGCAGGTGTCCGCGGCGACTCGCGATCTCCTCTCGGCGTCGCCGAAGTTTGAAGTGAGGGTGTGCGAAGACCCCGGAATTCTGGAATCGTCCGCCAGTCTGGCCCGGTATGACGTGGTCTTTCTCGCGTTGTACAACGCCAAAACGCCGACGCTGAGCGAGACAGCCAAGAGCAATCTGTCGAACTTTGTCAAAGCCGGCAAAGGCTTTGTCGTTTCTCATTTGGCGAGCGCTTCGTTCAAGGAATGGGCGGAGTTCAAGAAAATGTGCGGTCGCTATTGGGTGATGGGATCCTCCGGCCATGGCCCCCGCAGCCAGTTCAAGGTGAAGATCAAGGACAACGCCAATCCCATCACGAAGGGTTTGGAGGACTTCCAGGCTGATGATGAACTGTACGCCAAACTGCAGGGCGATGCTCCGATCCACGTCTTGGCCGAGGCCGATTCCGACTGGAGCAAGAAGACGGAGCCTCTTGTCTTCACCTTGAGCTACGGCCAGGGCCGCGTCTTCCACGAGGCCTTTGGCCATGATGCGAAAGCGCTGGAACACCCCTCCATCCGCGCCATCATCCAACGCGGATGCGAGTGGGCCGCCACCGGCAAGGTCGATTAGCCGGGCGCGAAATCAATCAGGGCTGGCGGTTTGAGGGCGGAATCCTCGATCATCCGGAACGCCGCCTCCAGGACGGCGTGCTGGCGAGCGGCTTCGTCTGGCGCGTCGAGCGGGTATCCGTGACGGAACGGGACGAAGAGAGCCCGCGGCGGGCGGACCCGTTCCGCGACCGCGCGCAGCAGTTGGATCGCGACCGTCGAAATGCCGCGACGCTCCAGCTCCGCTGCGACCAGGCTCACGGCCTGGTTGCACATCGGTCAGACCGGCACGAGGAGTGCAACGTCCACCTGATCTTCAACCAAGGCGTGAACGGCTGCGGGAGCGGTATCGCGGAGTAATCGGCCGGGCGCGGTGATCGAACCCATGAACGAGAGGTGCCGACGATTGAGTGCGCCGATTCTTCGAGATGTGACCAACTCCCGCAGGCGGTCGAGCGGAAACGCCAGATTCGGATCGCGCCGGATTCCGGCGTGGTCGAACGACTCACTCCGGTGCGTTTCGATCAGTTGTCCGACCTCCGCATCGCCCGGAATCTCTCGAAAGGTGACGTCGCCGCCCCGGATCGATTCGTCGAACGGGACTTGGTCGGGCAGAACAAAACCCGCGCTCGAAACCAAGGCTACCTTGCATTGCGCGAGCGGTCGGCGGAGCGGAGTCCAGGGGACGGGATCAATCCGGCGCCAGGGATAGGCGAGGAGAAGCGCCCGGACCATCAATG
>CAYHFE010000217.1:0-11272 GCA_964355375.1 uncultured Verrucomicrobiota bacterium
AGAACCTGGAAAAGATCCTTTCGGCCGGCCGTAACTTTCCGGCCGCAACGGCGTAAAGACGGAAAACGGGCGGAATTATCGCGATGGTGGCGTGCCGGAAATGCGGGAATAAACTGACGTCGGTCGGTTTTGGTGAGCTGTGCCCACGCTGCCTCTTGAGCGATGGTCTGGAGGCTCCGCCCGCGCCTTCGAGCGACTCCACTCACTTCATCACTCCGCTGCTCACCCGATCGTTTGGCGATTACGATCTGCTGTCGGAAGTCGCCCGAGGCGGAATGGGAGTGATTTACCGGGCGAAACAGCGAAGCCTGGGGAGGATCGTCGCCGTCAAAGTTCTTTCGGCCGGAGAATTCGCCAGCCCGGAGTACGTCAGGCGGTTCCGCGCGGAAGCAGCTGCCTCGGCCCGCCTGCAACATCCGAATATCGTCGCCATCCATGAGGTGGGTGAACACGACGGGGTGCAGTACTTCTCGATGGATTTTGTCGAGGGGCCAAATCTGGCCGAGCTCATGCGGGAACGGCCGCTCCCTCCCAAGCGGGCGGCGGATTACCTCAAAGTCCTGGCCGAGGCGATTCAGTACGCGCACGGCCAGGGAATTCTCCATCGCGACCTGAAGCCTTCGAACGTGTTGATCGACCCGTTCGGCGAGCCGCGGATTACGGACTTTGGATTGGCCAAGGATATCGGCGCGGTCTCGGATCTAACCGCGCCGGGCCAGGTCCTGGGCACCCCTGGCTACCTGCCGCCCGAGCAAGCCGATTCCACCTGCGGTCCCATGGGCCCGGCCAGCGATATCTACTCGCTCGGAGCCATTCTCTATTTCATGCTGACGGGGCGGGCGCCGTTCGTCTCGGGTTCACTTCACGAAACGCTTCGGTTGGTCCTGGCTTCGGAGCCGGTTTCACCCCGACTACTCAATCCGGGAGTTCCGCGCGATCTGGAGACGATCTGTTTGAAGTGCCTGGAAAAGGAGCCGGCCCGTCGGTATGCCAGCGCGCGCGAGCTGACGCAGGAACTGGAGCGGTTCTTGAACGGGATGCCGATTCTCGCCCGACGCATCGGCGTGCCTGAGCATGTCTGGCGTTGGTATCGTCGCCAACCCGCTTTGGCCACGCTGGGCGCCACCGTGCTCTTGCTTCTGGTCACGGTGGCGGTGGGCTCGACGGTGGCGGCGGTGCGGATTGCCGCGGCGCGCGACGCCCAGGAAAGCGAAAGGCGACGGGCCGAACGGACGGTCAATCGGTTGGAATTGCAACAGGCCGATCATTTGTTGCGGGATGATCAAGTGAGTTCAGCGCTGGCCCATTTGGCCAGCGTGTTGCGGAAAGAGCCGACCAACCGGGTGGCGGCGGCCCGGATTGCCTCGGTCCTGATGGAACGGAGTTTTCCGCTGCCCGTGTGCCCGCCGATTCGCCAGGAAAGCACCGTGACCGCGGTGGCGTTTAGCTCGGACGGACGATCGCTGGCCACGGCGAGTGCCGATGGCGTGGCTCGGATCTGGGATGCAGAAACGGGTCAGGCCTTGAGCAGCCCCTTGCGCCATTTTGGGGGAATCAATCTGGTCCATTTCAGCCCGGATGGACGCCGCCTTTACACCACTTCTTCGGATAAGGCCGCGCGGATTTGGGATGCGCGGACGGGCGAGCAAATCGGATCATCGATGGCGCACGAGGATGGGGTAAAGCTCTCCGAGTTGAGCGAGGACGGGACGGCTCTCATCACCCTGACGGCAGATTTCCTGCGAGTCTGGGATGTTCTGGCCGGGCGTTTGCGATTCCCGCCCTTGGCCCATGGAATTGGCCGGGGACACGGTTTGAGCATGGCTGTGAGCGCGGACGGACGTCGGACCGTGGTGGGTGGTTCCGATGGCCAAGTCAAGGTGTGCGACCTGGGCGAGGGGCGGTGGGTCTTGACCAAGACGCTTCCGGCGGCCCTCGCCCGAATCACGGATATCGAAATCAACCGCGACGCCAGTCTGATGGCGGCCTCCACCTACAACAAACAGGCCGTGATTCTCGGCGTGACCTCGGGACAGATCAGGGCCACCGTCCAGCATAAGGATGTGATCGAGTACTGCGCCTTCTCCCCGGACGGCCAGCGGCTGGCCACGGCCTCGCGGGATGGGACGGCCGCCGTTTGGGACACCCAAAGCGGCGCGGCGTTGGGGGCGCCGCTCCGGCACTTCACCAACGTGAAGTTCGTCCGTTTCAGCCCCGAGGGGCGTCGGCTGCTGACGACGTGTTGGGATAACACGGCTTGGATTTGGGATCTGACCACCGGGAAAACCCTCACCGAACCGATCCGGCACGACAACCGAATTGTCACGGCCGATTTCAGCCCGGACGGGCAGCGTGTGGCCACCGGCTCGATCGATCACACCGCGATGATCTGGGATATTCAATCGGGAGAACAAATCCCGCTGAGTTTCCGCAACCATGGCGACAGCGGCGTGGCCTTCAATCCGTCCGGGAGCCGTCTTTTGACCTGGTCCACGGATGGCACGGCCCGGGTGTGGAATCCTCAGACCGGAGAGCCGGTGACGCCCATCCTCCGGCATGCGAATTGGATTGTGAACGGACGATTTTCTCCGGATGGCGCCCGTGTGGTCACGGCGTCCCACGACCGATCCGCGGTCGTCTGGGATGCCGCCACCGGCCAGCGCGTGGCCTCTCTTCGAGGTCATTCCAACGTGGTGGAGTTTGCCGAGTTCAGCCCGGATGGTCAGAGCGTGATCACCGGGTCGCGCGATGCGACGGCGGCTCTCTGGAACCTGGCCACGGGAACGATCGAGGTTCGATTCGTGGGGCATCGCGGCCGTCTGTGGTCGGCTCGTTTCAGTCCGGACGGCCAGCAGGTGGTCACGGCGTCCGACGACGGCACGATGCGCATCTGGAATGCCCGGACTGGCCAACCGGTGGGAAATCCACTGGCCCACCGCGCCGGCGTTTACGCGGCCAATTTCAGTCCGGACGGCGAGCGCATCGTCACCGCGTCAACGGATATGACGGCGCGCATTGTGGACGCCCGGACGGGCATCCCATTGAGCCGTCCGCTGAAACATACTTCGGGGCTGCGCTCGGCGGAGTTCAGTCCCGACGGGAGCCGGGTCTTGACCGCGTCGGGCGATAACAGCGCCCGCATCTGGGATTCCCGCACCGGGAAGCTTCTCGGTGAACCGATTCTGCACTTGGGGGAGGTTTGGATGGCGGTGTTCGGCCGGGACGGGAAGCTGGTGGCCACCGCTTCCCTGGACGGCTCCACCCGGGTCTGGGACGGATGGACTGGCCAGCCTCTGACTGAGCCGTTGCGGCAGACCGGACGGTTTTCACGGACCGCGTTGTCGCCGAACGGTCGATGGATTGCCTCCGGCCAGGGAAACGGTGACGCCTTTCTCTGGGAGGTGCCGGAGGTGGAGTTGGCGGCCCCGGACTGGCTGGCCGATCTCGCCGAAGCGGTCGCTTGCCAGCGAGTGGTCGAGCAAGGGTTTGAATTCGTTTCGCCGGCCGAGCTCGTGGCGGTTCGACGGCAGCAAGTGCGCGCCCACCCGGCCGATGCGTGGGAACGATTCGCCCGTTGGTTCTTTGCGAATCGGCGCACCCGCAATCTCTCTCCTTCCTCGCTGATTGCCAAAGCGGACATGATCGATCGGCTGGTCGAGGAGAACACGTTCGAATCCTTGCGCGAGGCCTTGAGATTCGCGCCCGACCGGTCCGCGGCGCGGCAGCGAATGATCGCGCTCGTGGTCGCGCCCCGGCCCGCCGGCAGCGGCAGTTGGTCCGACTCAGACCCGTTTGTCCGCTGGGTGATGAGCTTGCCGGAAGGGCGGTGGGCTCAGGCGAAACGGTTTGAACTGAGCGACGTCCGGCGCGCGTGGGAAACGATTCAGACGGTGGAGTTGGCCTTGACCAACAACGCCGCCTTCTACGTGGACAAAGGTCGAATCGCCGCCCGAGTGGACGCCTTGGAGGTCGCCTTGAGCGCCTTTGAACGGGTCGCGTCCTTGTCGGGGCAGGAGACCGAGCTCGCCTTGGCCGCGGTCGGCCGGCGCAACGTCTTGCTCCGTCTGAACCGTCGGGCGGAGGCCGCCGCCACTGGCCCGTCGCCTCTCACGATCGGCGCGCGCGACGCCCGAGCCGGCCCCGATCAAATTGATCTGTCGGATTTCTTCAATGCCTCGCCGGACGCACCCTGGCACACGATCCTCCATCCCAACAATAATTTGCGCGGCCTGCCGCGGGGCACTCTCCCACTCGCCGACGTCACCTACGATGTTCGCGGGATTATTCAACTGGCGGGCCGCTCCATTCACCAGTGGGCGCCGGGTTATCCGCGGGCCGTGACCGGCATTCCCGTGCGACGTCGGTGTCAGCGATTGCACTTTCTGCACGGGACGGGCTGGGGTGGGTCGGTGGCCAGCGGCACGACCATCGGCCAGTATCGGGTCAATTTCGCGGATGGACAGATCGAGAGCATCCCGATTCGGATCGGCGAAGATTTGGAGGAATGGCAGGGGCCGGTTGAAGCCAAGCCGGAACTCAAGCGCGCCCAAGTCGTTTGGACTGGGGTTACGCCCCAAGGGAACACGGCTCGGCTCTATCATCGGGCTTGGGACAACCCACGCCCGGATCAGGAGATCGCCTCGGTGGAGTTCAGCTCGACGGAGACGGCGGCCGCTCCATTCCTGCTCGCCATCACGGCGGAAGGAACGCCTGAACGCTGACCCTCGCTGAACGGCCAGCGCCCGCGCGCTCTCGTCGGCCACTCTGAGCCGTATTTGTGCAGTCGGGTTCAGGGTGGAACGGGCCGCTTGCCCGTTCCTGCGGGCGACCAGCCCGCAGGCTTTGCCGCCAGAAATCCCACGGAACGGTGAGTCCAATTGCCGGGGCAGACTCGGCGGCAAGTTGCCTGCCCGTTCGGCCGACAGGCCGCCGAGCACGGCCAAGTTGGCCGCGCCACCGATTTCAACTGCACTACTTACGGCTGAGGCGTTCGGACGGGCCGCTGTTTGGGGACTTACTGAGGGGTGCGCAGGATAGAACACACGATGCCCTCACCCCGTCCCTCTCCCATCCGATGGGAGAGGGTGCCCGCAGGGCGGGTGAGGGTCATGGTGTCTTCCATCCCATTGACTCCTCTGTAATGACGTCCTTCATCGACCGGCGAGGGTGCCGGTCGAAACCCGCGGGGGCGGGTGTGCTCCCCGAATCCAGCCCGAGAGTCGCGGCTCAGCTTCGCGTGATCGTTTCGTGGAGGTTGAGGATGACTCGAGCGACACTCGTCCAGGCCGCCAGTTCGGATGCGGTGACGCCGCGGGGCAGAGGCAAGGTCCCGACGCTGATCAGCTTTCCGGCCGCGGCCGGGTCGCGCCCGTATTCCGAAAGATGTTTGTCGAACAACGCGCGGACCGTCGCCAGTTCGTCGGCCTGCGGCGCGCGGGCCAAAGCCTCGCGCCAGGCCCAGGTGATGCGGGCGTTGGGGTCCGCGTGGCACTCTTGGAGGATGCGCGTGGCCAAGGCGCGGGCTGCCTCGACATAACTCGGATCGTTGAGCAAGACGAGCGCTTGTTGCGGGATGTTGGATCGGTTGCGGTCGGCCGCGCATTCTTCGCGGCTGGGCGCGTCAAAGGCCAGCATGCTGGGATGAACATAGCTGCGCTGCCACCACGTGTAGAGGCCGCGCCGATATTGATCGCCGCCCTGGCTGGCCTCGTAGGTCCGGACCGGAAAATTCAGGTTCTCCCAGTAACTGTCGGGCTGGTAAGGTTTGACGCTGGGGCCGCCGATCTTACCCACAAGCAATCCGGAAATGGCCAGGGCGTTGTCCCGCACGAGCTCGGCCTCGAGCCGCCAGCGGCCTTGGCGAGCCAGTTCGCGGTTGTCCGGGTCGCGGCTTTGGAGCTCCGTGGAGGCGGTCGAAACCTGTTGGTAAGTGCGGCTCTGAACGATCAGTCGCACCATGTGCTTCACGTCCCAACCGCTCTCCATGAATTCGCTGGCCAGCCAATCGAGCAAGGCCGGATTGAGCGGCGGTTCGCCCTGGGCACCGAAATCATCCAGCACCTTCGAGAGCCCGACGCCAAAGAACTGTTTCCAAAGTCGGTTCATGATCACGCGGGCGGTGAGCGGGTTATCCCGGGCGACCAGCCAATTGGCCAGGTCCAGTCGATTGAGGGGGCGCTGGTCGGAGGCGGCGGGGGAACGAGCCGTCAGGTAGGCGGGCAGGGCGGGCTGCACGATATCGCCGGTCTCGATCATCCAGTTGCCGCGGGGCAGGATGCGCACGGTTCGCGGCTTGTCCAGGGCCACGGAGATCAAGCAGCGCGCCAGCGTGGCTTCAAAATTCGTTTGAGCCTGGCGCGCTTCGGTCAGGTGCCGGTGCAATCCGGCGAGCTCGGGCGCGGAGCTTCGATGATAGACGGCCATGAGAGCCTTTTGCTCGGCGCTGCGCTGTTCGGCTGGCCGTTGCAAAATCTGGACGATCTCCGGCGGTGGCCAAGCCGTCGCGTCTGCGTTGCGTCCTCCGGGTAGAGTCGTGGCCGAAAGGCGAAATCGGCCGAGCACCTGATTGCCGCCCTGATCCTGTCGAATCACGAAGGTCAGCATCATCTGGCCCTCGCCCTCGAGGGCTTTCGGAGTGGTGAAATGGATGGCTTGGTTGACGCCGGTGCGAGCGCGAGGGGACCAGCCGGGCTTTCCGTCGGTGCCGGGGTGCAAGACCGCTCTGGCGGGGAACTCCTCCGTTTCGAACGTCGCGGTGGCTTCGGCCAAGGCGATTTCGTTGGTTTGGGCGTCTTCCACACGAAAGCCGGTGACGACGAAGTTCCCTTCGGCGCCGCGGCCGGGACCGCGGGCCGGCAACGGGCCGCCGCTGAGAGCTTCCAGGCGGAACCCGGTGATTCCTTTCAGATGGGTTTTGACCGAGATGCGGTAGGTGTCCTTGCCGTTGCGGGGGTCGCGCTCACTCGTGATGATCTGGTCCTGATCCACGGTCAACTTGCCCCCAGCCGCGGAAACGGCGCGGTGCGGCGCGAGCACGATCCAATGCGATTCGTGGGTCAGAATCTCCTGCACGGACTTTTCCCAGTTCTTCTGCCAATCAGGGCGGGGCGTTTCGTAGTCGTTTTGGGCGTGCGCGACCTTGGCTTCCAGGCGGGCTAGTTCGAGGGCCTGTCGTGAGTCCGGCACCACCACTCCGTCCTCGCGGCGCCCGATGATCGGTTCTTTGATATCGGCGAAAAAGGCGCCCAAGGAGTAGAAATCCCGCATCGTGATCGGATCGAATTTGTGGTCGTGGCATTGGCTGCAGCCGATGGTTTGACCGAGCCAAATGGTCGCCACCGCCCGGACGCGGTCGGTCAGCATGCGGGCTTCGTAATCTTTGGGCTGAGCGCCGCCCTCCTCGGTGGAGAGCAGCAGACGATTGAAGGCGGAGCCGACCTTTTGTTCCTGCGTGCTCCCGGGGAGAAGATCGCCGGCAATTTGTTCCCGGGTGAACTGATCGAACGGCTTGTTCTCGTTGAACGATCGAATGACGTAATCGCGATAAGGCCAGATGGCCCGCGGATTATCGGAGTGGTAGCCGATGGTGTCGGCGAATCGCACCACATCCAGCCAGGCAATGGCCATGCGCTCTCCGTATCGCGGCGAAGCCAGGAGCGTCTCGACCCTCTTGGCGTAGGCGTCCGGCGAGGGGTCGTTCTGGAAGGCGTCCAGCTCCTGGGGCCGGGGCGGAAGCCCGGCCAGATCGAAGTGAAGTCGGCGGGCCAAAGTGCGGCGATCGGCTGATGGCGAGGTCCGCAGCCCGAGTCCCTCCTGGCGCGTTTGCACCAGGAAATCGATGGCGCGGCCGACCCCCGGCACGGGCGTTTTGACGGGCGCGAGGTAAGCCCAGTGGCCCTGGTATTCGGCCCCTTCGGCAATCCAGCGCCGAAGCAATTCTTTCTTCGCGGACGTCAACGCTTTGTGTGACTCGGGCGGCGGCATGACGTCGTCGGCATTGGTGGCGAGGATCCGGGCGATGAGTTCGCTTTGGTCGGGTTGGCCCGGGACGATGGCCACGCGCTTGGACTTGGCCGGCTTGAGGGCGAGCTCGCGCAAATCGAGCCGAAGCCCTCCCTTCAACTTCTTGGTGTCGGGACCATGGCACGGAAAGCAGGTGTCGGAGAGGAGCGGGCGGATGTCGCGATTGAACTGGACGGGAGCGGCCGTGGCGCCGGGTTCGGCCCGAGCCAGCCGGACTCCGAGGACGCACAGCGCGACGAGGCAAGGGCGAATCTTCAAGTATGCTTTCACAACGCTTTCTGCAATGGGCGGACAGAGCTCTGGCCGCACGCCTGGAGTCTCTGAGATTTCGCGGCTCAAACTAGTTTCCGAGGGTTCGCCCTGTCAAGCATTGAGCCGAAAAGAGCCAGCAATTCTCATTTTGACGAGTATGCAGTCCCGGCTTCAGCCGGTCGCCACGTGAAAACCGGCTGAAGCCGGGACTACATGCGTGGAACGGACCGTGTCCTGAGTCAAAATGAGAACTGCTGCGAAACGAGCCGGTCGCGACCCGGCCGTCTCACCTTGGCAAACAGGCGGTGCCCATGGAATGAGACGGCGTGTGGGGACGGAGCGATCACTCGTTGAGAGGGTTCGCTCTGAATTGCAGCCAGGCGCTTCTGAATCGTTGAGTTGGCCGTGGGGGGAAGCAGTCGCCACCGCAACCATCACCTCGAGGACACGCCCTTCGTCCTGACACCGCGCCAGGTGGAAGTGGATCGTTCGATTTACGCGAAAATCACGTTGAGATTCCCGAGGCGGTTTCACTCGGCCGTTTTTTGAACGGCTGAGGTTCTTTCCTCTGCCACCACCTGGAAGGGCTGGTTGTTCTCCCGACGCAGGCAAAGCAACTTCGAGTGGGTGTCTCGACCCGCGACGATTCGCGCGGCGCCGAGCGGATCGTAAGCGTAGAGTTCCTCGCCCCCAGCCCGCAATAATACCCGAATCAGGTAGCCGCTGGTCGCATGGTCTTCGATCTCCACCTTCGCGACCTCTGCGGCCTCGCTCGCTCCAGTCGGGTCGATCACCGCGGCAAAGCGCGCGCTGCTGCCCTCCCGAGTCACAAACACCAGCGGCACGCGGTCCAAAACCGATTCGCCGACTCCCGTGCCCACCAGCACTCCAGTGCCCGGTTCGCTGTTGAGAATGACGTTCACCCGGTCCGCGCCCGTGGTCACGGTGGACTCGATCGGGCCGTCCGTGTTGCCGCGCCGCACGTTTTGCAGATATTCAAAGCCCTGTCCTTGGGGTGGAGTGGCTTCCCCAAGAGCCGCCGGGGACGAAACGCTTTCGCCCCGGTTGTGATAGAGCCAGTCAAAGGTATGTCTCTTGCCATCGGTCGCGGTCAGCACATCGGCGACGATGAGAAAGCCCGGCCGCAACACCAAGAGCCGGCGATGCAACACGCCGGGATAGGCCGCGTCCGTGTGTGCCGCTGTTGCTGAGAGCTCCGGCGTGGCCACGAACAATTCGCCTTGGCCTTCGACGCCTTCCTGGGAGACGCGATCGACCAGGACGGTATTGTGGCTGGTCGTGGCTCGATACCAGTTCTTATGCACGGGCAATCGGTAGGCCTGGCTGCGCGCGCGCCCTGGGTCGTAGGCCAGTTCTTGGCCCCGGTTGAAATAGACAAAGGAAAGTTTGTCGAAATGTCCGTGGAAACCGCCAAAGGGCCCGAAGGTGAATGCGGCCGTCGCCGCGCCAACGCGCAAAAGGGCATGTCCAGCGCCCGTTTGCAGCGTGCTGGTGGATGCGCCCGCTTCTTTCGTGGGTCGCTCGGTTCGGCCGAGAAGCACCGAATCCCACGTGGGAGGCTGGGTCAGCAGCGTCAAGAACGCCGGCTCCCGCCAGTGGTGGTAAGCCGTTTCATAGCGGCTCCCGGGCACCCGCGTCGTCGTGGCATCGCCAAAACGGGGCAAGGTTCCATCCGCCATCCGGTAGGCCAGCGCCACTGTGTACATTTCCTTGACCGACGGCGTCGCGTAGAGATCGATGCCCAACCTCCGGGCCGTTTCCACGATCTGCTCGACTGCCCCCAGCGTGTAAAAGTGGTACCCCCACGAATTCTCGTACCACATCCCTCCGGGCAACACGGAGACCTTCATTTGATAATAGAATCCGTTCTGCGCGTCCTCGATGGCCCGTCGAATCAAGTCCACCCGGTCGAGCACTCCGCCGATCATCATAAAGGCCGCGTTGTGGTAGGTTTGCCAGTTGCTTTTCCCCGCTTTGTGCTTGGCGATATTCTCATAGACTTTCAGCAGAAGATCCTCCCGAATCGCCCGATGATCCTGCGCCGAGACAAGCTCTGACTTTCGGGCCAAATCATAAGCTTCGCCCACTTGGGCGATCCAACTGGCCTCGTTGAGCGTTTGCTCAAACACATGGCCGCCGGACTGGCTCGGCGGGTCGGTGAGTTTGCCCATGTTGGCGCTGTGATACGGGTATTTGGCGTAGCGCTCCGAGTATCCGACCAGGATCTCGCGAGCCCGCCGGGCGTATTTCTGATCATCGGTCAACGCGTACGCCCAAGCGCAGGCGGAGAGATCTTGGGTCAGGCGGCTGTGCATCCGGCTGTAGATGACATTGTCGTAGGGATAGCCCCGGTAAACCTCCCGGCATTTCGGGCAGCGATGATGGGTCGCGTCGATCGTTTCCAGCGCCAGTTGGCAGGGGTCGCACTGGTACCACTGATTATGCTGTCCGCCTTCGGGCGGAAACACGACCTCGCGTCTCAAGGCCGCATCGGCCGAGTTGACTTGTCGGGCGACCACGTCGTGTTCTGGTCCGGCGCCTCGGAAGGCTTGTCGCAACCGGGCGAGTTCCTCCACTGTGCAGGCCACGGACGGCCAGATCTGCGGGCTGGGAAGAGCGATGGCGGCGGTTCCGGGCGTGTTCTGACCGGAACCCACGATCATAAAACACCCGCTCACCAGGAGCAGAAACAGGCTCGTTCGAATCATTGTTTGCATGGGCATCCCTCCATTGAATTTGACCGAGAATCGCTTTCTTACCACGTGACCGACCGTAGTCCTCTCAAGCTTGCGGAACAAGAAAAAGCCGGGGGAGTTTTCTCGGCGCGGGTCGAGATCCCGGGGAGCCGATCGGAGAATTCGCGTTTCTCGCAGAAGCGGATGTCACGAGGATCTCGTCAGCAGTTCTCATTTTGACAAGGAGGTAGTCCCGGCTTCAGCCGGTCGCCACATGAAAACCGGCTGAAGCCGGGACTACA
>CAYHFE010000218.1:0-11250 GCA_964355375.1 uncultured Verrucomicrobiota bacterium
ACGATGCGACGAAGAAACCGAGCCCCGGCCTGGTCTGGGGCGTGACCGGCGAAAACCTTGTTTCTTACACCAAGACGGCCCTGGCGGAATTCGTGCGCCGGGTGCCGGACCTGGATGGCATTCAATTCCGGATGCACGACGAATCGGGCCTGAAGAATAACGAACAGGAAGGATTTTGGCGGGACGTTTTCCAGATGATGAAGTCCCAGGCTCCGAATCTGCACCTGGATTTGCGGGCCAAAGGGCTGCCGGATTCAGTGATCCAAAGCGCCTTGGATGTGGGAGTGCCGTTTCGTATCACCACCAAATACTGGATGGAGCAGATGGGGCTTCCGTTTCATCCCACGCACATCAACAAGCAGAATCAGTTCGACCGCCGCCATTCCTACGCGGATATGCTCCGTTATCCGCAGCGCTACAACATGCATTGGCGGCTTTGGAATGGCGGCACGGCGCGCGTGCTTCTGTGGGCGGATCCGGACTATGCCCGACGCTTCGCCGCGAGCTCGCATCTCTACGGTGGCGACGGTTTCGAGGTCAACGAACCGCTCTGCACGAAGATGGAGGCCCAGCCGCACGACGCCCAACCCTTCGATCTCCTCGCGCCATCCCGCCGCTATTACGATTACGAATTCGAACGTTACTGGCATTTTTTCCAGGTCTTCGGCCGGCTCGGCTACAATCCCGAGACGCCGCCGGAAACGTGGCACCGGGAGTTCGAACGTCGGTTTGGTCAGGAGGCCGCGCCCTTCCTCGAAAATGGCCTGCATCAGGCCAGCCGGGTTCTGCCACGCATTGTCGCCTCGTGTTATCCCTATGGATCTTTCCCGATGACGCGCGGCTGGGCCGAGAAGCAGCGGCTCGGCGACTTGCCCGCCTACGCCCGGGCCGAGGGGAGCGACCTCGAACAATTCGCGAATTTCGATGAGGAAGCGCAGTTGTTGATCCAAGGCGGCGAGACGGCGAAAATTCGGCCGCCCGAAAATAGCCGGTGGTTTGCCCAACTCGCCTCTGACCTCACCGCGCAAATCACCGAGGCCGAGAAGCGCATCGGCAACCACCGGAACCGTGAGTTTGATTCCACCGTCACGGACCTTAAAATTCTTGCCAACCTCGCCCTTTACCACGCACGAAGAATCCCCGCCGCCGTCAGCTACCGCTTGTTCGACCGGACCAAGGATTCCCAAGCGCTCGACGATGCCATCCGTTACGAGCGCAACGCCATGGATGCCTGGCGGCAGCTCGTGGTCGCGGCGGGCGATTTCTACGCCGAAGACCTGATGATGGGCGTGCGTGGTGCGAGTTTGTGTGGCCACTGGAAGGATGAACTGGCGGCCCTGGAAAAGGGTCTGGCCGCGCTCGAGCGGCAGCGCCGCGACCTCCAGTCCACCGGCGAACCCAAGACGGCGCCACGATACCGGCCTGCCACCACGACCGGTGACAGCGCAGCGCCTCTGGTAATTCATCAGCCTGTTACCACGGCGCCCGCCGGCCAGCCGCTGGCCGTCACTGCCGCAGTGCGCGATCCGTCCGGTGTCAAATGGGTCCGTCTCCGCTACCGCAGCGTGAACCAACACCAGAACTATCGCACGTTGCCGATGCTCCCCTTCGGTGCCGCCGGGCAGTACCGAGCCGTGATCCCGGCGGAAGACATCGTGGCGACCTGGGACCTGATGTATTTCATCGAAGCCATGGATAACCAAGGGAACGGTCGAATCCATCCGGATCTGGAAAAGGAAACACCCTATCTGGTCGTCAAACTCCAGCGCTGATCGGCCCGCCCTCGATCAAGACCAACCACACTCTGTGAATCGCCGAAAAGATCGAAAGATACCGAAAGAAACGAGACTCTGAAGCTGGCGCCGTTCACCAGGCGGGTGAACAGCGGCGTCGGAACAACCATAGCGCATTCTTTGGTTTCTTTCGGCTGAACTGCAGTTCCAAGGTTCATGCTCCGGATAGCCGGTCCGCGCGAGATGCGCCCACCCGATTCCCAGCCCGTGCTTCTGGAAGAAATTCCGATCCCACTCGATGCCCAAGCCCGGCGCGGCCGGGGCCTGAATGCTGCCTTCTTTGTCGATTGGGTATGGCTGTGAGAAACCTGCCCGAAATCTCTCCGGGTTCCAGAAGCCTGGAAAGTCAGGAACTCAAGGCCGCGAAGAGGTGGCGAATCTCCTCGTCGATCTCCGCCGGGCTGGCCACCGTCTTCACAATTTCTTCGCGCAGCATCTCGGCCAGCCTCCGTCGCAGCCGGAAAACCGCGATGCGCACAGCCCCTTCCGTCATGTCGAGGTTCGCGGCGGACTGGGCGTAAGCGTTGGGTGCGCGGTGGCCGGACCGGTGGACCTGCAACGCATCGAACAGCGCGGTCTTGCCGTCGGCAGCGGATTCCGCCTGCAAGTCGGCCAGGACTTTTTCCAGCAGGGTCAGCGCCCAGCGGCGCTCATAGATTCTTTCCGGCGTCAACCCATGCGCTGGTTCGCGATGGTAGCGCGTCTCCCCGTCGGCGGTGTCCAGCGAGAGAAAGGCGACCTTGCCACCGCGCTTCTCCGTCTTGCGCCGGGCCCATTCGTTGCTGAGGAAATGACCCATCGACGCCAGCAACCACGAGCGGAACTTTCCTTTCTGCCGGTCCACCGCCTGGAAATGGAGTTCGTTACAGGAATGTTTCTGGCGCGGGTCTTTACTCCCCGAAACTCCGTCTGCCTTGGCTAACCGCTGGATGGCCACACCCGCCGCTTGTTCACTGGCACACCCAGAGTGACGACGTTTCAATCCATCGCTTCGCGCCACGGGGCGTCTCCGCAACGCGATTCCCTCGGACTTTAGGGCCGGAGGTTTGGCGCAAGATGTGGAGTTACGGCTTGCGGACAGCCGACTGGGGCGGCGCTGTTACCTGCCCGGTTAGTCCGGCACAATCGCGTCTTTCTGATCATCGTTCACGGCGTTCCGAGATGGGCCAATCGCATGGGCTGGACCGCCCCGAACTGAACGAAGAGGCGCCTGGCAACGTCGTGAGTTGGCGGCCTTGAATCAGCACGGTCGCGACCGCCCGAAGACGAAACCGTGATTCCACGACCGGTGATCTTGCCGCCGACCGCCACAGTAAGGCATCTGCTGAATGATCGACGCCGAGTTCTGCGTCCCGCTTCTCTGCCCCTGGGAGCGACGAATCGCGCGGAACCGCGGGAGTTGGGCCAACTGGACATCGGCTGCTCTCGGTTGGAATTCGGATCGACCAGCGCGCCGGATTTGAACTGGCTGTGTTCGTGACAGAAAGCCGTTTGGCATACTTACGGCTAAGTGCGCCGGCCGCGTTCCCGGAAGTCGCGAACTTCAGGCCGGACGGCGGCTCATCCGACGCGATTGGCGCGCCAAAGCAGCACGGCGCCGACCGCTTGGAAGATAAAGTTCGGGAGCCAGAGGATGAGATGGGGAGCGAGTTCGGGCCGGGTTTCCAGCGCTTGTCCCAAGATGAAAAAACTGTAGTAAATCAGCACCAAAATAAGAGCGAGCGCCACGCCGATCGACGTTTCGCGGCGATGCGCGCGGATGCCGAGAGGGATCCCAATCAGAGTGAAACCGATGCTGGCAAACGAAAACGCCACCTGGCGATGCAACTGGACCAAGGCCGGCGTCGCGTCCACTTTCTGTCGCTCCCGTTTGTTGATCTCGGCGCGGAGTTGACGAAACGTCATTTCGCTGAGCTTGGGCTTGATCTCACCTTGATTCTTTGAGCTCAACTCGATCGGATCACTTTCGAACGTCGTCATGAACAGCGATTCCCACTCCACTCGTTCCGTGGTTTTCTCTTGGGGAGATGGCGCGGTCGAGTTGGTCGGACTCAAGTCTCCGTTCGGCAACGGGAGGATGACCGCCGCATTGGTGTTGGGCATCTCCGACGTGGCCGCGAGGAGATTGGTCTGCGGCGAGGGTGGTTCGGTCGAGGGGATTTTCACACGGATTCGCCGACGTTGCTCCATGATGGCATTGGTCAGGAAGAGTTGGACGGTCCGGGTGGACGAATCTGTCAGCAATCGGCCCGCGGGTGCGCTGACGCGGGCGGCGATCTCATTTCCTTCCAACTTGTAGTACCAAACATCTTTCAAGCGGTCTCCGTCCCGTTTCCGCACAAACACGATGCAGCCGGGGATATCATCGACGAAACGTCCCTCGGGCAGCAGTTCGCCCGGCCGTTCAAAACCAAGACGGAAGAGCAGAGCCTTGTAGGCCATGCGCGAGCGGGGAGCGATCTCGAGATTGAAGACTGCGCAGAGCAGGCTCAGCGCGGCGCTCAAGATGAGGATGGGGGTGATCAGGGCCAACAAACTCACTCCGCCGGCTCGGGCGGCCGTCAACTCCTGGTCGGCGCTGAATCTCCCGAACACCAACAAAGTCGCGGTCAACATCCCCATGGGCAAGGCGAAGATCATGACGAAGGGAATGAGCAGGACGACGGCTTGGCAGACCGCGCCGAACGAGGCCTGGCCATTGACCAGGAGAGTCATGATCTCCTTGAGCACGTTGCCGAGAAGCAGGACGAAGGTGAACACCGCCACGGTCAAGCAGAGGGTCGCCAAAACCTGTCGCGTCAAATAAGCGTGCAGCGTTTTCATCCGGCTCCCGGGTTACGTCCGCAATGATTTCCACGGTTCCTGATCGCTGACTTCGATCGTGACTGGTTCGCCGCTGGAAGCCGGCGATAGCACCGCCAGGAAAGCCAACGGCTCGGTATTGGCGTTGTAGGTGCCGTGGACGATCCCGGCGGGAAGGTATAGGGCATCCCCGGGATTCATGATCCGACGCTCGCGCTCCACCCATTGTTCGGCCGTGCCGGCAAGGATATAGAGCATCTCCTCCATTTTCGGATGGAAATGGAAGCGGTGGGCTTCACCCGGCGGCAAGTGGGCGCGAACAAACAGAAAGTCCGTCTCGCGAACCATCCCCGGGCGGAAGTACCAGTGGTGCGTCTTCCCCGGGAGATGTTCAAGCTCCGTTTCCGCAAAGGAGACAAACCGCCACGCGGGTTTTGTGTTGTCCGGCATGCCGCCAGTCTTCCGTGGAAGAGGAGTCCGTCAAGAGGAAATCATGCTCGGAGCCGTCTTTGGCTCCACCACCAGGCGAGCCATCCCGCCGCCATCGTGGCCAATCCAACCAGACTTTCCTTGGGTTTGCGCAGGATCGTGAAAACCGTCATCGCCGTCACACTCAGCAGAAAGAGCGTCGGGACCCAGGGCCATCCGGGAACAGGCAGTTGTGGGCCCTCGCGCCAACGCAGGACGATCAAGCCCAGCACGGTCGCGGCCGTGCAGATACCGAGGGTGAAACCAATGTAAGTCAGCAGACTCTCAAACGAAGAGCTCCAAAGGAGCGTCAATGTGAGCAACGTTT
Organism: uncultured Verrucomicrobiota bacterium; assembly: GCA_964355375.1. GTDB lineage: Bacteria > Verrucomicrobiota > Verrucomicrobiia > Limisphaerales > SIBE01 > CAYHFE01. The sequence goes on from CAYHFE010000218.1 coordinate 5,392, forward strand.
GCAGGGCAATCGCTGCCCGCGGCGGTCCTTGTCCGGCTTCCAACCAGCGCGGAAGATATCCGTCCGCCGCCATCTTGGCATAAACCCGCGGACCCGCCATCACCATCGACGACACCGAGCTGACCAACGCCAAGCTGACGATGATCGTGACGGCGGCGGCGGCCCGCGGGCCACCCAACGCCTGAGCCGCGACGCGCCCGATCTCGAGCTTGCCGGCCAGCTCCGCGATTGGAGCCGAATAAACAAAGGCCGTGTTCAAAGCCAGATACAGGACGGTCACGAGACCAACGCCGAGCAAGAGCGATCGAGGCAGATTCCGCTCGGGATCGCGCACTTCGCCGCCGATGTAAACCGCCGCGTTCCAGCCGGAGTAACTGAATGAAATCCAGACCAGCGACACGCCAAATACCGAGATCGGAACGCCGGACGACAATGTCGGCGGGAGAGACGGGAGACGCGTTAACGCGTATCCGGCGAAAGCGATAATCAGAGTCACTTTCAAAAGCACCGCCCAATCCTGCACGAACGTTCCGCGCCGCACGTCGGCCGCGTGCAATCCGGCAAAGAGTAGGACCAACAACGATCCGCTCACCGGCGCGGGGCAATTTTCCAGCCACGGTTTGGCGTATTGTCCAAAGGCAAAGGCCGCGGCCGCGAGGGGCGCCGAAAAACCGACGAGCAGGGAAATCCACCCGGCGACATAGCCGGCGGCTGGATGGAGCGTGCGGGAGAGAAAGAAGTACTCGCCGCCCGATTCAGGAATCCGTCGGGCCAAGGCTCCGTAGCATAAGGCGCCCAACGCGGCCATCACTCCGCCGACCGCCCACGCCAGCACAACCAACCCGGGTGAACGCAAATCTGCGAGCAAGAAACCGCTCGTAGTGAAGACGCCGGTGCCCACCATGTTGGCCACGACCAGAGCGGTCGCGCTGGCCAGTCCAATTTGGCGCTTGGTGTCATGGGGGAGCGAGCTCTCAATGGATTGACTCGCCGTCCGAGGCGGGCGGTTTGGCATACGGAGGAAGTATCAGAGGTGGAGTTCGGCGACTTTGATCTGCGTCAACCCGAGTGGATCACAGGCCGGTTCACTTGCCCAGTCGAAGCGACGCGGTTGGGCGATGGACGGTTCCAGCAGTTCTCATTTTGACAAGTATGCAGTCCCGGCTTCAGCCGGTCGCCACGTGAAAACCGGCTGAAGCCGGGACTACCTGCGTGGAACGGGCAGTGTCCTGAGTCAAAATGAGAACTGCTGGGACGGTTCTTTGTTCGCTGGCCAGGATTCAGCCCTTCTGATAGAGCGACGGTCACGATGCAGTCCATGACCCACAAGTCGCACGGTGGAATCCCCTGGGGATTCGGCGAAGAAGCCCAACGAACCTGTGAGTCATGCATAGGTTATGAAGACCGGGGCGGCTCTTGCACCAGTGGAATGGCGGCGTATGATTCGCGCTGTGGAAAAGATCCGGGACCGTTTGCTTCGGGCGGCTCGAGCGCTAGAGGCATCGAACGTTCCTTATGCGGTCGCCGGCGGCAATGCGGTGGCCGCCTGGGTCTCACGAGTGGACGAATCCGCCGTCCGCAATACCCGGGACGTTGACATTCTCCTCCGTCGCGCTGATCTGCCCGCGGCCCGCCGCGCGCTCGAAGCGGTGGGATTTGTTTATCGTCGAGCAGCCAGCCTCGGCCAGCCGGGTGGCCTCGATTTTTTTTCTGGACGGTTCCGCAGCGAGTGCCCGAGACGCCGTCCGCGTCGTTTTTGCGTCAGAGAAAGTTCGTCCCGACAGTCCGGTGCCCGCACCGGATGTGACCGAGGCGGAACTGGCGGACCAGTTTCGATTGATTACGCTGGAGGGATTGGTGCGGATGAAACTGGCGGCATTTCGCGACAAGGACCGAACTCATGTGCGCGATCTGATTGAGGTCGGTCTGGTGGATGCCTCCTGGATCGAGTCGTTGGAGCCGGAGCTCCGTCGGCGATTGCAGATCATCCTCGACACCCCGGAAGGCTGAGTTGGGGAGATTCGACCTCCTGCGGATCGGATCATCGACCGGGTCCGCCTTGTTGGCCGGTCAGATCGTGGGCGGTTCAACTCACCACAAATGGTCCTTGGGCTGTCGCGCCTTCCATTCCTTGAAGACCACAATCTCCTTTTGGAATTTCTGGCAGACTTGATCCACAACCTTGAGATCGTCCGAGAATCCGTGCGGCAGAGAATCCGGAATGCCTCCCTCCTCGCTCAACACCAGGAAGTAATCCAGCGCGACCGCGATATGTGCAAACGCTCGAATCGACAACGCCTGATAACGGTCGAGCAGGGTTTCGCGCAAGAGGTCGATCAAGAGATTGACCCGGATCGCGAGGAGTTCGTCGGTAAACTTGGACGCATTCAACGTGTGAAGCTTCTCCCGGAAGGTCGTGATCAGTTTGTCGCTGCTCTTGAGTTCACCAAAGGTGATTTGGTCGAGTCCATGAATCATACGCGAGCGTCGGTTCAACAGTGTCCACGGGGAGTAGGTCACCGGCAGTGTCCGAAGTCAATCGCAGGGTGTCGCAGGCGGCCAGTCTCATTTGGGCCCGGGACACGGTTCGTTCGACGTTTGACGTTCCAGCTTCAGCCGGTTTTCACCTGGAGAATGGCTGGAGCCGAAACTCCCGCCGTGCCAAAATGAGTGTTGCTCTGTCGAAGGCGGGCTTGAGCCGATCTGGCATGGACACGGATAAGAAAGGAGGAAAAACGTTCACCCTAAAGAAAATCAGGGTAGAGCTGCCGGGTCGCCTGGAAACCGCGGTGGATCAAATCGAGATCACCCACCAGGCTGAAAAGCTGGCAGCCCAACTCCCGGCATTTGGCGGCGTGTTCAGCGCCGCGAGTGAGCACACCCCACGGCTTCCCCGCGGCTTTGCAGACCGCGGCCACGCGCTCCAGCGCCGCGAGGCATTTGGGATGCATGACTTGTCCGGGAACTCCCAAGGTGCAGGCTAGATCGCCGGGGCCGACGAAAAGGCAATCCACTCCGCTCACGGCGGCAATTTGATCGACGTTTTCCACCGCTTCCGGCGTCTCAATCTGGATGGCCAGCCAGCGATCCCGATTGGCCCGGTCGATATGCAACCCCTGGTCAGCCGTGGCGTAACCGGCTTCGTAGTTCCCCAGAAAAAGCCCGCGCGTTCCTTGCGGCGGATACTTCGCCCAATCGACGATCTGTGTGACTTGCTCCACGGTGCGGATCTGCGCGGCCATGATGCCTTCCGCGCCGGCCTCCATGGGACGCATGACCGTCGCGTAATCGGTCGGAGCCAGCCGGACAAACGCAGGGAGGCGGGCTGCACGACAGGCGATCAGCAGTGTTTCCAGTTCACGATGGGCAATGGCCGAGTGCTCTTGGTCAAACCAGACCCCATCGAGGCCGCCGACGAGTCCGGCAATTTCGACCAACTTGGGGCTGGCCAGGGCGCCGAGAAACATCACCCGCACGACCTCGCCTTCGGCCAGACTCTGTTTAATGGTCTTGTTCATGGTGGTTGAATTCCGAGTGTCGATTGAAATCAGCGAGGCACAGACTGCGGCCCAGGCCGGCCAAGATCGTCGTTGATCAAGCCGGGCCAGTAGATCCGAAGGGCGCGCATCACAGCGTGGTGTTGGGTTGTCGGAGTTCGGCAGGGATGGTAGAGGGACCTGGATGAGTTGGTCAAGGATGGGGGTTACGGTTGGAGCGATTCTCATTTTGACAAGCATGTAGTCCCGGCTTCAGCCGGTCGCCACGTGAAAACCGGCTGAAGCCGGGACGACCTGCGTGGAACGGACAGTGTCCTGAGTCAAAATGAGAATTGCTCAACTGTTGGCACTAACGCTGTTGGCACTAACGCTTGTCGTGGGGCGTGATTTTGCTAGCTTTGGCCCCCATGTTACATCGGATTATTCGGTTGGTCTGTGCGCTCGCCGCGATTGAAGTTTCGGCGGCCGAGCTGGAATTCAATTTCAGCCAGTATCCTGTGAACGAATCGCCTCCGGGGTTTCGCTCCGCCTTATCGGGCGAGGGCAAACCCGGCGAGTGGAAGATTATCGAGGATGAGGTCCCGCCCACCCTCGAGCGCCTGACGGCGAGTTCGCCGGTGCTGACCAAGAGGCGGGTGCTCGCGCAAATCTCCACCGACCCGACCGATGAGCGATTTCCGCTGTTCATTTATGAGGGCGAGTCCTTCGGAGATTTCACGCTGACGACCCGATTCAAGAACGTCCGCGGCGTGATCGAGCAGATGGCTGGATTGGCTTTTCGCATTCAGGACGAGAAGAACTACTATTACGTCCGGGCCAGTTCACTGGGCAACACCTTCCGCTTCTTCAAACTGGTCAACGGCACGCGCAGCCCACCCATTGGACCGGAGGTGGAGATCCCGAAAGGGGTCTGGCATTCCCTGACCGTGGAATGCCAGGGGAATCGCATTCGGTGTTTGCTCAATGGAAAGGAGCTCTTCCCCGCGCTGACCGACAATACATTCACCGTCGGCAAGATCGGTTTTTGGACGAAATCAGACTCGAGTGCCTATTTCGTGGACACGAAAGTGACCTACACGCCGCGCGAAACCCTGGCCAAGGTTCTGGTCAAGGAGATGATGCAAAAGTACCCGCGTCTCCTCGGACTGAGGATCTATGCCCTCGAAAAAGGCCAGCCGGCCCCGCGCGTCATCGCCAGCAAGGAGGAGAAGGAAGTCGGCAACCGCGGCGAAAAGGTGGAGCGCGACGTGATGGCCAACGATTCCATCTACTACGGCAAAACCCTTCACACGGCCACTGTCACCCTGCCTCTTCATGACCGAAACGGGGAGACCGTGGCCGCGGTTTATCTCTCCATGCCTTCGTTTTTTGGTCAAACCGAACAAAACGCCGTCGCGCGCGCTTTGCCGATCGTCAAAGAGATGGAGAACCGCGTTCGCAATGCCAGGGATTTGATCCAATAGCGAAGCGTGGATTGGGCAGGCGGCGGGATTCTGTGGTGGATGAATGCAGGACAGCGGCGTTTTCATTTTTTGGAAGCCATTCTCGTCTCACATCTGCGACCGCTTGGAAATTCCCCAATAAACACGCGCCTTTGCTCGAATGGCTGAACCCGGCCAGCTTCCTGCTTGGGAGATTCCCATGAGATCAGCAGTCTTTTTCGAACGAGATGGCATTTTGAATCGGGCGCGAGTCGAGACACGATATCAGGTGACCCCACTGACACTCGATGAGTTCTTCCCCAAAACCGAGACGGCAGGTCCGCTCCGCAAACTGAAAGCGGCAGGCTTTCTCCTGCTGGTGACCACCAACCAGCCCGGTCTGACTCGCGGTTACCAATCGCGTCGGGAGTTGGATCTGATGCACGTCCTGCTCCGCCGCCAATTGCCGATCGATGACATTTTTCTTTGCCCGCATGATGAGACCGACCGGTGTCCGTGTCGCAGGCCCAAGCCGGGCTTGCTCATCGAAGCCGCCTTCAAGTGGCACTTGGATCTGGATCGATGCTTTGTCGTGAGCGACAAATGGCAGGATGCCCAAGCCGCTCATGTGACCGGATGCACCTCGCTGCTGGTGCGCTCTCCATGGAATGGCAATGGCCACCACGACTCCGTCCTGACCGACTTTTCGGCCGTCGTGGACAAGATTCTGCACCTGCAAACTTCGGCCTGGTGTCCGAGCGCATGAGCGGCCGTCGGCGGCGTGAATTTCGGTTCAGTACTCTCGGCCTTTCTTAATGCCGAGCTCGCGAATCGGGGCGGGACGGTTTGTTCCCAGGGTGGGGCGAGACTCCGTCGAGCCCTGAAATCTTGGTCGGCGAGAAAGTCAGGGTTCGACCGAGTCTCACCCCACCGCAGGTTCA
>CAYHFE010000219.1:0-11249 GCA_964355375.1 uncultured Verrucomicrobiota bacterium
ACTACACACTTTCGCCCACACAAAATCGGAATTAATTCTTGCACCGTTCCTTAGCACCAGTTCTGGCGATATCGGATCCACCGTCGTCATTCGCGGTTCGAACTTCGGCCTGCCGCCCGCCGCCAACATCGTCTGTTTTGGCGCTGTGAAGGCGATCGTCACTTCTGCTGCCACCTCCAGCCTGACCGTGACCGTTCCACCTGGGGCGACCTACGCTCCTGTGAGCGTTACGGTTGCAGGCCTCACTGCGTATTCACGCGCGTCATTCGTCGTGACTTTCGAGAGCAGCCGACTTATCGATGCGGGCACATTCCCGACGAAGATCGACTTTGCAGAGTCAAATCCGAGCAAGATAGCCGTGGGAGACCTAGACGGAGATGGCAGACCAGATGTGGTGTCTGCGAACACCCAAGGCAGCAGTCTAACAGTCTATCGAAACGTAAGCACTGGCGGCCCGCTCAGCCGGGCTTCGTTCGTAACTTCGACGATTTCGACGGATGTTCGACCGTCTGACTTAGTTATTGCCGATCTGGATGGCGATGGCAAACAGGATATCGCGGTGGTTTACTACAGCGGTAGTGCTCAGAAGGTATCGATATTCCGAAATACCGGCAGCGTCGGCAACCCGACGTTTGCCTCCGGTGTCAACTCGATCGATGCGTTTGTCTCCCACTCGATAGCGGCCTGTGATCTGGATGGTGACGGCAAACCAGAATTGGTCGTTGGGAACGTGTATTCGAGTTGGGTTTCCGTCCTGCGCAATACCAGTTCTATGGGAGCCCTCAGTTTTGCACCTAAACTCGACTTGACTACGGTATCGGGAAACGAGGGTCTAACTGTGAGCGACTTGGATGGGGATGGTAAACCGGATTTAGTCGTGGGTAATGGAGCGGGGAGTCTCTCGATATTGCGCAACACAAGCACAGGCGGAAGCCTCAGTTTCGCTGCAAAGTCGGATTTGGATCTCGGAGGCCCATCGCTTTATGATGTTTTTTCGGCTGATCTTGACGGCGATGGTCGCCCTGATCTTATTGCTCCGACATTGGGAACGGTCGTCATCCTGTTCCGCAACACGTCAACCAATGGTGCAATTTCGTTTGAGCCACGGTTTAGCCTGACGGCTCTAAATTATGCGCGTTCCGCCGCGTTAGGCGATCTGGATGGGGACGGAAAACCAGATCTCGTGGTTGGGAACTTCAATAGCCAGCAATTGTCGATCTTCAAGAATCTCAGCAGCATCGGGAGTCTTAATGCGTCTTCGTTTGCTGCCCGTGTTGATCTGTCGCCTAACGTCGGTTACGTGGGATGCGTCGTGATTGCGGATCTGGATGGTGATCGAAGACCAGATATTCTGACTTCCGCCTATGACAGCGGAATGTGGTCTATTCTCCGCAGCGCTCTTGCACCTGTCCCGTGACCAGGCAATCACGTGCGAGAACGCCACAACAAGATCTGCGGTCAGTTGACTCACGACTCCAATTTCATCCGAGCAATCAGAGATTCCCTGGACAATCTGGAGGGACCGGTTTCGACTGGCCCCGGTGCAAGCAACCGTGAAAATCTGGCTGGTGAGACGAAGCCGCGAAGTGGGAGAATCCTAACAAATCCTAACACAAGAGATTCGCTTTCGGGTGGTCCGACAACGAACGCAACAAAAGGCTAAAACGTCGTTTCACCCAATAACAGAGCGCTTGAACAGCGTTTGGACCGAATTATGCCGAAACCGCGGTTATAGATTCAAATCTCACCGCCCCGACCATCTTTCCACCCAATAGCATCAAGGGGATTGTGAGCATCTGAGTTTTCCGGGACCAAGCGTTGTCTTCAATCCAACAGGCAATGGCCGGTCTCGCAAGGAAGTAATCGTCCCGCAGCAAAAGGGGGTCACTCCGACGGAAGGTTCTGGCTCTCCACTACCCGGGTGGAGAAACCCAGCCCTTTCGTGTTAGAGCCGGGAACCGTGGCGTGTGCTCAATGCACCGAACCCGCCCTCATTTCCTCCGGGACGCCTTCTCGCCGACCAGACGGCAGCATCTCCACCCTGAGCGAGGATCCGCCACACCTTTCAAAAAAGGGGTGGACAGTCGCCGGGAAGACGATTAGCGATAGGACAAGCACATGCGTTCAAATCACGACTTCGTCCTGATCGGATCAGCCCTCCTGGCGAGCAGCCTGATTCTTGGATTCGCCGAAGATCTCCGGTCCACGCCAAGCCTCGCTCCGACGCCGTCCAGCCCGATGAGTTTCACCAATTCCGTGAAACCGTTATTGGAGCAGTACTGTTACGACTGCCACGGCGGCGGCATGAAGAAAGGCGATCTTGCCCTGGATGTTTATCCCGACGAAGCCGCGCTTCTGCAAGACCGCCGAACTTGGGAAAAGATCCTCAGCAATGTGCGCAATCACGTCATGCCTCCCGAGAAAAAGCCTCAGCCCACCGAGAGCGAGCGGGACCGGATGACCGGCTGGATCGAATCCGACATTTTTCGCATGGACTGCGCGAATCCCGACCCGGGCCGGGTGACGATTCGCCGTCTCAATCGGGCGGAGTACAACAACACCATTCGCGACTTGGTGGGGGTGAATTTCCAGCCCGCCGACAGCTTTCCTCCGGACGATTCCGGGTACGGTTTCGACAACATCGGCGATGTGCTTTCGCTGCCCCCTGTGCTCTTGGAGAAATATCTGGCGGCCGCCGAGAAAATCATGAACGCCGCCATCGTCACGGACACCTCACCCCACCCGCTGCCGGAAACGCACCGGCGCATCTTCTTCCGTCGGCCCACCCCGGAAACGAAACGAGAGTGCGCCCTGGAAATCATCGGGCAGTTCGCCAAACGAGCCTACCGCAGACCCGTGGCCGAGTCGGAGCTGAACCGATTGCTCAAGCTCTTCGAGAGGGCTGAAGCGGGCGGCGACAACTTCGAGGCTGGCGTCAAGATTGCCCTGGAGGCGGTGCTGGTTTCGCCTCATTTCTTGTTCCGAGGGGAGATTCAACCAGAACCGGACAACCCGAAATCCGTTCACCCAGTCAACCAGTTCGCCCTGGCCTCGCGGCTGTCTTACTTTCTCTGGAGCACGATGCCGGACGATGAGCTTTTCGCCCAAGCCGAAAGCGGCACCTTGCGAAAGAACCTGAGCACCCAAGTCCGACGGATGTTGCGGCACCCCAAAGCCGGCGCGTTGGTTGAGAATTTCGCGGGCCAATGGCTGCAAATTCGCGATCTGCAACTGGTCAAACCCGATTGGGAGCAGTTCCCCGAGTTTGATCGAGCCTTGCGGGCCGCGATGAAGAAAGAGACCGAACTCTACTTTGAACACATCATGCGCGAAGATCGGAGTGTGCTCGAATTCCTCGACTCCGATTACACGTTCGTTAACGGACGACTGGCTCGCCATTACGGCCTCCCGAACGTTGAGGGCGACGATTTCCAGCGAGTTTCGCTTCGCGGGACCCCGCGAGGCGGCGTGCTGACCCATGCCAGCGTCCTGACGGTCACGTCCAATCCCACCCGCACTTCGCCGGTTAAACGTGGGAAATGGGTGTTGGAGAATATCCTGGGCACGCCCCCGCCCCCGCCGCCCCCGGATGTGCCCGAGCTCAATGAGAAGAAAGAGGCGGTGCTCTCGGGCTCGTTGCGGCAACGGACGGAACAGCACCGCGAGAAGCCGATGTGCGCTTCCTGCCACGCCCGCATGGATCCGCTCGGCTTCGGCTTCGAGAACTTCAACGCCATCGGCGGCTGGCGCGAGAAGGATGGCAAGTTTCCGATCGATCCCTCCGGCCAGCTCGTGAGCGGCGAGTCGTTCAACGGACCCACCGAACTGAGGAGCATCCTGGTGAAACGAAAGAAGGAGGAGTTTGTTCGCTGCCTCGCCGAAAAGCTCCTGACCTACGGATTGGGCCGCGGACTCGAGCTCTACGACCGATGCGCGGTCAACCAGATCGTCAAAGGACTGGCCCAAAATGGCGACACCTTTTCCGCGCTCGTGCGAGAAATCGCGGTCAGCGCTCCGTTTCAGATGCGCCGGGGCGAAGCGAGCCGGACGGACGAACCCGGTCGTTGATCGTCGGATCTTCCATACATCACAGTTAAAGGTTGACACGCCTTACGCTAACAGGTATCAAAGGTGTCGCATGGCCAAGACCAATCCGAGCTTCTTGAATGGAGTGCCCGAGTTGCTCGTCCTGCAACTGCTCTCGCGGCACGAGTGCTACGGCTACGAGATTGTTCAGGCCATCCGCGAGAAATCGTCCGACGCCTTTCGCTTCGGCGAAGGCTGCATCTACCCGTATCTGCATTACCTCGAGGAAGGGAAGCTCGTGAGCAGCCGGCGGGCGGCGGTGGGCGGCCGGACCCGGCATTACTATCGTCTGACCGCGAAAGGGAAGAAGCGGCTCGAACAATTGATCGCCGAATGGAACCGCGTGGCCCATGGGGTCGCGCTGATTATGGGGGTTGCCCATGCCTGAGCCTGCCTGCTGTTCCGAAGTCCGCAGACGGCTCATCCGCCACGGACTGCCCGCGCCCCGGGTTGAGCGCCTCGTCGAGGAATTGAGCGAGCACTGGACGGAATTGCGGGACGCGGCGTGGCAGGAGGGGCTGTCCGACGCGGAAGCCTCGGCCCGGGCGGACGCCGACCTGGGCACACCGGCGCATTTGACGGAGGAAGCCGTCGCCGCCCTGCGCCGGTCCTCTTGGCTCGGACGTTTGAGGCCAATCCTGAGAGCCGAAACATCGCTCTGGGTCTTTCGTTCCCTGGGCGGCTGAATCTCCAGACTGCCTGGATTGTGCTCATCCATTTCAGCGTGCTTGGCGCCATCTACCTTTCGGCTCTGCCGGTCATGCGGCGGAATTCTCCTCAACCTCGGAACGCACCGCCTTCTTCGCTATGAGAACTCTAATGTTGTTCACCACCGCATCCGTCCTGCTCACGGCCGGATGCGCGACCCACAAAACCGAAAAAGCGACCTTGCAGCGCGGATGGATTGGCGGCGAATTTCGCCAAACCTCGCACGCCCCATGTCCGCCGGGCCAACGCCGGGCGGTTTATGTCAAACTAAGCGCGGCGAGGAACGCCCGGAGCTCCGCTCGCCGGAGACGATTTTGGAGCAACGATCCTCCCCGGCCTCCAACGCCACCGCGATGACGACCCGAAGCGACGAAGGATGGGACGCGTGGTTTCTCATCGTGGGCTTCGACGCGCATAAACAAATTCTATCCCAAGAGGCCGCGCTGCCCGGAACGCCGTCACCGTAAGAATTCCAGCCTCGGTTCCCGCCGGTAATTCGCGCTTGGTGAAGATGCCTTCTTTCTTTCGCTGCCCGAGCACAGCCCGGACGATGGCTCGGGGACCGGTCTGGGCCATGAGCGCGGCCTCGCGCGGGCTACCGGCGGTTTGTGCATCATGTCCACCGTGGCATCCTCCGGCCAAAGGGACCTGGATAGGCCGGCGCCGGCCACCTCGCGTACCCAGGAGCTGGGGTCCTGAGAAACGTCCGCATCCGTTCCGGCGAGCAGTCCGGTGATGTGCCCCGCCAGGCGGATGAGCCAGTGCTCGCTTCGGGCGAGGCGCTCGCGGGTGGCCTTGGAGATATTGCCGATGGTGGCGAGCGCAGCGACCAGGGGCGCCGCTTCGGGTGGCGCGGCTTTGTCCAGGCGAACCAGCAATTGGCGGCAGTTCTCATTTTGACAAGTATGTAGTCCCGGCTTCAGCCGGTCGCCACGTGAAAACCGGCTGAAGCCGGGACTACCTGCGTGGAGCGGACAGTGTCCTGAGTCAAAATGAGAACTGCTGCAAAAGGCGAAATCACTGTTGTCATGTAACTTGGCCCGGCGTAAGATCGTCTCATTATCCGAAATCGACGACCTTCTATGCACAAGAACTGGCAGATTCCGCGACGGACCTTTCTCAGAGGTATTGGGACGGCCATGGCCTTGCCCATGCTCGAAGCCATGGCCCCACTCAAGGTCCTGGCCGCGACGGGCGAACGACCGACGACCCAAGCCGCCAAGCGCATGGCTTTCGTCTATATTCCGAACGGAGCCAACATGGCGGACTGGACGCCCAAAGCCGTCGGCGCCGACTACGAATTGCCGGCCACCCTTGATCCATTGAAGCCGTTTCAGAAGGACCTTCAAGTTTACACGGGGCTGGCCCACGACAAGGCCAAGGCGAACGGCGATGGTCCCGGGGATCATGCGCGCGCCTCCGCCACCTTCCTGACCGGATGCCAGGCCCGCAAAACCGCCGGGGCCGATATCAAGGTCGGGGTGTCGGTCGATCAGATTGCCGCCGAGAAATTGGGCCGATTGACCCGCCTGCCTTCGCTGGAGCTCAGCTCGGACGCGGCGCGGCAATCCGGCAATTGCGATTCCGGGTACAGTTGCGCCTATTCCTTCAACATCTCGTGGAAATCGGAATCCATGCCGATGGCGCCAGAGTGCAATCCTCGGCTCGTCTTCGAACGCCTCTTCTCCAATAACTCTCCGGAGGAATCGGCCGAGAGCTCCGCCAAACGCAATCTCCATCGGAAGAGCATCCTCGATTTTGTGCTCGAGGATGCCCGCCAGCTCCAAGCCAACCTCGGCTCGACCGATCGGCGCAAGCTGGACGAATACCTGACCGCTGTTCGGGAAATGGAAACTCGGATCGAACGGGCGGAGAAATTCGGCACCGTCCTGCCCGACCACACCAAGCCGTCCGGAATTCCGAACGCTTATGAGGAACATCTGAGGCTGATGTTTGACATGTTGGTGCTGGCTTTCCAGACCGATACGACCCGCGTCGCGACGTTCATCCTGGCCCACGACGGGAGCAATCGCCCGTATCCCCTCATTGGCGTCTCCGAAGGGCACCACGATCTTTCCCATCACGGCGGCGACGCGGTCAAAAAAGAGAAAATTGCCAAAATCAACCGCTTCCACATCACCCAGTTGGCCTACTTCCTGGAAAAACTGAAATCGGTTCAGGAGGGCGAACGGACGTTGCTCGACAACTCGATGATCGTTTACGGGAGTGGCATCGGGGATGGCAACCGGCATAACCATAATGATCTGCCCGTGCTCCTGGCTGGCGCTGGCGGCGGCACCCTGACCCCGGGGCGGCATGTCAAATTAGATCGCGACGTGCCGATGGCCAACCTCTATCTGTCTTTGCTCGACCGGATGGGCGTGTCGGCGCAGAAGATCGGCGACAGCACCGGCAAACTGGAGAACATCTGATCGATTGGGTCAGCGCTCCATCGGTCAGACATTGGTGTCAGTGGCGATGTGCTTTTCGATCCGGTCCTTGACCCAGCCGGTGAACGATCCGGACGTGAAAAGAAGACTCCGGACTAAAACTTGAGCTTCTCCAGGTAACGGAGGCTTGGCGGAATCTGCTGCGCGGCGTTCAGGGATTCATCCTCGATGAAGTACTGCTTGACCCCTTGTTTTGCCGCCTCGCGCAACAGGGCGGCCCACTTGATCTGGCCCGTTCCCAAAACGACGTCGTTGTTCACGTCGGTTTTGCCGCTGAAATCGCCCTTGAGGCCCTTCTTCATGTCCTTCACATGCATGAGCTCGAACCGGCCCTGGTACTTTTTGAGCAGTTGCACCGGGTCGTGACCGGGGTGAGCAATCCAAAACACGTCCATCTCGAAGCGCACGAAGTCCGGCTTGGTTTCCTTGGCCAACAGATCAAATAAGGTGCCCTGGCCGTGCGGCCGGAACTCGTAGCCGTGCGTGTGGTAATAGAACTTCAGCCCCGCTTTCGCCAAAGCTTCGCCCGCGCGATTGAACACGCCGATGGCCTCGCGGCACATCTTCTCGTCGAAGTCGCCCTCGTGCGGAATCCACGCACAACCGGCGTACTCCAGGCCGAGCGCCTTGGCGTCACGAATGACACCGTCCACGTCGTCGCGACACCGCTCGTAGGGGAAGTGCCCGGCCACCGGATTGAGCCCGATGCCATGAACCATCTGGCGGAACTTCTGCGGCTCGAGGCCATAGGTCCCGGCGAGCTCGACGTTCTTGAAACCAAAGCCTCGGACCCGGGCCAGCGTCGCCGGGACATTGTTGGAGAAATCGAACCGCAGACTGTAAAGCTGAAGTCCGATCGGCCCTCGGAAGCTCGGACCAACTCCGACCGCCGGCGGATCGGCCGCCGTGGCCGTGAGCGAAGCCAAAGCCAAGACCCAAATCAGAGAGCTATCGGAAAGAAAGTGAAGTTTCATGACGGAAACGCTACCAAAGCGATCCACCCGTGGGAAGCAGATGTTCCGGATGAACTCCGCGCCAATCGCTCATCGGGCGCGATCCGGTCCGCTGATCGAGCGCGCCGGCCCGCCTCGCTCGCCGGCCCCGGCGCACGAAGCGGAGCGGCCCGGCTGCAAGGGCGGACGGGATTTCCGTGGATTGGCAGTCGAAGCGGCCTGCGCTATTATCCCGCCATGCGAGTGCTGATCATCGGATGCGGCTATGTGGGCGTGTCGCTCGGCGCGGAGTTGGTCCGGCGAGGCCACGAGGTGGGCGGGGTGCGTCGATCCAACCAGAGCGCGGCGGAGTTGCGCGCGGCGGGAATTGAACCGCTCATGGCTGATCTCGGCAACCGAGAGAGTCTGAACCGGCTTCCGACCGGTTGGGATTGGGTGGTGAACGCGGCGTCATCCACGGGGGGCGGCGTGGCTGATTACCGGGAGGTTTATCGAAACGGCACGCGGCATCTGCTCGAATGGTTAGATCGAAGCCGAGTGAAGAAGTATGTCTATACGAGCAGCACGGGAGTTTACGGACAGAACGATGGATCCGAGGTCACGGAGGATAGTCCAACCATGCCGGAAACAGAAACCGCGAAAATCCTGGTCGAGACGGAGTCGATCTTGTTCGACGCGGTCCGGAGTCAGGGCTTCCCGGCCGTCGTTCTGCGGGTGGCGGGCATTTACGGGCCGCATCGCGGTCACCTCTTCCGACAATTCCTGCGAGGCGAAGCCAGGATCACCGGACCGGGACTGCGCGTCCTGAACATGATCCACCGGGAGGATCTGAGCGGAGTCATTGTGACGGCCTTGGAGAACGGGAGTCCGGGCGCGGTTTACAATGCGGTGGACGATGAGCCGGTCTGCGAGATCGATTTCTTCCGCTGGCTGGCGGAGAGATTGGGCCGATCACTGCCTCCTTCAAGTGCCGAGGAAATTCCCGGTCCGAGCAAGCGGCGGGCGACGAACAAAACGGTCCGGAACCGAAAACTCAAGGCGGACCTGGGATACGTTTTCAAGTACCCGACCTTTCGGGAAGGTTACGAAGCGGAAATCCGGGGCGTTCAGGCATTGGGCGGCATGCCGTCTTGAGCCCGGGATGGCGTCGAGCCAGTCCGCTTTACCGATACGGTTGATGGAGGCGGACCTTGTCCGATTTGGCTCGCAGTTGAATATTGAGCATTTCGACCCCCACGGCGAAGGCCATGGCAAAGTAGATGTAACCCTTCGGGATCTCTTTGTGGAATCCTTCGGCCACGAGCATGGAGCCGATCAGGATGAGAAAACTCAGCGCGAGCATCTTGATGGTCGGATGCCGATCGACGAATTTTCCGATGCGGTTGACGAAGAGGAGCATGAAAAACATGGCGATGACGACGGCGGCGATCATGACGCCAATCTGCTTGACCATTCCGACGGCCGTAATGACCGAATCGAGCGAGAAGACGATATCGAGGAGCATGATTTGCACGATCACACTGGCGAAGGTTGGGGTCATCTTTTTGGTCACCTCGCCATCCTCGCCTTCGAGTTTCTCATGAATCTCGTAGGTGCTCTTGGCCAGGAGAAAGAGACCTCCGAGAATGAGAATCAAATCCTTTCCCGAGACCGCCACATGCCACGAGAAAACTTCCGCGGTGTAAAAGGGTTGGTCGAGCTTGACGACCCAAGCCAATCCCAAGAGCAGAAGGACGCGCGTGATCAGGGCGAGGCCCAAGCCGGTGGTCCGGGCTTTCTGCTGCTGCTGGGTCGGCAGTTTGCCGGCCAGGATCGAGATGAAAATGATATTATCAATGCCCAGGACGACCTCCAAGAGCGTGAGGGTCACCAGGCTGATCCAGATTTCGGGATTGCTCATCCATTCCATGCGGCGGTTATCTTGTAGAGGAAGTCCGCCGAGTCAAACGCTTTGTGCCTCGAACGGGGTGGTGCGCATCTCCTTGTTCTCCTGCACTCCGCCGCGGCGGTAATGGGAGCGCGGACAATCTTGTCCGCTTCCTGGCGTTGGCCAACTCAAAGGCGGCAGCAGTTCTCATTTTGACTCAGGACACTGTCCGTTCCACGCAAGCAGTCCCGGCTTCAGACAGTTTTCACGTGGCGATCGGCTGAAGCCGGGACTCCATACTTGTCAAAATGAGAACTGCTGCAAAGGCGAACAGAAATGTCCGCGCTCCGGAAAAATGTGAGATGCGCACCGGACGCTGTCCGCGCGGGTGGTTGGCCCTCCGGCGTTCCGTTGAACCACCTCGGGAGCGCCGGGAGGATTCAAGAACCGGGTCTGGGTTGCTGAAGCAGTTTCCAAACGCGCAGGGCTTCGGTCACGCCCCAGGCCTGGGCGTCGCAGCCGCGCGGTTGATGCGGGGCGTCGCCATCAAGGATCTCCGGCAGATGGCCCAGGCAGCCTTCGATCATTAACCGATCCATACTCCCGAGATAAGCCTGGGCCGCGGCAATCGCCCGCGGTTGGAAATCCCAAGCCCGGGCCAGCGCCTCGCAGAAGGTCGGAAAGGTCCAGGTCCAGGCCGTCCCGTTATGGTAGGCCGGCTTCCGGCGGGTGTCTTCGTCGCCTTCATAACGTCCCCAGTAGGGCTCGCGCGGATTGTTCAGCAGGCGCGAATCATTCCCATAAACCGGCAGCGGCGGCGAGACGGGCAAGGGAGCGAGCGAACGCAAGGCCCCTGGAATGACCAGATACCGGAGGGCCGCGTCCACGCAACGCTGGGCCTTGCGGCCGGTCAGCAGCCCAAAGCTGACGCCGAGAAGGCAGTTGCTCCGCAGAGCGTTGTCCGGGGTCGCGGCCGAAGCCGGCTGTCCCGCGTCGGCCAGGAGCAAGTCCGCGAGATAGCCTTCGTGGTCGAGCCAGAAATAACGGAGAAAGGAAGCCTCCGCGCGATTGGCCAGAGTGTTCCAGGATTCTTTTTCGGCCTCGCGACCGACCCGCGACAATTGGCGGAGGAGACGAATCCACAGCACTTGGATTTCCACGGGAAATCCGGCTCGCGGAGTTCCG
>CAYHFE010000220.1:0-11243 GCA_964355375.1 uncultured Verrucomicrobiota bacterium
CTGCGGCATTGTCGGCCTCAAGCCGACCTACGGCCGCGTCTCGCGCTACGGCCTCCTGGCCCTTGCCTCGTCGCTCGATCAAATCGGACCGCTGACCCCGACCGTGGCGGCCGCGGCCCCCGCGCTCCAGGTGATCGGCGGCCCCCGAGCCGCTGGCGCCCCCCCCTCCACCCCCGCCGCCACCCCCACCGCCGCCCCAGCCGCCGCCGCCGCCGCCGCCACCCAAGCCGCCGCCACCGCCACCGGCACCGCCGCCACCGCTGCCGAGAAATCCCGCCGAGACGCTCTGGAGACCTTCGTAGAACGTATTGGGATCCACTTTGAATGTCCGGGTAAACAACTGCGGTTCTTCAACCGTCTTTTGTGTGAAAACAACCGCGTAATCCTCGACCGAGTATTTCAGAGGCCGGTCCGCGACCTTCGTCACCGCATCAATCACATCGGCAAGTCGAATATCCCGAAGAGCCGGGTTGATCTTGACGATGACGTTGTTCAAGTCCACCGGTTCGGGCGGAGGGGGAGCCGGGACCGGTTGCCCGCTCGCATCGAAGCTCGGCAACTGCGCTTGAGACGGTGGAGTATCGATTTGAGAGTTAATGATAAAATTGATGCCCTTCTTGTCGGGATCGCGTTTGCGCGCCTCCTCACTCAGATCCTTAACGACCTCGCTTAAAGGGATCCCATCATACAAGACCTGATTCAGAACAATCCGATCAAGCTTCTGGAAAATGATGGCTCGTCCCTTTCCAGTGTAAACCCGGTTGGTGCTCGCGTAGGGATTTGCCTTGGGCAACCGCTCCCGGTTGAGCGGGACATTCCACGCCGATTCGACAGCCAACATCTTGTCCCTCGAGGTCACCTCCCGAATTCGCGACTCCTGGGCGTGGCGAGCCTCCTGAATGAAATTGAGGTAATAGAAAGCTCCCTGGTGCTCCGGATCCTGTTTGGTCGCCTGTTTGA
Source organism: uncultured Verrucomicrobiota bacterium (assembly GCA_964355375.1). GTDB lineage: Bacteria > Verrucomicrobiota > Verrucomicrobiia > Limisphaerales > SIBE01 > CAYHFE01. The sequence goes on from CAYHFE010000220.1 coordinate 961, forward strand.
GCTTCGCTTCTGCTTCCTCCAATTTCCCCATTTCGATAAGCAAGCGCGCGTCCTGAACCAACGTCGAAGTGTTAATCCGCTTTTCCTTCGTTTCGGGAATGAGATCTCTGACTTCCTTGCTCGGCACATTACCCCGCTGCAAGGCTAAAGCTTTGTCGTTGATGGCTTTGAAGTTGAGAGCCAAAGCATTTTGCGGATCGGCCTTGAGCACTCGATTAACCTGCTTGTCAGCCTCCGCCAAGTCACCTCGTTTCCGGGCATTTTCGGCGAGCTGCAGGCAGACTGTTCCAAGCCCCGCGAGCATTTCTTGGCGTTCCTTGTCAATGCCGACGCCCACTTTTTGCCCCAAAGTGACCGCGTCTTGGTAAAGCCGGGAAGCCCCGGTCAAATCGCCCTTCGCTTGGGTCTTCTGAGCCTCCGCAATAAGGCGGCGAAGTTGAATCGTATCGGATTGTCGTCGCACCGCCTCTTCTCCCGCGACTTGGGCTGAGGAGGCTTGGCCGAAGACAGGTGAATTCGCTCCCAAAAGGAGCAGAAGACTGAGAGTAGTGGTAGCTGCTTTGATCATGAGTTTGGTTTCCTTTGCGAAAAGAGCTGAATTCACTTCACTTACGGAGCGGGATTCCAGGCCACGGTCGTTCGTTTCTGCGTCGATTCGGCGGACAATACAACTTTGTTTTGATCGATGGCAACGATTTTGTATCTCTCCGTATCGTCCTTGAGGACGATCTGATCTCCCTTGCGTTTTCGGAGAAACGGCTGATTCCCGGCCGGCGGATATCTCAAGTCAGCCTGATATCCAATGGTCCGTTGGTAGGGCTTGTCCTTGGCCACCAAGATCGGCTGCTTCTCCTTTTTCAATATTAATACAAATGACGTCGGCGCGTCGGGCGGCCCCTTCAACTCGACCAAGGTAAAAAGAGCGTTGGGGATCTTCGGCGTCGCCAACTGATTCTTCTTTGGATTGGCTTCCGTCTCGCGGATAACGGTGAACTGATACTGGGGCTTTTCGGTTGTTCCTCCCATTCCTTCAAACGATACAGACAACTTCAATTCTTCGATGTTCGTGACCACCAAGGCCGTCGCACCCACCTTGTTGGCCACATCGACTTTGATCAAGCCGCCGTCCGGCTTCTTCAGCCACTGCACCGGGTTGAAGAGGTTGTGTGGCTCCGAGAATCGAAAACGAACCGGGCTGGCGAACCGAGCCACAACCTCGGAATTCGTCGTCAAATCGACCGGCTTGAACGGTTTCGCCGTTGTTCTTACGACACTGTCTTTGGTCACTTGAAGGAATTCGCCGACGCGATTCACCTCCAAAGGCAAGGCCGCCGCAGCCACCGCCAACCCGAGCAAGACGACGCTCAGGATGACCTTTTCGTAATGCTTCTTAAGAAACTGCATGCGAGATTTATTGGGCCGGTGGAGCGGGTTCGGTCGGCGCAGCCGGTTCCGCCACCTTGGCCGTTTTACCGGCGGGCTTGAGTTTGACGGCGAAGACCGAGAGAGTCATTCGCAACGCTTTTTCTTCGAGGAAAACCGTATTGCCCCCTTTGCCGACAGGTCGCCCTGCGGGTGTGGGCTGGGATGGTTGTGGAGCCGCCGGAGCCATGCCGTAACGCTGCTGCATTTCCCGTGACATGCCCTGACCGCCTCCCATGCGACCGCCGCCCGGCATTAAACCATACCTCCGCTGCATGCCTTGGAGAAATCCGGAGCTCGGGCCATAGGGATTCCCGGAAGACGTTGACGTCTCTTCGACTTGCTGATGCGCGTCGGCTCGATCAACCGAGAGATTCTTGACCACAAAGCAGTTTTTCGAGCGTATGATTCCTTCCAAGACGGTCGCCAACTCTGAACTAAACGCTTGAAAGCTCAACTCGTACGGAATCGCCACCGTCCAGTTATTGGTGATTCCCTTCTCCGTCAGATAATCCTGCGAACCGCTGTCCTCGGTAGCAACCGGCATCCTTCGCAAGCCAACCAGGGAAATCACCTTCGAATCAAAAAGGATCTGGCAGAGAGTTCTGATATCGGTCAGTTGTGAGGCCAACGAATCGACGATGTTGGTCGCGAAGGTCATCGATGTCTTCTGCGCCGAGAACGTGTACCAATAATCTTCCGGCACCTTAACTCCGGATCGCTCCGCCCCCCGCTGCAACTCATCGATGGTATTGTCAAGCAGTTCCCTAAACTCGCGGCTCGTCATCTGGTTGGTCTCCGTGCGTTGCGGAACGAAGTACTGTTGAACCTGAGCCAAGAATGCTTGGAGTTTTTTTTCCTCCTCCTTGGCCGCTTTGATATTATTCACCTTCTCCGTTCCCGGATGAGGATCCCGCCCGACCAAGCGCTTCAATTCCTCCGTCTTCTCATTCAACTGATTTGTCACCCCGTCATTAAGCTGAATCTTTGTAAAGAGGAAAAAACCCGCCAAACCGAGCAACCCAACCGCCACCAAACCGCCAATGACCAAAACAAGATTTCGCTTTAACCAAGGCATACTATTTGTTTTTGACCGGCTGCTTGAGAGTGAGCTTGATCCCAAAGGTAAAGGTCAGGGCATTTTTGTCAGGTTCGGTCAATTCTCCAGAAAGTTCCGTGCCACTTTTGTCGAGCAACGAGCTCGCCTGAAGGGCGTCTCGAACCGCGTAGGCGAGCTTTCCGTTCGCGGACGGGTCGCCTGCACGACTGAGATCCACGGCCTTGAAAGTCACGTTAACTATATCCAAGTCGTTGGTGGCACCCTTTTTCTTCGCGGGAGCTCCTCCTGCTGCTCCTTCGGCCGCCCCCTCCGCCGCCCCCTCCGCCGCTCCTTCAGCAGCACCCTCAGTCGGCACCGCCATTCGCGGAAGAAGTCCATAGCGTCGCATGAGCTCAGGACTCATCTTGAACACCGGCGCTTGTTCATCAGTCGAACTCGTCTCCCCCCCCTGACCTGACATCGAGGCCGCGTTGGTCCCAAATCTTTCAATCCAAACCCCCGCCTCTAAACCCGGACGAGAGAAGCCCTTCTCGGTCGCGATTAGAATACTTCGAATTTCGGTCAGAAGATCGGGCCAATAGAATCGTTGTCGAAGCCAACTGCCATAGGTTTCCATCTCTTCGCTCGTCCTCTTGATTTCTCCCTCATGCTTGGCCAAATCGCCTTCTTTCCTTTGCAGAGGTTCGACTTCTTTGAGGATCTCCTCGAGCGAAGTCCGCTTCACCGCAGCCACCCGATCATAAAACCAGCCATAGGCGAACACGACTAAGACGAGGCTGAAAACCGCGGCGATGAAATAAGGCTTTTTCTGGTCGAACTGCTGTCGTTTGCGGATACTCTTTGGAACCAGGTTCAACTCGACGGGACACTGCGCGACGTTCCGCAATCCCAACCCAACCACTTCGCCAAAGGAATGGGCCACTCGAGCCAATTCCTCGATATTCACCGCCGGATCGATTTCAATGTTGCGGAATGGGTTGAAGTAATCGACGGATTCCGCAGGGAAATTGAGTTTCTCGGCAAAGAACTCGCGGGTGTAAGGCATGATCGAAGCCCCGCCCGCCAAGAATAGCCGAACCGGAGCAGATCCGGCCTGCTGTCCGCGGTAAAACTGGATGGTCTGGTTAACCTGAATGTGCAACCGGGTCATGACTTGGCGCGCAATCTTGGAAATCGCGGCCTGATGAGGGTTCTCGGGTTCCTCGTAGGCTCCTCCCAAGCTTACGAAACCTTCCGCGATTTTGACTCGCTCCGCTTCCGGAAACTTCAGCTTGGTTTCGGCCCCGAATTCCTGAGTGATCGAGTTGGCGCCGATATTGATGCTTCGAGAATAAACCTTTCCCTTTTCGAAGAAGAGAACATTGGAGGTCTTGGCCCCAATATCCAACAGCATCGTGCATCCCTCCAAATCTCCGTAATTGTAGCGAAAAGCATTGCACAAAGCGGCGGGCGAGACATCGACCAACTGCAGGCGTAATCCCGTGGCTTCGGACGTCCGGAAAAGCCCTTCCACAATCTCCGTCTTGACCGCCACCAACAGCACCTCCAGCTCTCCCGAAGGCGTGGTCCCCAGGATCTGATAATCCCAAACGACTTCCTCTAAGGGAAAGGGCACGTTCTGCTGCGCTTCGTACTGGATGATTTGGGTGACTTTGGACGCATCGACCGGTGGGAGCTTGACGAACTTGGAAAAAACGTGGAAACCGGGTGCGCAGACGTTGATCTTCTTCGATCCGTACGTCTTTTCCGCGAGCAATTCTTGGATCGCCTTCCGTAGAACGTTCTCTCGCGCCGCGTCCTGCGACCCCTCCATGCCGAGAGCCCTATGGCCAGACCGTTTCAGGAGAAGATTGCCGGCCTCGTTCAACTCGAACTCAGCCATCTTGAGGCTGCCCGCCCCAAAATCGAGGCACAAAAATGATTTCGAATTCAGCATTTAGTTATTCTGACACCTAGCCTGCATAATCGTTCTACTTCAAAAGAGCCCGAAGTCGAGCGCAATCGGAGAAAGTAGGCGTGCTGGTTACTGAAAATCAGACACACGGTCAAACAGAAAAAACGGAATCACCAAGAAATCTCACCTTGGCGAACGCACCGGTTAACGCCTCATCTTCGGACGAATGTAGGCGATCGTTTTTTCAGCCCATCCGACAGACTCGCCTGAAGTTCCCTCTTAAGCTCCGGCCGAGTCCGGGTGATATCGGGCTGCGGTTGATGCGGATCGTCCACGGGGAGAGGCCGAAAGACGACTCGGCTCCGCGCACGAGACCGTATCTCTTGGCGGCGGCAAAACTGCCCTCATGGCTCTTCCTCTTCAGCGCCGGATGCACCATCCGCCACCGCTTCATTTGGCCCCGGTCCCCGAGAAAACAACGGGAATTGTCCGAAGCAGAATCTTGAAATCGAGCCAAAGCGACCAATTGTCGATGTATTCCAGATCGAGTCGGACCCAGTCCTTGAAATCTCGAACATTGTTCCGGCCGCTCACTTGCCAGAGGCAAGTCAGGCCCGGCTTCACGCTCAGACGGCGTCGATGCGCGAATTCGTTAAATCGGAGAACCTCATCGACGGGAAGAGGACGTGGTCCAACCAAGCTCATTTCGCCCCGCAGCACATTGACGAGCTGGGGAAGCTCATCAATGCTGTAACGCCGCAGGAACCGGCCCACCGGGGTGATGCGGGGATCGGCCGAGATCTTGAACACGGGACCTTCCATTTCATTCAACGCCGCCAATTCCTGTTTCCGTTGCTCCGCATCGCTGACCATGGATCGAAACTTCAACATGGTGAAAGGCCGGCCGTTCAGGCCGCTGCGCTGTTGACGGAAAAGCGCCGGCCCGGGAGACGTGACCCGAATCAGAATCGTCACCACTAAGAATACTGGAAGAAGGAGTGCCAAAAGGATGAACGAAGCGGTCAAATCCAGCGCCTGTTTCGCCAGAGCCTGCCACGATTCCTCGGGCGTGGAGCGGAAGATGAGCATCGGGCGGCCGCAAAACTCATCCAACACGGTCTGCGACAAGTGAGTATTAAAGAAATCGGCTAGCAACCAGACCTCCACTCCCTCGAGCTCGCAGGCTTGTATCGCCTTCTCGATCTGGCCAAAGAAGGTGTGTTTCGCACTGAGGATCACCCCGTTGGCCGAATATCGGTGCAACATTTCGACGAGTTGCTCCACCGAGGTCTCATTTAGATTCAAGTCCGTGAGTAATTGAACTTCATCCTGGGAACTTTTCGCGAGTTCCGCCTTGAACCGAATCGTATCTTCCTTCGTTCCCACCAAGATGAATCGTCTCTGAAATTGCGCTTGCCCCAGTTTGGACTCGAGCCAACGACGCACCAACTCCTCCTTGATCATGATCAATACGAAACTGATCATGCCAAAGAGAATGGGAACCCAGCGGGACAATTCGTCCTTGGTCAAGAAGAAGAGCGCGGTAATCACGATGAGAACCGACAAACCGGATGCGCTGCAAAGCTGCCAAGCCGTCCGCCGCCGTGACACTTTGAGTGGTCGGCTGTAAAACCCCTGGATCTCGAGCAGAAATGGCGTCGCCGGAATGATGATCAAGAGCAGCCATGCATAGTTTTCGAAGTCGGGAATGTGGCGGGTTCCCCCAAAAACGGCGAGACTTGGGCTGTTCGATCGAATCCAGTGGGCCAGCCAGAAGCCGAACGCAAACAAGGCTCCGTCCACCAGCTTATGAAGCTGTGCGCGGATTTGTCGCTGGCGACGTAACATGGCTTAATTGCGTATAAAAACCCGAGCCAACCCTCAAGCAAATATCCCTCCGGCCCTACCGGAAGCCGAAGGCGGGACGATCTGCCACCAAATCGTCCGAGTTCGAAACGAGCCCGGCGGGAGCCGAAGCTCCAGCCACCTTCGGGCCGCTCACTCGCTGAAACTCCGGAACCGAGGCTCCGATGAATTCCTTCATTCGTTCGTAGGTGGCCGCTTCCTGTCCAGCATAGCAGAAGGAGAGATACGAAACATAGGCCCAACGCTGCAAGACCCCTTTGGCGACCAAGTCCCGGACCATCCACCAAACGCGTTCTTGATGCTGGGCGGTCAACTGACTTTCCGAAACAAACCAATAGACGAACACCGCCCGCCCACGCACCACTTGTCCGCCACTATCCCGTCCCTCTTTCGCCGCCGTCAGCTTCATCACGGGCAAATCGTAAGGGTGGGGCCGTTTCATCGGAATGGTCAGCAATTCGGATTTCTCGATTCTCCAGCCCTGTCCGGTCAGACAGATCTGAGGTTTATGGATGCTGGTCCGGTCCCGACCCATGACAACGATGCTGACGTCGGTCGGCAGCCCGCTCCGCAACCCCGAGACGTAGCGTTTCCTCGCAAACACCGTGTCTTTCGGGAGCCATTTCAACTCTTCATCCGTCACCGGTAGCGGGATCGACGAATAGTCAAGAGTCTGCTCCGGCAAGGCCACCGTATTCGTCGCAATGACCTTGTCGTTCTCCCCCAACACCGGCGCCTGGACCATTTTCAAACCAGGCTCGCCCAACCGCTGTCTGTTCTTCACCCCACTCAAATAGGCAGCCGTCGCTCCGATGAGAATCAGAACCGCCAACAGACAAATCCAGTTCTCTTTGTTCATGTCGCTTTCACCTCGGCGCCCACGGGCGTCGGCCGATCGTCCTCCCGAAGCCAATGACCAAGCAAAATGATGCCAACGATCGCCGGTACGTAGGCGAGGATCGCCAGTCGGTCATGCACGAACATGCCCGCCTCCTGGCCAAAGGCCTCAGCCGTCACGATGATACTCGTCAATCGAAACACGTTGCCAGCTATCGCCAGTGGAAACGAGGATAAGATCATCAGAATTCGCCGCCAGCTTGATTTGAAAACGATAAACCCGTAGAGCGTCGTCAGCGCCAACATGGCAATCAGGCTGCGAATGCCGCCGCAGGCTGCGGAAACGTCGTAGCGAAAGCGATACGAAGGATCGAAAATCTGGGAACCCATCTTGATCAAATTGATGCCTAAACCCTTGTCACAGAAAGTGGCGGTCACATTCGTCGCTATCATCCGCAGGGGAAAGGTCATGGCGTCGCCCAAACTCCCGAGCGGGACGGCGAAAACAAAAAGAATCATGGGGAAGAAACAGGCCCGAAGCCAAGCCGGTCCCCAGACCAAACCCATGAGCGCGTAAAGACCTCCAAAGAACGCCACCACAGACATCTGCGGCACCTGCACCACGTAACCGGCGGCATGCGCCAAGAGCGCCCCGGCCATTAAAATGATTCCCGGCCACCAGACCCTCTTGGAAACCAAGATCAATTCCTCCCGTTTCCACCAAAAAAGACCCAGCACGGCAAAGGGAATCAACATTCCGTGCTCGCTGTCAGCATCACCGCCATACACATACCTCAGCCAGGCAAACAACGACGGCGTGTTAATGTAGCCCAAAGTCGAGTTCCCGAGGAACTGGAACAAAGCCAACCAGGCCGCCAGAAGGATGAAGAACAGCGCTTTGGAAGGCATGGCCCGCCAAAAGCGCGTCGCGTCGGACCTCAACACATCCATCGCGCTCAAGTCCGCTTTTTCGTTTTCTGCCATCGAGTAACCCTAAGCTAATGAATTCTGACACGCTTTGGCAAGATCTGCTCAAACTTCCAGCTCAACCCGATCGTCCCGGTGCCTCTCGACGTTGTTGGCGGCGGCGCGCCGCGTTTACGGCACTTCGACGTCAAGCCACCCGAACGTGTTGGATGCTTTCAACCGTGTCGAATGGCCGACGATGAAGCGACCTGAAGGTCGCGCTCCGACCCTTACCAGCCAATTCAGGCTGCGCGGCGATCATCCTTGCCTCACACAATTTGGATGCAGCCATCCCGGTTTCCCGATATGCTCGGGCCTGCTCTCGTCGCCGGTCCGCCACGTCAACAACGCACTATGAGTCCGCCGCCAGTTCGAGTCTTGTATGTCCATCATAACCCAGACACCTATGGGGCCAGTCGCTCGCTCCTCCGCTTGCTCGGCAAGCTGCCGCGAGATCGCTTCACGCCCATTGTGCTCCTGGCGGAAGACGGCCCACTCCGCTCGTTGCTCGAGTCGTTGCCGGTCGAGGTCATCGTCCATCCCGTGAGCGTAATCACGCGGCCAGTTTTCCGATCCTGGCGTCTGCTCCCATTTCTGGCCCAACTGCCGCTCTCGGTTCTCTTCATCCGACAGCTCATTCGCCGACGCCAGATTCAATTGGTCCACACCAACACGGGCGTCGTGGTCTCCGCTGGACTAGCCGCGAAGTGGGCGGGCGTGCCCCACGTCTGGCATATCCGAGATTGGTTTCAGGAGTTTCGAGCCTTTTGGCGCCTTTATTCGCGCTACATCTTGTGGACTTCCCGATCGGTTCTCGCCGTCTCTGGCGCCATCGCCCGCCAGTTCCCGACCGATCCGAAGGTCGAAGTGGCGCACAACGGATTCTCGCTCGAGGAGTTCGCCGTCCCGAGACAGGAACTCGCCCGCCAGTTTCGCGATCGCTTTCAGCTCGGCCACGAATTCGTCGTCGGTTGTGTTGGCCGGATCAAGCTCGTTCGCAAAGGACAAGAGGTCCTGATCCAAGCTGCCGATCTTCTGGAGAAGCGAGGCCTTCACGCCAAATACCTCATCGTCGGCGCCCCATTTCCCGGCAACGAAAGCCACCTGGCCGATCTCCAGCGCCTCGCCCAGGAACGAGGCTTGTCTGATCGCGTGATCTTCACCGGAGAAATGAAAGACCCGCGTCCGGCCTATGCCGCCATGGACGTCTTTGTCCTCCCGTCGGCCCAACCGGAACCGTTCGGCGGCGTCGTCATGGAGGCCATGGCCATGGGAGTCCCGGTCATCGCCACCCACATCGGCGGATCCACTGACCAAGTCGCCGAGGGCGTGACCGGGTTTCTCGTGCCTCCCTCAGACCCGTCGGCCCTGGCGGATCGGATCGAAAGAGTGATGCGTGACCCAGATTTGCGCTTCCGACTCGGACAGGCTGGGCCTCGACGGATCGCGGATCGATTCTCGCTCGAACAAATGGTCGAGCAAATCGTCCGCATTTACGACCGGGTTCTTCGCCAAAACTCGCCGGAGCCAGACTAAGTCCGGAGTTCCGTTCACGGACGCGACAGGCTCATGGATTCCTGGAACGGCACCACGCTAAGTCCAGTTCTTCCTTGGTGGACAACCGGTCGCTCAAACCAACGATAAGACGAGAACTCCGAGTCGGTTCAGCAACATGATCACTCACTGATGATTTTGACGAGCACCGGTCTTCACTAACACTGCCCAGTCGGACTTTGAAATTCGCAGATATTGGAAAGCGAATGCCGTACTCCTGCAGATTAACCCCGGCTCAGATTCCAGGTGGGTCGTTCACCGGAGTCACCGTGAGTGTAACGGACGCGGCAGGGTGTCAGCTTCGTCAACATCGTTCCTGTTTCCAGGTATTTTACGATTGTACGGAGTTTTGCTGCAACTGGGTGTCCCTCGAGGTTGGCCGGTTCAGCGCGTTTTTGAAAAAGGCCAGACCCGGTACTACGATTACCTCCGGGAGAAAATCCGCCTGGTCGTTGACCTCTATGACTCGGAAAAATACGCAGGAAACAAAAACTATTATGACCAGAAAAACCCGTTGACCGCCCAAAATAAAATTGGCCCACCGTCCACCTGAGCGGGATACCCCGCGACGCCATGGAGACGACCTTCAATGGTAGCAGTTGAAAGCCATTGGCAAACCGTTCCGCGCGTTCGAGGTGCTCAACCTCGGCCGCTACGAGCGCCAGGCCTATCTCAACGTCGCCG
>CAYHFE010000221.1:0-11205 GCA_964355375.1 uncultured Verrucomicrobiota bacterium
GATCGCGCCGGTCGTCCTGCGAAAAATCGGGCTCGCCTGGGTCGTGCGTCAGCGTCAGCAGTTCTCATTTTGACCCAGGACACTGTCCGTTCCACGCAAGTAGTCCCGGCTTCAGCCGGTTTTCACGGGGCGACCGGCTGAAGCCGGGACTACATACTTGTCAAAATGAGAACTGCTGCACTGTATTCTAGCGCCGACCCATCAGACCGGCCCTATCAGACCGAAAACAACTGACTGGGCCGCTTCCCAGAAGCGGCCTTGAGGATTGGATGGATGGACCCAAAACGCTATTCCGTATGTTGGGTCCGTTGAACTTCCTCGTGGAGGCGCCCCAGAACATTGCAGTTCCGAGCGAGCATCTGAGTCGCTGCCGCGGTTGGCAGAGCCGGGATTAAATTGCTCGCTCGTTCGCTGGGTGATAAAATCCCAACACGCTAGTCACCTGTGTGATTGGTGGCGCTGGGAGGAAATCCGAATCCAAAGCGTTCCGAAAGGCTGCGAAGTTCCGCTTGAGAAGGGATTGATTGATCGGACTCCCACGCTCTGACCAGGGTAACTGGAACTCGCAGGTGTTGAGCAAGTTGGCGCTGACCAAGGCCGTGCTCCAGCCGTTTGGCTTGGATGTGGTCACCGAGCGTTCGGGGAGTTGACGGGAACCGTTTCCTCGGCAGACGGTTCGCAGAAACTCCAGACCTCGATGCGACAATATGCTTCTGACCACACCCTGGCGGCGGGAGAAACCAGCGCGCCGGAGGACGCAGCACAACTCGGCGAAGACGAGGGCTCGTCAAAATCATCGGCGAGTGATCAGCTCGCTGGACCGAACCAAAGTTCTCGCCTTCTTGTTGGCTTGAACGACGGATCGGACACCAAGGAAGAACTGGAATTCTTGCACGTTTGATTTGGGCAGCGTTGGAGAGGAGTTCTCCCACCGGAGGGCTGCCGCCAGTCGCCGTTTCCAGATGTGCTCACCGAATCTGGCTTCGTGATCCTCATTCGCTTGTCTTTGAACCAAACCCTCCGTCCGTGTAATACCCAAAAGTGCAAACGCGAGGAGGAGTGGTTCATGGTTCCACGGCATGCGCGGAGCGGATCGAGGCTCGCAAACATCGCTCCTCGGGATGGCGTCCGCAAATAAATCGAATAACCGGTCGCTCCATTTCCCGGATATCGTGTCGCCATGGTAAATGGAATCGAACGGCCCGCTGGCCAGCGAACGCCGGTCCTGGCTTGCCTTGGCGAGAGGCTCGGGTCTAACTTCAATCGCACAGCCACGAGCCGACTCACCACCCATCTTCTATGAACACACCCTTTCTCCTTCTCTTGATCATCGGTATTGTTTGGGTCATCCGCAAGATGAGTCAGACGACCGCGGCAGTGGACTCGCTCGAAGCTCGAGCCGCGAGGCTCGAATGGAATCTAGAGCGACTTAACCAACGGCTCGATTCGGCGGATGCCGCCACCGCCCGCAGCCTGGAACAAACCGCTCCTCACGCCCCCGAGCCGACCGGTGAATTGGGCCAGATCGACGTGGCGCCCACTTTTCGGAAAGCCCCTCAGCCTGGTCCGCGGCCCACAATTCATACGGCCACGCCCGAGCCGGACCGACTTTTGGCGGCGGGCCCTTCCCTGACAAAGCCGTCTGCACCGGCGCAACCTCCGGTTTTGACACCACCGCTTTCAATTTCGTCTTCCTCACATCCCCCCTCCACTCTGCAACCGCAGCCGGCCATCCGGCCGAGCCAGAGGCGAACCGGGACGCCGCCCGCCAGTCTGAATTGGGAACGCTTCATGGGGGTCAATCTCTTCGCCTGGATCGGCGGTTTGGCCCTGTTCTTGGGCGTCGCTTTCTTCGTCAAATACTCGTTCGAACGGAATCTGATTCCGCCCGAAGTGCGCGTGGCCGTCGGCTTCTTGACCGGCCTGGGTCTGCTCGCCGGAGGAGTCGTGATGAAGCGCAAGGAATCGGCCGTGACCGCGCAGACTCTTTGCGCCACGGGCGTGCTCATTCTCTACGCCGTTACGTTTGCGAGCCACGCCTACTACCATTTCACGGGGTCGTTCACCACGTTTCTCCTGATGATCTTGATCACTGCCACCGCCTTTCTGCTGGCGGTGCGGATGGAGGCGAAAGTCGTGGCCGTCCTGGGCCTGGTCGGAGGCTTTCTCACGCCGCCCCTCCTCTCGACCGGGGTGGACAACCCTCTCGGCCTCTTTACTTACATCGCCCTTCTGGATCTCGGACTGATGGCGGTGGCCTTTCATCGCCGCTGGCATTTCCTCGCGCTGCTCGGCGCGGCCGGCACCATCGTCATGCAACTGGGTTGGGCCGGCCAATTCTTTACGGTGGGAAAAGTGTTCGTCGCCCTGGCCGTGTTTCTTGGGTTCGACCTCCTCTTCCTGCTCGCGTTTGTCGTCGGCGAAAAACTGAAGCAAACCAACCGCCCGGTTTCGACCGTCGCGATCGTGATGCCATTCGTGACTTTGGGATTCGCCGCCTCGCTCCTGAGCTACGCTGATCTCGGACAGCGGCCGGCCACGATCTTCTCCTTCGTCCTGGGCGCGGATCTTTGTTTGCTCGCCCTGGTGCTGTTGCGACACCCGTGGCCCGCCGCTCATCTGATGGGTGGCGCCGCCGCGTTTCTCATCCTGGCCGGGTGGACGACGGGGCATTTGACGAGTGCGCTTTTGAACTGGGCGCTGGCCTTTTATCTCTTGTTTGCCGCGCTTCACGCCGCCTTTCCCGTCGTCCTGCAACGGCTCCGCCCCGGCGTGACGCCCGTCTGGTGGGGACATCTGTTTCCGCCGGTCGCCCTCCTTCTGGTCCTGCTGCCGTTGCTGAAGGAAACCGGGGTTTCATGGATGATCTGGCCCTGCGTGCTCCTGATCGACCTGGTGGCGATCGGACTCGCCCTCCTGACCGCGTCGATGCTGGCGGTCCTCGGCGTGGTGGTGCTCACGGCGGTCGTGACGAGCGTCTGGATCCTGAAGATCCCCGCCGAAGTCACCGGGTTGCCCCCCCTCCTGACGGTGATTGGCGGCTTCGCACTTTTCTTCTTCGTCGTCAGCCTTTTTGCCGAGAAGAAGATCCTCGCAAGGATTGCGACGCTGGACGCGAAAGCCCCCTTGGGCGCGTCGTCGGAACAAAGCGTTTCCATTTCCGAGAGTGACCTTCTCCGGCAGATCCCGGCCCTCTCCGCGATTCTCCCCTTTCTCCTCCTGATCATGGCCACCCTGCGTTTGCCGATTCCGAATCCGTCGTCCGTTTTCGGACTGGCTCTGCTGCTGCTCGGGCTGATGCTCGGGGTGGCGCGCGCCACGGCCACCGAAGCCTTGGTCGCAACCGGACTCGCCTCGGTGCTGGCGCTGGAGTATTCCTGGCACACCACCCATTTCAACCCATCTTTTGCGGTCGTTCCGCTCGTGTGGTACCTGGTTTTTGCGCTTCTGTTCTTGATCTTCCCGTTCCGCTTCTCGCCCTCCTTCCGCGATCGGCCGCTGCCCTGGGCGGTGGCCGCGTTGTCGCCGGTGCTGCACTTCTTCCTCGTCTATCGAGTGGTCGCCCTCGCCTTTCCCAACGGTTTCATGGGACTGTTGCCAGCGGCCTTTTCCCTTCCCATGCTGGCCGGGTTGTGCTGGATCGTTCGACGTTTTTCTCCGGGCGGGAAGGAGCGGAATGCCCTGCTGGCCTGGTTCGGCGGCAGCGCCTTGTTCTTCATCACGCTCATCTTTCCGATTCAATTTGAGCGGCAATGGATCACGATCGGATGGGCGCTGGAGGGCACGGCCTTGCTCTGGCTATTTCACCGAGTGCCGCATGCCGGCCTCCGCGCGACCGGCGTGGGGCTCCTGGCGATCGCTTTTGCCCGGCTGGCCCTCAATCCCTGGATTCTCGAGTATCATCCGCGCAGCGCGGTCCCCATCTTCAATTGGTACCTTTACACCTATACGGTTCCCGCCCTCGGCCTGCTCGTCGGGGCCCGGCTTCTCGCGCCCCCGAGGAACCTGCTCGGGAAGATCAATCTGCCGCCCTGGCTCTCCGGGGCCGGCGCGCTTCTGCTCTTTCTCGTTTTGAACATCGAGATCGCCGATTACTTCTCGTCGGGACCGGTTCTGGTTTTTCAATTCTCGGACAATTTCGCGCGGGACATGACCTACTCGATCGCCTGGGCTTTGTTCGCCTTTGCCCTCCTCGTCCTCGGTATCTGGAAGCGCGCCCGGCCGTTGCGCTACGCCAGCGTCGGGCTCTTGGCCGTGACTCTCTTGAAACTGTTCTTCCATGACCTCGGCCAACTCGATCAGCTCTATCGGATCGGGGCGTTCATTGGGGTTGCCATAATCCTCATTCTGGCCTCCTATCTCTACCAGCGCTTCGTGTCTTGGGAGACAGGCCCGGAGAATCCGAAGAGCTGACATGAGAATCTCTCGCCCCATTGCCTTGGCCCTTTCAGCCGCCGTTCATGCCATGACGGTGCTGGCCGCGGAACCTGCGGACTGGAAATTCGTCCAGGACGTGCCGGTGGCCGCATCAGGTCTGATCCGGCTCCATCTGCCGCTCGAAACCATCGACGCCGCCCGCCTGGGCCTGGAGGACCTGCGCGTCTTCGACCGCCTGGGCACGGAAATCCCTTACCTCGTGGAATCCGCGCTCCCCAGCGACCGGCGCCCGCACCGGGCGAGATCGTTCCGCCCGGGTTTGGCCGGGACCGCCACGATGCTCGAAATTGAAACGGGCGTGCCCGAGCCGATCGAGGGGGTGGCCTTGGAAACATTCGCGACCCAGTTTATCAAGCCCGTGTCGGTGGAAGGATCCGAGGATCGGGTGAACTGGAAAATCCTGGCTCAAGGACAACCCATTTTCCGCCAGCCCAATGGCCCCAGCCAACTGCAGATTGGATTTGCTCCCCAAGCGTGGACCTGGCTTCGGGTCACGATCGATGATCGGCGATCCGCGCCGGTTCCGTTTACCGGCGCCACCGTCCTCGCCGCCGCCAGTGAACCGCCGACGGAAACCTTGACGGCGACGATCGCGGATCGAACCGAGCTTCCCGGGCAAACGCGGTTGCTCCTTCATCTCCCGGCGGCCGGACTGCGACTGGCCGGGCTGCACCTCGACACTCCGGACCCGCTCTTCACCCGGCACATCGCCATCTCCTCCCGTCAAGTCATGGAGAATTCCATTCGCGAAACGAGCGTGGCGACCGGCTCCATCTATCGCCTGGCGACGGAGGGGTTTTCTGATTCCTCGAATACATTTGTCCGAGTCGAGACGGTGATGCCGACCCGGGAATTGCTCCTCTTGATCGACAACCAGGACAGCCCGCCCTTGCAGATTCAGGCCGTGAGGGCGCGGCGGCGGCCCGTCTCGATCGTCTTCTTCACTCCCACCAACGGCCTCTTCAAGCTCTACTCCGGCAACCGCCAACGCCCAGCGCCGCAATACGACTTGGCCCGACTGAGCACGTCGCTAAAGAGTGCGGCCACGACGGTGGTGCCGGCTTCCGGGTTAACCAACAACCCCGGCTATCGGCCCGCCGAAGCCATGCCGACCGTCTCTGGAATTGGACCGGTGCTCGAGGTCCAAGAATGGAACTTTCGCAAGCGGGTGCAAGTCTCGCGTCCGGGCTGGCAACAGCTCGAGTTGGACCTGCCGCTTCTTTCCAAAGCGCAACCCGGGTTTCGCGATTTGCGCCTCATTCAATCGGGCCGGCAGCTTCCCTACCTCATGGAGAACACGGCGATCCGCCGCTCCGTCACTCCTCGAGTTTCGCCAGCCGACGATCCCAGCAAGGCCAAACACAGCCGATGGCAGCTTCAATTGCCCCAGACCAACCTGCCGCTCGATCGCTTCACTTGCGCGTCCCCGACGGCTTTGTTCCAAAGAGATCTGCGCCTTTATGAATCGGTCGCGGACGAGCGCGGCCGATCCGGCCAGATCACTCTTGGGCAAGCGTCATGGACCCGGACTCCCGTCAGCCGGGCTCCAGAACTGTCCCTGACGTTGTCCCGCTCTCCCGCCGGTGATACGCTGTATTTGGAGACCTTCAATGGAGACAACCCGCCCATCGGACTGGAGAGGTTTCAGTTTTTTTATCCGGTGACGCGCGTGTATTTCAAGGTCACGGACACGAACGACGTCCTCGCCTACTACGGCCAGGCCAAAGCGGAGTCTCCTCGCTACGATCTCACCTTGGTCGCGGACCAACTGCTCAAAGTCGAGGTGAATTCGGCCAGTCTGGGAACGGAGGAACCACTTCAAGGCACGGGCTGGCGCGGCCGATGGGCCGGCGGTGGCACGATGCGCCTGGTGTTTTGGGGTGCGCTGATTCTCGCCGTCGTCGGAATGTTGGTCGTGATCACTCGTCTCTTGCCGGCCCAGCCGCCGCGTTAGAAGCTGGAGCTGCTTATGGCCCATTCCATTTCGAGAAAATCCAGGCCGAACCGGCCGACAGCGCTGACGATCGCCGGATCCGATAGCGGAGGCGGAGCGGGCATTCAAACCGATTTGAAGACGTTCGAGTCGTTGGAAGTCCATGGAACCTGTGCCATCACCTGTGTGACGGCTCAAAACCCCAAGGGCGTTTCGGCCATTCAACCGTGCCGACCCGACATCGTCCGAAGCCAAATGGAAGCGGTGTTTGCCGCCTTTCACCCGTCCGCGGTCAAAACCGGGATGCTCTACTCGAAGGCGATCATCCGCTCGGTCGCGGAGTTTTTTCGGCAAACGAAAGTCGCCACCCTGATTGTGGATCCGGTCATGGTCGCGACGAGCGGCGCTCGTCTGTTGCAGCCCTCGGCCATCGCCATTCTGCGGACCGAACTGCTGCCCTTGGCTTCCTTGGTGACACCCAATGTTTCTGAAGCGGAACTCCTGACGGGGCGGCGCATTCGTCAGCCCGAGGACCTGCGATCGGCCGCGCGCGCCATCCATGAACAAGCCGGGTGCGCGGTCCTGATGAAGGGGGGCCACCTGAAATCCTTGGACGAAGCGATCGATATTTACTACGACGGCGAGACGGAACTCCTGCTCCGCGCCCCTTACATTAAAGGTTTCTCCACGCACGGCACCGGCTGCACCTATTCTGCGGCCATCACCGGGTTTGCCGCGCGCGGATGCGATCTTGTCCAAGCTGTGCAATTCGCTAAAGCCTACATCACTCAATCCATCGTGCGAAGCGTTCAAGTGGCCGGCCACACCATCCTATTTCACCCTCGCTCCCGGAACGCGATCTGCTAGCCTGGAGCCCGATGAAATTGTTCCGTCGGCTCGCGGCTCCAAGCCTGGTCCTTTGGCTTTCGACCACGCTGGGAATGGGTGAGACGTCGCCCGCCCGGGCGGCGGCAACCTTCGAATTCCGCGAACCCCTCCCCACGCGTTATCGGGTGGAAATGCCGATAACGCCTCAAGTCGCCCTCAAGAGCGGAACTCCGGCGGTCTGGTTGCGGGCCTGGCCGGAGAATGGTTCCGGACCACCGGTGCAATTCGGGGACCGCGTGGTGCTCGCTCTCGAGGATGCCCGCGACTTGATTCCGCTGCTGGAAGACCGTCCGCTTGAAGTGGCTCGCATCCTGGCGCCACACGTCTTCATTCTGCAGGCCCCGGACGCCGCCGCCGCCCTCGAGGCCGCCGCGTTTCTGGCGAAACAACCGCGGGTGGCGGCGTGCTATCCCGTGACCCAACGCCCGGCCAAGCTGTTTCGGCGCTACGCCCGCCAACCGAACGATCCGTATTTTGCCCGGACGACCAACGACGCCCTTTGGCAACCTTATCTGGAGAATCGCGACACAAACGGCACGCCACTCGGCGTGGACTTGAACGTGCGCGCCGCTTGGCCCATCAGCCGGGGACGTGGCGTCACCATCGCCATCGGCGACGATGGAATTGAACTGACGCATCCCGATCTGGCCGCCCGGGCGCGGGGCGCACCGCACTTCAATTTCATCGATCTGGCCACCAACGGCATGCCGACCGGCCCGTTCTCCTATCACGGCACGGCCGTGGCCGGACTGGCCGCCGCCACCGGCGACAACCAGATCGGAATCTCGGGAGTCGCTCCGGAAGCCCAGCTCGCCAGTTGGGTGCTCTTCGGAACCGATGACGAATTGCGTGTCAGCGATGAACGGATGTTCGACATGTTTCAGTACCAGTCCAACGTCGTCAGCATTCAAAACCATAGCTGGGGCAAGGATAACCGCACTCAACTCCGGCTGACCTTGCTCGAAAGCATGGGCCTAACGAACGCCGTGGCCTTGGGGCGATCCGGACTCGGGACCGTCATCATCCGAGCCGGGGGCAACGGCCGCATGCGGATCTTCGATATGAATGACGACGGTTACGCAAATGATCCGCGGGTCATCGCGGTCGCCGCCATCCGCCTGGATGGCCGGGTGGCGCGCTACAGCACACCCGGGGCCTGCTTGCTCGTCGCCGCCCCCAGTGGTGACGTCGAGGACGAACTCAACCCCTGCGGACCGAACTCGCCCAATCTGCTCACCACCGATCTGCGCGGCGCCAACGGCGTCAATGCCGGCATCTTCACCAACGACCTCGCCGATTACATGTTTGGTCCGGACGGCTTTAGTGGAACCTCCGCAGCCACCCCGCAGATCGCCGGCCTCTCCGCTCTGATCCTGGCGGCAAACCCGACGCTCACCTATCGCGACGTTCAGCAAATCCTGATTCATTCCTCGCGGCATTTTGACCTCGCGGATCCCGGCTTGAGGACCAACGCCGCCGGATTCCGAGTCAGCCACAATCTCGGGTTCGGAGTTCCGGATGCCGGCTTGGCGGTAGCCTTGGCTCAGACCTGGCCGAATCGTCCGCCTCTGAGCCAAATCACCTACGACACGACCAACCTGACGGCCATCCCCGACCAGACTCTCCGGGTCCTCGTCCAAGGCCAAGACGTCCCGACCAATCTGCTCTCGATTGTCGCTCTGCCCGGATTGGGACTGTTTCCCGATTCGCCCACCCTCCTGGCGCCGTTGGTCGATGTCGGAATCACCACCAACGGCATCGCGGTTGATCTCTCCGGACGAGCCGCTCTAATCCAGCGGGGCGGGAATTATTTCTGCGAGAAATTGTCGTTGGTGGAGACGGCTGGCGCGGCCTTCGCCGTGGTTTATAACAATGTCGATAGCGACGGCCGACTCATCATGGGCGCGACCGAGTTCTCTGCCATTCCGGCGGTCTTCATCACCCAGAATGACGGGGAAGCGCTGCAGCAACACCTGCGATCCGACCCCACCACCCGCATCCAGCTCTCCCTGCAATCCACGCCTTTTACTTTCTCAGTGAAGGAAACCCTGCTCTGCGAACATCTCGCGGTGCGCATCGACACTGATCACAGCCGCCGGGGAGATCTCCGCCTCGTCTTGGTTTCTCCAAGCGGCACGCGCAGCGTGCTGCAGAATATCAACAACGACGACGCCCCCGGTCCCATCGATTGGACCTACTACTCGACCCACCATTTTTACGAAAGCAGCGCCGGAGTCTGGACGGTCTTGGTGAGCGACCTCGACTCCAAGGGCCTCGGCAACGTCAAAAGCTTGAGCTTGACGATTACCGGCGTGCCGATCCTGGATCGCGACCGGGATGGGTTGGATGACGACTGGGAGCTCCGTCATTTTAATACCCTGGCATTCGGGCCCCAAGATGATCCGGATCAAGACGGCTACATCAATTCACGGGAGCAGATCACGGGCACGAACCCAGCCAAACCCGAACGCCGCTTCGACCTGGATCTCTCGCTGTGGGACAATCGGATGGTTCGACTCAGTTGGCCCGGCGCCACGAACAACGTTTATCAGGTCAAGACCGGCAACGAGGCCGCGACGCTTCTTCATCTCCTCACCAATGTCGCGGGAAGATTTCCCGAAACCGAATGGTTCACTCCCTACACCAATTTGACGCACCAATTCTTTGGCCTCGAAGCGCTGCCCACCAATCCCGCCGCCCGCTAAGCCGCATCAAACCAACGGAAGGCAACGGGTTTCCCGGGTCGGAGCTCTATTTCTGAGTTTTCATCGCGACCCCCACGCACGCCGATTGGCGCGCGCGCCCCACGATGGATTCGTGATCTTCAATTCGAACGTCCAGAATCGATTGCTCTGCTGGCTCCACCGCATCAGCTAACCGCCTCAAGCCGCCCGGTTGAATCACCATGGCGTTCGATGCCTTGGGCTCCCATCCGGTCGAAGCAGGCGAACACCGTGTTGGCTCGCGGGTGAAGATTTGCGCGTGAAGTGGCTTTTGAGAGGCGAAGACGGGGAGGTCGCTCAACTTCGCCTGCCCCCAGCACGACCACCCGGCCAGAAATCGAAAAACCCACTCGAGTGCTCCTCGATCCTGGTGTCATCGTGCAGCGCAACCCGTCGGCCACCCCGCGATAGTCGCCGCCCCGGGGAGCCTTGTTCAGGCTCGATTCCGAATCACCACGGAGCCACTTCGTCGGCATTTCATCCGTTCGCCAAAAGCCAGATCCCCGCCGGGTCGTGGATTCGCCAAATTTCCTGAATTCGTTTGTCTGGTGGGCCCAGAGGGATTTGAACCCCCGACCAAGGGGCGCACGACAGAATTCTTCGGCTACTCCGCCAGCGCGAGGCAATCGTTGCGGGCGGCGTGGGCATTGAGCCGTTCTTTCCAGAACTGATCAAGGCGGCGGCTGGCCTGGATGCAGCGCAAGGCCAGAATGTTTTCGGCCCCTGGTTCGCCCCAGAACATCCCCGACTGTTTGCAGCGGGAGCCGATCACGGTTTTGCATCCGGCTTCGATCACGCCTGAGCCGATAAAGAAACCCTGACGGCGGAAGGTGCCATATTGCATCCGCGCCACGTTGTTGACGAAGTAACCCAATTCCTTTTTCACGGCCTCGGCATGGGATTTTCCGGCGCATTCTTTGCGAACTTGAGCAATGAGTTTCTCCACGTGGTCCTTGAGTAACTCTTTGGCCCAACGGTGGAGTCGAGGTTTGTAGTCCGGGTGCTCTTTGCTGCCCAGCAGCGCGGCCAAGACTTTGCCCGCGTGCTCCAAGGCGTGATAGAAGTCCACGATCTGGATCGCCGTGGAAAAACAGATCTTTCCCATGTTCGCCAAACTCGAAGCCCCATCGATGAGGAGCACGACCTGCAGGGCCAGGAAGAGTCCGCGCCGGATGGCTTCCTGCCGCAACTGCGGGCCAAACTCGTCGATGGAGCCAAAGGAGG
>CAYHFE010000222.1:0-11188 GCA_964355375.1 uncultured Verrucomicrobiota bacterium
AATCTCCTCGACGGTCATGGTGCCAAGAATGGCGCGCAGATGGCCTTCCATCGTCTGCATGGCGATGTTCTTGATCTCGGCGACGCTCTTGCTGAGGAACTGCTCGGCGGCGGTGGCGATGGAAATGTCGTCGCCCTTGACCTTGATTTGCGCGACGCCGTCCACCTTCACGGGCACGCCTTTGCTGGTGTAAACCTCAGGCGTCTGCACGTCGATGGTGAGCAGTTCGAGCGAGAGGAGATCGACCTTCTCCACGACCGGATAGACGAACGTGCCACCGCCCTTGACGATGCGAAAGCCCCGGGCGCGTTCCGTGCCGTCGGGATCGACCGAGCGATGCTTGCGGCCCGACACGACGAGCACCTGGTTCGGGCCAACCTTGGTGTAGCGGCTCAGGATAACGGCCATGCCAATGAAAATCATTAGCAAGATGCCAACGATGGCGATGATGCTGATGGCGCCGCTGGGCAAGGGAAGTTGGGCGAGGAATAGAGCGGATGTCATAAGAGAACCTGGGTTGCGCGAGTCATGGGTATTAAAGCGGGGTCAGGATTTGTTCAGCCTGCCGTGACAAAGCATTGCGAGGCGACCACCCGGGTAATCCTGACCGGCCGGCCATTGGCGACGGCGACGCCGTGTTCCTCGCGCGCGGGCGCGGTGTAGCGGGTGCCGGCCTGCACATAGGCGATTTCACCCACGCCGTTCTCCGGGATCGGTGTGATGATGGTTGCGGTCTGGCCGACGAGCGAAGCCACCTTGGACTCACTGGAGCTTTGCGTGCGACTGAATAACTGGCGCAACATCCACAAGACACTGCCGGCGATAGCGAAGCCTCCCAGCAAGGAGAGTGGCCCGCTGATGAAGGCCGGCTTGGTAGCGGGAATCTGGTGCAAAATCATGCCAATCCCGCCAAACGCCGTGACAAACGTAGCGATCACCGTCGGGCTGAGCGCGGAGACTCCCGGCATGTCGCTGGCATCGACGCCTGCTTCGGCGTGGCCACCGCTGCCATCGACATGGCCATCGTGGCCGCCCCCCCCAAAGACATGGCCAAAAAGAACGGTGCAGAT
Source organism: uncultured Verrucomicrobiota bacterium (assembly GCA_964355375.1). GTDB lineage: Bacteria > Verrucomicrobiota > Verrucomicrobiia > Limisphaerales > SIBE01 > CAYHFE01. The sequence goes on from CAYHFE010000222.1 coordinate 1,071, forward strand.
GGTGAACAACAATCCCACGCCGAAACAGACGAAATAGACAAGAAAGGCGTCCATAAGACCTCGCAATGAGTTTTGTCTAGAGTAAACGGCTCGGCTGTCCCTCAAGCAAGCGCGAAAACGAGTGGACTTGAATTGATAGACACCGGGGAACAATGGAGCGTCATTGCTGTTTCCACGCGGCCTGGCTCAGCCGAGCAATTCCTTTGGTCGGCCCAGGACACTGTCCTTTGGGCGTATGTCGTCCCAGCTCTAGTCGGTCATCAGGTGGCGACCGGCTTAAGCCGAATTTGCGATCAAGATGAGACTAACTGCTCCCTCACCCCGTCCCTCTCCCATCGGATGGGAGAGGGTGTCCGAAGGACGGGTGAGGGCTAATTGCGTTCAACTTGAAGACAAAGTGGAATAAGCCGGGACAACATACGTTCCGAGATGAGAATTGCTGATCAGGATTCCAAAGCAGAAAACCCCCACCCGGCGCGTTGCCGAATGAGGGTTTGTGAATTCTAAGGATTGCTGTGATTTAGGCCTTCCGTCGATAGCGCGAGGAGAGCAAGAGCAGGAAACCGCCGATCGTGAAGATCGCGATGTTGGATGGCTCAGGAATCGCCGTGACTTCCAAACCCCAACCGGTCAAGGTGCTCGTCCCACCGGGGGCCATATCGGCCAAGAAGAGGGTCCACTTGCCATTGGGATCCAATTCGAAGAACGAGAACAACGGAGCGGTTCGCGAATCGCTGTCTCGGACAGTACCGGGATCGGTGAGTCGTCCATCCGGTGACCAAGTTCCCGTCAAGGCTCCGCTCAGCGCCGCAGACGCGTCACCGCCCAGCTTGAGTCGGTAGGTGTGAATGTCGCCATTGGCCGCGTCGTCGTCGAACTTCAGATTGAGTCCGCCATCGCCGTAGCCCAAGCTGTTCACAGCGGTTCTTCCAACCCTGTTCAGCAGGATTGAAAACCCGGATTCATGGGTCAGGTAACCGAACAGATCGCCGTTATATGTCCCTGAAACGCTCAGGGTGACATTGACGTCTCCAAGGCGCTTGATGGACGTGGAGAACTCCTTTGTGCTCGCGATACCGGATGCATTGTTGTCGGGAATCGGGAGATTAACCAAGTAATTGGTCGAAGATACTTCCAGAAGCTTTTGCGTCAGCGAGAACGCACCCGCGACCGCGTTCGTCGAAGGCGATGAAACCGTCTGAGCAAACGCAGTCCCACCCAAACTCAACGCAGTGAACAGAACGAGGAAGGATTTTGTTTTCATTTTCTTAATTGATATTTGCATCTCTTTTCGCGGAATTGTCAATCCATATTGCTCAATTCCGCGAAAAGTTTGATTGGCTTTTTAGAATTTCCACCGTTATGGAGCCGTTCGATAGAAACGTTGCGGGAACTTGCCACCATCGAGGTCGATGAAGTTAACCACACCCTTCGGTGACGCTGTTGCGGTCCCGACATCGGTCCAAGTCTTTAGATCCAGTGACGCTTGAACCGTGTAGCGCCGACCCGGGATGCCGAGGAACTGGGTCACCACTACTCCGAGATCTCCCTTGATGACGGAAACCACGTTTTGCGACTGGTTGTTCCCTGCGTTGACCGTGACATTGACGATTCCAGTGGTGGCAGCTCCGGCGTTGCTGGCCAGCACGTAGATGAAGCTATCGCTGCCGCGGAATCCCGCCTTCGGCACATAGGTGACGACATTGGTCGCCAAGGATACAGTGCCACCTTGGGCACTCACTCCAAGCACCCCGGCTACTCTCAGGATTCCACCGCCACCCACGTCATTTGCTAAGAGCTTATCGGACGGCACACCCACAGCGACGCCTTCCGTGGTTTCGATGGCGTCAGTTCCGGCGATCAAAAGAGCCGTCTGACCTCCATTGGCCACCGTGCTGTTCAAACCAGCCGCCTTGATCAGGATGTAATCCACGTCAAAGACCGAGAGGCCATCGGCACTGCCGCCGGTTATGCCTGCAAATCCACTACGGATACGGGCTTCGGCTGGGTGACGGTCCCAAGTGCTCTGCCAGTCCGAAGGCTCAGGCACAGTCCCGTCTGCTTGCCAGATCTTGGCGAACACGTCCGGCTGACCAGTGGCGGTATTAGGAGCGTATTTCAGACGGACCCAGTACCAGACACTGCTCTGCCACTTAAAGGGCAGCTCAGGTCCCCAGGATCGCGCGTCATCCAAGAATTCCGTATGAACGGCGTTGGCACCTTCGTTCCGGAAGTGATAGTTGATCCCTTGATTCGCTGCGTCACCTGAAACTGCGACACCGACGCCAGCGCGGACGGGGTCGCCGGAGCCGAAGCTGTTGATCCGGACGCGAACGAGCACTTCTTGATTGGTCTTATCGTAACCGGCTGCTTCGTAAAGAAGGTGGTTGGGATCACCAAATCCGTTGGTCACGGAAAGGAAGCCGTTGTTAAGCCGGAAGACATTCGTCCCTGGACCACGCACCTTCCAATTCAGGTTGAGGGTCGGCGCATTGAAGTCGTCCTGGAAGCCGTTCACGATGGTTCCGAAATCGGCCGGATAAGCCGGCACGGTTCCAATGATCAACTTTGTGCTGGCCGCGATCGTGTTCGCTTGATCAGCCGTATCCTGAACGCCATTCACGGTCAGACCAGAGACTGATATGACCGGAACGATCGGAGGTGCCACCAATTGGATTGCGTTAATCGGGGCACGCGGTGTGCCGCTGAATCCGAGCCCACCGGCAGTAGTCGCTTCGATCGTGATGTTAGCTGAATTCAGGCCTTTGAAGACCAGATAGGTCCCCGCGGCATAGCTCGTACTGCTTGTGCTAGCAGGAATCTCGACGAAGGCCGTTGGGTTGGCCGGGGACTGACCTCGGACGTAGTTTTTAAGTACGGCACCGGTAGTCGCATCCACAACTCGGTAAGCACCCCCACGCCCGCCGACACCACCCAGCGCGTAAACATACACATCGTAGCCGCTTGACGTGAGGGCAGTCGGGACACCCAGAATAGATACAGTCGTGGTTCCAGAGCTCGGTGTGTCGAGATAACCGGTCATGACCGCTCGAGTGGAATTCGTCGCGAATTTGCTATTCTCCTCCCCGCGTCCAGTGGACGACCAAGTATTCGCCGAGTTCCATTGCACAATCACTCCGGTCGCCTCGGCTTTGTTGCTATTATCTGCGCTCACTGAGCCCGCTACTCCAGATGCGCCGCGCAGGTTATTCCAGTTGGCCTGAGCGATCCCGGGCAATCCAGCGACGTCGGTCGCTGCGATGGTGCCCGTTCCGGCACCGTTCGGTTCGTCCGCTCCGAAGTTCAACCCGATGCTGTAGGTTCGCGCCGGACGTGGTGATAAAAGCGCACTGAGCGGCTTGCTTGTCCCCCCGGCATAGAGCATCGAAACCTCGGCATCCGTGAGAACTCGATTCCAGAGGGCGATATCATCGATTTGACCCCTCCACTGGCGGTTGAGTGCTCCCGGATTCTCACCGATAAACAGATTCGAAACGCCTGCGGCGAGCACAGCTTTGTTGGTATTGACGCTACGGAGCACTCCATCGACATAAAGCGCGGTGCCAAACTTGGCCGTTGACGGATCGGTAACGGCCACGAAGTGATGCCAGCCATTGGTAATGGCAGGAACATCATCGGCGCCTTCGCCCACCCCACCGGCGTAGGCGACGGTGCTGGTAGTGCCTCGGCGAGCAATGCGGTAGTTCAAATTTTCTCCCTTGGAGATCAGCGCTTGCCAGCCCTTGTCGAAGGCCTCGACCTTGAACCATCCAGCGATGGACAGGCTGCTACCGGCGAATTGGAGGGGCGTCGCGCTGCCCATGATTTCCACGTAATTCGTTCCGTTGAGCTGGATCGCCTTCCCAAAACCGGCCTGGCCATCCACGAACCCAACCGGAACGGGCCCACGGGCCGTGCCGTGAAGCGATTGGACTGAATCGGCCAGATTTCCATCGAAGCTCCAATAAGCTGCGAGGCCGGTGGCAAGTGTAGGAGTTGGCAGAAAGTCACCGACTGGTTTTCCTGTCCCGCCAGCATAGAGCGCGGAGACTTCGGCTGCAGAGAGGACTCGGTTCCAGAGCCCGATGTCATCGATTTGGCCCGTCCATTGACGGTTGAGCGCTCCCGGATTCTCACCGATAAACAGATTCGAAACGCCCGCGGCGAGGACCGCTTTGTTGGTATTGACCCCGCTGAGCACCCCATCGACATAGAGCGCGGTGCCAAATTTGACCCCGGTCGCGTCAGTGACCGCCATGAAGTGATGCCAGCCATTGGTAATGGCGGGAACGTCATCCGCACCTTCGCCAACCCCACCGGCGTAGGCAATGGTGCTGGTGGTGCCTCGGCGGGCAATGCGGTAGTTCAAGTTTTCTCCCTTGGAGATCAGCGATTGCCAGCCCTTGTCGAAGGAATCGACCTTGAACCACCCGCCAATGGACAGGCTGCCACTCGCGAACTGGAGGCTCGTAGCACTATCCGTGATTTCGACGTAATTGGTTCCGTTGAGCTTGAGCGCATTCCCAAATCCAGCTCTGCCCTGAACGAACTCCACCGGATTGGTCCCGCGGGCCGTGCCGTGGAAACTTTGGATCGCATCCAAGAGATTCCCTTCAAAATTCCAATACGCCACGAGACCGCTTTTGATTACTGGGCCTCCCTTGCTCCCGCTGAATAGTGGGCCTCCCTTGCCGCCGCTGTAGGGCGTGACCGAGGAAAACGTATTTCCAACGCGAATTTCGTCGAAGTCCAACTCAGCGTAAGGTCGGCTATTGGCCGTGTCGTTTCCGCCTGCGAATGGACGGATTCGATTGAAGGCGAAGTTAAACGTATTGGTTGATTTGGCGGCTGCGCTGGCGATGCTGGGTTCAACTCCCAGCGGAGGATTGACGAAGAGATAGGCGTCATCCATGCCGGCCTTGTGATCGATACGAACGACGATCAAGCTGAGCTTGCTGAACGCTGTGGATGAGGCCTGCACGTTGGCCGCGCTCCCGGCCGGAAGCAACGCCCAGTTGTTCAGCGGAGCACCGCTGCCATTTCCGATCGCGAGCTGTTCGACCGTGTTCGAGTAGAGGGAAATGTTGCAACCGCGAGGATAGAAGTTGCCCGTGAGGTTGGTCGTGGCCGGACCCATGCGCTGGCCGAGGAAGCTCAGCCACGTGGTCGTGTTGTCTGCTCCGCGCACTCCAGTTTGAAGATCGCGATTGGGTTGGGCCGCGTTGTTGGCGGCGGATTCCCCTTTGACGTGCGCTTTGTTTCCGCTGGTCAGCAAGGTGTTGCCGGAGGCGTCGCTATAGCCCAAGCCGCCCGCGACAATCGCCGAGCTGGTTCCCGCAGCCGACCCATTTGTCTGCCACGCATTGGCCCACCCGAGTCCACCTTGCAGGCTGAGCAGGTTTCCAGCAGGATAATCAAAACCTTCGTAAGCGATCGGCGCATCCTTCGTCACCGCTACCGAGTCGAGCTCAGCCGGAGCCAGGGCTGTCATGCTGTAACGCAGTCGATCAATCTTGCCGACATACTGCAAACCGCCCGTCGGCTCTGATCCGATGTAGAAGACTTGGTTGGTCGCATTGAACGAAACGGAGCGGGTGTAAGGCACCGTATCACCCAAGGTGCCATCCACATAGAATCGAAGTTCCTTCCCGTTTTCATGAACCACCGCGTAGTGATGCCAGTTACTGTCGTCCGGAATCGCGGCCTTGGAGGGCACATCAAGAATCCCCAGAGTTGTGACGAACCCCGTCCGGTTGGTGAACACCGAAGCGGAAACCCGTCCACCGCCAGCTTGGTTAAAGAAGAACACCGCGCGGGCGGACGGAGTGGTGAACTTCAGCCAAGCTTCGACGGTGAAGGAAGGATTGGCCGTGTCCAACTTAAGCACCTGACCCGGATCGGGAACCGTGATCTTTTGTCCGGTGGCGAACTGCATCGAATAATCTCCGTTCAATCCCGACGGCGAATCTGTCGAGAAGGTCGCCAACGTGGCCGGCGTGTTCGTCGTGGTCAAAGTTCCAACCAATTTGCCGTCCTTGCTGGTGGCGGTGGAGCCGCTTCCCTCGTCGAAGTTGAACTCAAAGATGGTCGAATTAGAAACAACAGGAGGCGGAATAACGGCAACACTGGTCACCGTGATGGCTTTAAGCTCCAAGCCAAAAACCATGTCTGAACTGGTCGCGCTGTTCTGGTGGACTTCGGCGGCCAAGACGTTATCCCCAGCCACCAAGGCTGACGCGGGAATATTAAATGGCCCCTCATACTTGTTTTCGTGGTCACTTGGTGTGGCCAAGGTCGCCGCCGTGATCGGACCCGCGTTGGTGAGGTAAAAGCGGTGAATATCGACACCGTTCAGATAGATAGCAACGCCATCATCAACCACGTGGCGCAACTGCAAGGTGGCCTTGGTTGGGTCGCCAGTGAAGTTGAAATGCGTGCGGAAGTAATCCGTGATGATGTCGTTCGCGGTCGATCCGGCCTTTGTTCGTTTGAGGGTCGTTCGGATCGGCTCAGCAGTCGCGCCGGTTTCAAGAGCGAGCAGCGCGGGACCCTGAGGCCAGGCACTGTCATTAAACGCTTTCTCTTTCCAAGCCGTCCCGAGATCCGCGCCGGTGTTTTCATAGCGCCATAGCTGGTTGGTATTATTGATCCCAACCAACAGCGTTTCATTGGTCGTCAGAACTGTGGGAGCGGGTGCTGCCGGAGCAATCCCATAGGTTAGTTCAACCACATTGGGCGCCGTCTTGACCGCAGAGTTTACGGTCGTTCCAGTGATTGTGTAATTCGCCACATCGGTGGCAGTCTTATCAGAAACCGCTTCAGAGAAGACGACCGTCGCCTTGTTAGGGCGAGTGAAGGTGTTGGCAGAAACCAAGCTTGGTGCCGTGGTGTCACGAGTGACCGTGACGACGGCGTCCTGGCTGGTTGCGGTCGCGGCCGGCGCGGCGATAATCACACGGAATTTGGCTCCACTATCGGCCGGCACCAATCCGGGCGTGGTGTAGGAAGCGCTGTTGGCACCCACAATATCAACGCCGTTTTTCTGCCATTGATAAACCACCGGCAGGTTGGTGGAAGAGGCGTTCTGCGCGAGGACGGTCACCTTGAAGGTGGCGGTCGGAGAGGTCGGAGCTTCGGCCACCGTCACGCTCTCAGGTTGGGCGGAGATCTTAATTGCGGCACCCTCCGGATTGGCATAAGTCGCGATGAATTGGTAGCCGATCGGAGCCGAGCCGTTGGCGGGGGCGTTGGTTTGGTTTGGCAACATCCAAGCGACGGCAAGGTTATCTCCGCCGCCGCCCTCTTTCAGCAGAGCTTCCACATAGTAACGTTTTCCGGCGGTCAGCGGGATCGAAACAGACTTGTTCTCCGGATTGGTGGCATTGCGGCGCGTCGTGGCCAGCCATTGCCGGGAATCATTCCACTCGGGCTCGCGGGCAATCTGGACTTTGTTCGCGGGATTTTCGTCCGTGCTAAGGAGGAGGGCGCTGCGGTCGTCAGAGCAAATGTAGAAGACGTAATTTCCGGTAACCGGCGGGAGCAAATAACCGGAGAGGCGCTGCCCGTAGTTGTCAGCGTAAGCGCCTGGTGCTTCGAAGGGTGAGACGTACTGAGAGACGTCCGGGCTGTTCGGGTATTTCACGTTGGTCGTCAGATTGGTGACGTCGATCCCCGACCCGATGTTCGTGTAAACCTCGCGGAGGATGAAGCCAGGCGACAACACCCAACCGGTGAAGCTGACCGTGCTGTTGGCGGCAATCGTATTTCCAGCAACCGAAGTATCTTTGACGCCATTCACCGTCACGGTATAGACGGTGCCGGGAGTCTGCGCGCTGGTCGTCAACAAGACTGACTTGGCATCACCACCCAAGGAGGCGGAACTGACGGTAACGCCACCGCTCACGGCGTAATTGGCGGAGTTCGTGGCGGTCGCCCGGGTAATGGTTTCCGAGAAGACCAAAGCAACTGTGTTGAGCGTCCCGCTACCGACGGCCGACACCGCTGTCGGGGCCGTGGTGTCCGCGGTAACGGTCAAAGCGGCATTGTCGCTCGTGACGCTGCTGAAGCCATTGCTGATCTTCACGCTGTAAACTGCGCCACTTTGAGCCAGGGTAGCGGAAGTGATCGGGAGGCTCGACCCCGTCGCGCCGACGATGGCAACGCCGTTGCTGGACCATTGATAGGAATAGGGCGGAGCACCGGAGACGACGATTGAGAGCGTCCCAGCGGCTTGCTCTCCGATGGTGGTGGCGGCGGGTTGCTGAAGAATCGTAGCCGGTCCAACAGGAATTGATAGGAAGGCCCCACCGATCGCGGGGGAATCATTTGCCGGATCAGCCGTGGCGCTCGGAAGCCTCCAACCGACGCTCAATTGATCTCCACCCGTCCCTTCTTTCACCAGAGCTTCGATGTAGTAGCGTTTGCCAGCGGTCAAGGCGAGGCTGGCTCCACCACCGGGCCATTCGGAGGCAGCAAATTTATCCGAACGCTTGGAGTCCAAACTGCTGCTTCCGCCGGAGGCCGTCCATTGGCGGGCGTTCGACCAGACCGTTTCACGCGCGATCAGCCTCTTGTTCGCCGGATTCTCGTCGGTGCTCAGATAGAGGGCGGCGTTGTCGTCGGCGGAAAGAAAGAAGACGTATTTACCAGTCTCTGGCGCGGTCACATATCCGGAAGCGCGGGCCCCGTAATTGTCCGCCCCGGTAGGAGTATATTGGAAGCTCGTGATGGTTGCGGTAGTTCCCGGCTTGTTGGCGATAAATGAAGCCGCACCCGTCAAGTCCGAAACCGCGGTCCCGGTAAGGTTCGTGAAGACTTCGACAAGCAGGCGGCCTTGGAACGTATCAACGACGGCCAAGGAGGGATTTGGCGCCAAGGTATTCGGTTTCGCAGCGACGTCCGTGACGTCCTTAACGAAGAGCGAATAGCTCAAGCTCAAATTCAGGGGGGCAACCTTGAGGATGACCGAACTTCCATCTGCGCCATGGGTGGTGGAGATAATCGTCCCGCCATTATTGATGAAGTAGTTTCCAAGATTCAAGGCGTTCAAGTGGCTCACCGGTTCCGAGAATCGCACCGTGATCGAGGTTGGATCGCCGAGCGTGCTGGCCGAAACCAAGGTTGGCGGAGTGATATCGGGGGCCAAGGTCACCACGACGCCGTACATGTTGCGGCCCGCGTTGTCCGCCTGGTAAATCGTCGTGACCGATCCAGCCGCGACGGTCTTGGAATAGACGGCGGAGGTTTGATTGACGGTCCCGTCCCCACCTTCATCGGCACCCACTTCATCCGGGGCCGATTTGTCACCTTTACGGTTGGCTCCAGTCACGACCGGGGCAAAACCGTTCGTCGCCATCCACGTCATGTTCGTCCACGCGCTGATGGGCTTTCCGGCGGACGGCGGATCATCGCTGGTTCCATCCTCAAGCCGGCTGTCGATCAGCATGTAGATGATGGCGGGCTTTGATACGGTGATCTTCAACACGTAGTTGGTGTTGTCGCGATTGTCATTGCCGGACATGATATACTCGCCACCGACCAAATAGCTGGGCAGCGGCACGGTGTTGGTGGCACCCGCCCACTGGTGGTTCCGGTCCACAAACATCGGCGCCTTCTCGCCAAAAAGCCCGACGGTATAGGGATCGGTGGCGGCTCGGCCCGCGAGGGGCTCACCAGCCACGCCGTTGGTGAAGGTCATGCCGGTGGCCTGGGCGACGATCGTATCGGTCGGCTCGTTATCGCCCCCGGTTTCCACGACACTCGTGATGATCGGGAGGGCCTGGACGGAAACCATGGCGAAACAGGCGATCACCGCGCCTAAAAAGGGCGAGAGCAAAACGTTACGCGCCAGTTGCGAAAGACTGGAACGGCGGCAAGGAGGGTCGAACGTCAAACCGAGGGATTTCGAACAATTAGTGCGCATAGATGTCCTCTGAATTATTTCCGGCGATTCTGTCGGGCATTTGAACATAGCCAAGGTTGCCAAAACTTTTGGGCACTGCGAGCTTATTCTGCTTGTCATGCTGATCCGCGAATAGATCACCTACCCGCAAATCCAGGAAACTGGGCCGACTTAACCACAGGGCCAAATGTTTGGCAATACTATTTTGGTTTCGATC
>CAYHFE010000223.1:0-11180 GCA_964355375.1 uncultured Verrucomicrobiota bacterium
CCGAGCCGCTGCCACATCCCGGCCACCGCCCGGCCGAGGATTTCCACGTCGCCGCGCGCGTCGTGGCGGCGGACCCCTTGCGCATCAATCCGCAGACGCGAGATCAGATGATCCATCGAATGGCCGGTTCCCCGCGTTTTGCCGAACAGCATCTTCGACATGTGGATCGAGTCGATGCTGTGAACCTCGCGCATCGGCAAGCCATGGCGACGGCAGGTCGCCACGAGAAATTTGCTGTCGAAGCGCAGACCGTTGTGCGCGATGAGCGTGGCCTCACCCGACCACGCGGCGAACTCGCACAGGACTTCCTCCGGCCGGTTCGCATGCTGCACATGCCGGTTTCCCACCCCGGTATAGCTCTCGATGAACGATGAAATCGGCCGCCGGGGTTTGGCGAAACTCGCAAAGGTTTCCTCAGGACAGAGGCAACCCGAAGAAAACCGGATCGCCGCGATCTGGATGAACTCGTCCCGCTCCGGGTCGAGCCCGGTCGTTTCAAGGTCATAGACCACGAAGGTCTCGCCCTCATGCTGGCGATCCGTCCAGAAGAACGAATGCTGGCACTCCGGGCACGCCACGCGAGTTCCCATCGTGGACTTGGGTCCGGTCAGGCTGTTCTTGCACTGGGGGCAGACGATTTTCATCAGGCCACCCCCATTTCCTTCAGCGTGTTCACCCGGGACAGGGTGTCGCGTGCATCATGGAACAATCGAGCGAGCGATATTTGCTTTTTCACGGCTTCGCCGACTTTGGAAGTTCGGAGGTGCTGGGATCAAGCAAAATGCCTCGAACCGGGGTGGGGCGAGACTCCGTCGAGCCCTGACTTTTCCGCCACCCACGGTTTCACGGCTCGACAGAGTTTCGCCCCCTTGACGGCCGGGTTCATGGTCTGCGCGCAGTACTTTTGGGAACAGGCGGCCTCCCAAGGCACTCGGAGCAGGCGGGCCATTCTACTCGACTCGCGCCGCCGCGGAAAATCCCGACTCGACGATCGGCCGCGGGCTGTTAACCTTAGGATTTACTGAACTATGCCGACCATCGCCCCCAGTGCGCCAAAAAAGATTAATCTGCGTCGTCCAGACGTGATGACCGCGGTGCAAGCCCAAGTGCTTTCGCACTATCGCAGCGAGTTGATCGACCGGATTCGCGCCAAGGGTCATGTGCTCTCGGCGGACGGTTTGCTCACGGTCAAACTGGCCAAGGAATTTGGCTTCTGCTACGGAGTCGAAAGAGCGATCGATCTGGCCTACGCCGCCCGCAAGGTGTTTCCCGACCAACCGATCTACATTTTGGGTGAGATCATTCACAATCCGGAGGTGAACGATCAGATTCGGGCCATGGGGATCAAGTTCCTGTCCGGCAAAGAAAAGGACGCCGACCTCGAGGACTTGCGGCAGGATGACGTCGTGATCGTTCCCGCCTTCGGTGCCGAGACGGCCACCATGGAGAAGCTCAAGGACAAAGGGTGCCAGTTTGTCGATACGACCTGCGGCGACGTCATGAGCGTCTGGAAGCGCGTCCGTCAATATGCCGACGACTCGGTCACCAGCATCATTCATGGCAAAGCGTGGCACGAGGAAACCAAGGCCACGAGCTCGCGCGCGACCGCCAATGGGGCCGGGCATTACTTGGTTGTTTTCACCTTGGCGGAAACCGATTACGTCTGCGATTACATCCTGCAAGGTGGGAACAAGCAGGAGTTTCTGGAGAAGTTCAAAGGAGCCTATTCGTCCGGCTTCGATCCGGACGTTCATTTGCAGGCGATCGGCGTGGCCAACCAAACCACCATGCTCCGGGGTGAAACGGAGGAAGTGCAGCGGCGCCTGAAAGCGGCCATGGAAAAGCGCTTCGGCCCGGCTGAACTGCCGAAGCATTTCCGCTTTTTCGACACGATCTGTGGTGCGACCCAGGATCGGCAGGACGCCCTGGAAAAGCTCTTGACCGAGCCCCTGGATTTTCTGCTCGTGATCGGAGGCTACAACTCGTCCAACACCTCCCATTTGGCGGAGATGGGTGAGTCTCGATTGCCCACGTATTTCATCAAGAATGCGGCCAAATTGGTCTCGGACCGCCTGATCGTGCATTACAATCAGCATTTGCACCAGGAAGTTGAAAGCAAGGATTGGTTTCCAGCCGGCCGGATTAAGGTCGGAGTCACCGCCGGCGCGTCGTGCCCAAACAATCTCATCGAGGATGTGATCCGGCGGTTGTTTGCCTTGCGCGGGGTTTCCGTGCAGGAGCTGTTGGCGAGCTGAAACGGAATAATTCGATTGAGATGGGGAGCGCACGCGCCCTCGCCAACCACACTGGCATGTCCGAAGAAGTGACCATTCGGTGACTGATTTGAGCCCTCGTTCCGACCGGCGGGGCGCCGGTCGGCACAAGCGAGGGCGCGTATGCTCCCCCGACCTGACTGCATGCTTAGCGCTATGGCGAAAGAGGGTCGAGGACCCGCGAAATCGATTGGGGGAGGATCCGGGCCGCGCTGGACCGGGGGTCGGCAGTCGGAACCGGGCCGCTCCTCGTTGCCCGCCGGACCCGGGTGACTCCTGAGTCAGAGATCGCGCTTATGCCTTGCACCCGCCACGAATTGGAGAAACGCGAGCGCGCCTTTCTCGCGCCCTCGGCCCAGTTCAGCGCGGAAACGCGGGGCCGAATCCACGCCGAGACTTCACCGAAGTGGCGGACCCACTTCCAGCGTGATCGGGACCGGGTGATTCACTCGAAGGCGTTTCGACGGCTGGAATACAAGACGCAGGTCTTCCTCAACGGGACGGGAGATCATCTCCGGACCCGCTTGACCCATACCATCGAAGTGGCCGGCATCGCGCGCAACCTCGCCCGGGCGCTGCGGTTAAATGAGGATCTGGCGGAAACGATCGCTCTGGCCCATGACTTGGGCCATGCTCCGTTCGGCCACACGGGGGAAGGCGTCCTGAACCAACTGATGCGGAAACACGGCGGTTTCGAGCATAACCGGCAGAGCTTGCGCGTGGTCGAAGAACTCGAGCAAAAGTATCCCGGTTTCCCGGGATTGAACCTGACCTGGGAAGTCCGGGAAGGATTGATGAAGCATTTCACCAGCGACGATTCCCCCAGCCGGCGCGCGGGCTTCCCGGCGAAGTCGTCCTCCCTCGAAGCCCAGACGGCGAACCTCGCCGACGAAATCGCCTATTACAGCCATGATCTGGACGATGGATTGGAGGCCGGCCTCTTGTCCGAGAGCGAGCTCCGACGGCACACCGCGATCTGGAATCAAGTGGCTCGCCGGGTGCGAAGGCGATACGGCGAACTCCCCGAGGAGTGCCGGCGTTCCTACATCATTCGGTCCATCATCGACGACCAGGTGACCGACGTCGTCTCCACCAGCGAATCCCGCCTCCGCGACGCGGGCGTGAAGTCGGCCGACGACGTTCGGCTTCATCCGCAGAGCTTGGTCCAATACAGCGCGCCCCGCGCCCGGCAGAATCTCGAGCTCCGGCAGTACCTCTACGAAAACCTTTACTACAACCCGGCCGTGCATGAGCCCAATCTGCGGGCCAGCCGCATGTTGGAGGAATTGTTCAAACATTGTCTCGAGCATCATGAACAAATCGGCGAGCAGTCCCGCCAGCGCGCCCGCCGGATCGGCTGGCCCCGGGCCGTCTGTGATTACATCTCCGGCATGACTGACCGATATCTCCTGGGCGAATATGAAAGGTGGCTCGGCGGCGCTCCGAGCCGGCCCGCGCCCGCCATCGTCGCCCGCGCTCGGGGCCGGTGAAATTCCAGCTTGCTCTGGCCTTGCCCATTCGACTTATGCTTCCCTCACGATGAATGTCCTCGGCATCATTCCCGCCCGCTACGCCTCAAGCCGTTTTCCCGGCAAACCGCTCGCCCTGATCGCGGGCCGGCCGCTCATCCAGCGGGTGGTCGAACAATGTCAAAAAGCCGCCGCGTTGACCGAAGTAATCGTGGCCACGGACGACCCGCGCATTGCCGAGGTCGCGCAAGCCTTCTGCCGGGTGGAGATGACGCGAGAGGATCATCCCAGCGGCTCGGACCGAATTGCCGAAGTGGCCGCCCGCCATGCCTGTGACGGGGTGATCAATATTCAGGGCGATGAACCGTTGATCGACCCGTCGGTCATCGATGCCGTGGCCGAGGCGTTGGTGCGCGAGGAGATGTCCACCGCCGCCACGGCGATTCGCACTGCCGAAGAGTGGGCGAATCCGAACGTCGTAAAAGTCGTTGTCAATTCCACCGGCCGCGCTTTATATTTCTCACGGCGCACGATTCCATTTCTGCGTGAAGCCGCCAGTCGTTCCGCCGCCGAACAGTGGGCGGCGTTTCCTTTTTTGAAACATTTGGGGATCTACGGATACCGGCGTGGCGCTTTGCTCAGGCTGGTTCAGCTCCCGGTGTCGCCGCTCGAACAAGCCGAACGGCTGGAACAGTTGCGAGCTCTGGAAAACGGCATCCAAATCGCCGTCGTGACGGTGGCTTACGACAGCGTGGGCGTGGATGTGCCGGACGATGTGGGGCGGGTGGAAGAACTCTTGCGGCGCTCAGGGCGTTAACCGAATGAAATATATATTTATCACGGGCGGAGTGGTGAGTTCCCTCGGTAAGGGACTGACAGCAGCGTCGCTCGGGACGCTTCTGGAAAATCGCGGTCTGAAGGTCGCCCTCCAGAAATTCGATCCCTACCTCAACGTCGATCCGGGCACGATGAACCCTTACCAACACGGGGAAGTTTATGTGCTCAACGACGGCGCCGAAACGGACTTGGACCTGGGCCATTATGAGCGATTCACGAACACGAAACTGACCCGGTTCAACAACCTGACCAGCGGCCAGGTTTATCAGACCGTCCTGGACAAAGAGCGCCGCGGCGATTACCTGGGCAAGACCGTCCAGGTCATCCCCCACGTGACCGACGAAATCCAGAAGCGGATTCACCAGCTTTGCGAGCAATCCAAGGCGGACATCATCATCACGGAGATCGGTGGCACGACCGGCGATATCGAAGGATTGCCCTTCTTGGAGGCGATCCGGGAGTTCGCCCTTGAAGCCGGCTACAACAACTCGGTTTTTCTTCATGTCACCTACGTTCCCTTCATCAAGGCGGCCGGCGAGCTGAAGACCAAGCCCACTCAGCAATCCGTCGCCAAATTGCGGGAAATCGGCATCACCCCGCACATCGTCATCTGCCGCTGCGAGCGGCCTCTGAACAAAGAACTGCGCCAGAAGATCTCCCTCTTCTGCAACGTGCCCTATGAAGCGGTCATCGAGGAACGGGATGTCGAGCACTCGATTTATGAGGTGCCCCTCATGCTCCAGCGCGAGCGCCTCGATGATCTGGTCTGCCGGCTGTTGCGGTTGGAGGCTCCGCCCGCCAACATGTCGCACTGGCAGGACATCATCCGCAAACTGATCGCCCCGCAACACCGCGTCCGCATCGGGGTGGTCGGAAAGTACATCGAGCTCAACGACGCCTACAAATCGGTTTATGAAGCCGTCATCCATGGCGGCATCGCCAACGATTGCGGGGTCGAAATCGAGAAGATGGATGCCGAGGAGCTGGAGAAATTCGGCGCGGAGAAGATGCTCAAAGGGCTGGCCGGAATCCTGGTCCCAGGCGGTTTTGGCGAGCGCGGCATCGAAGGGAAGATCATGGCCGCGCAGTTCGCGCGCGAACGGCGAATTCCCTACTTGGGATTGTGTCTGGGCATGCAGATCGCGACCATTGAGTTCGCCCGCCATGTTTTGAAGTTGGAGGGAGCCCATTCGGCCGAGTTTGACGCCACCACGCCCCATCCAGTCATCGCCTTGCTCGACGAGCAAAAGGACGTGTCGAACAAAGGTGGCACCATGCGCCTGGGCGCGCAGCCCTGTCAGTTGACCGTCGGCTCCAAGGCCGGGCACCTTTACGGAGCGTTCGTGGTCCACGAGCGGCACCGGCATCGCTACGAGTTCAACAACGCCTACCGCCAACGCTTTGAAGAGGCCGGCTTTTGCTGCAGCGGCACCTCGCCCGACGGCCGGTTGGTGGAGGTGATCGAACTGAAGGATCATCCGTTCTTCATCGCCAGCCAGTTTCACCCGGAATTCCAGAGCAAGCCGAACGCGCCCCATCCGCTCTTTCGGGGTTTCATCGCCGCCACACTCGCGCAGATTCACCGGCGACCGCTCTGACGTTCCAATTGAACGGGTCATCGCCACTATGACCTTCCTCGAAATCATCTGCGAACGAGTTCAGCGTGAGAATCTTCCCTTCCTGCTCGCGGGCGGACACGCCGTCGTCGTGCATGGATACGCCAGAACCACGTTCGACCTCGATTTCATCACCGACCGCGATAGCCGCGAGCGCTGGCTCAGGGTTCTCGCGCACGGCGGTTTGACGCTCTATCATGAGGGGCCGACGTTTGTGCAATTCAGTCCGCCGTCCGGCCAGCACTGGCCGGTCGATCTGATGTTCGTCAACGCCAGCACGTTTCAGAAACTGGACGCGGAGTCCGTGACCGCGGAGATCGGTCGCGCTTCGGTCAAAGTGGTGTCGCTGCTCCATCTGATTGCCCTGAAGTGCCATGCGATCCGGCACGGACATTCGGGCCGCGTCATCAAAGACACGGACGATTTGGTCCGCCTGATTGAAGTCAACCGTCTTCAGGTCGAAGAACCGAAATTGCGGGAGATTGTGCTTCAACATGGCTCTGCCGAAATTTATGAAAAACTCAGACGAATCTTCCCCACCGGTTAAGCCACCGATGACACCGCCTCCCGGCGATCTGGATTTGGAGTTCCCCGATTGGAGCGGAATGATCAAAGCCCCGAGATCCATGACATTGGAGGCGAGCTTTCGAATGAGCGAGGAGTACAGGAGCTGCTTCTCGACCCTGGCGGTACAGTCGGAGTGGCACTCCTCGGAGAAGATTCCCGTCGAATTTGTGCTTTAGGCCGGAATGCGAAAGTAAAGAACCCCGGAGCAAGCTCCGGGGCATTGACAATATGATTTCACATTTGGAAACAAAGCCGAAGCAAGCTTCGGGGTATCAGACCCAAGGGGAATGAAGGCCTCGATTCAAACAACCGTCTCAACCCTGGAAAAGAGCGGGCACGCCCCAGATCGGGAAGTCCGCTACCAGGCGGCCCTGGCCTTGCGGCAGACCGAAGACGCGGCCCGTCGCAGCCTCAATAGGCGCTGAGATGACCTACCGCGAGGCCATCGACTTTCTCTACCATCTCCGCTGGTTTGGCACGAAACTCGGGCTGGAGAACACCTTCAAGCTCGCCGTGCTGGCCGGGAATCCGCAAGCCAGCCTCCGCTTTATTCACGTCGCCGGCACCAATGGCAAGGGCTCGACCTGCGCCATGCTCGAGAGCATTTACCGGTCGGCCGGCCTCCGGGTCGGCTTGTTCACATCGCCGCATCTGGTGGCCTTTGGAGAACGCATCCAGGTCCATCGCCGATCGATCACCGAACTGGACCTCGTGCGGTTGGTGGGTGAGATGCAAGGGTTGCTGAAGGAGTTTCCCGAGTCGGCTCACCCCACTTTTTTTGAAGTCGTGACCGTCATGGCCTTGCGCTATTTTGCCGAGCAGGCCTGCGACCTCGTCATTTGGGAGACCGGCATGGGCGGACGCCTCGATGCCACGAACATTGTGACCCCGCTGGCCAGCCTCATCACCAATATTGGTCTGGATCACCAGCCATGGCTGGGCGACACCCTGGCCGCCATCGCCTCCGAGAAAGCGGGCATCATCAAGCCCGGCGTTCCCATCCTGACCGCTGCCGAGGGGCCCGACGCCTGCCGCGTCATCGCCGATACCGCCCGTCAGAATCAAGCCCGCCTCACTGTGGTGACGAAAGCCGATACCCAACTCGCTCCGTGGAACGTTCTCGAATTGCCGTTGCGCGGAGAGCATCAACGACTCAACGCCGCGCTCGCACTCGCCACGGTGCGCGAATTGCGCAGTCAGATCCCCGTCATGGATGACGCGATCGCAGCCGGCCTGACCTCGGTCGAGTGGCCCGGCCGGCTGCAAACGATTCGGACTTCGTCAGGGCAGACCCTGGTGTTGGACGGGGCGCATAATCCAGCCGGTGCCGAAGCTCTGGCCGCGGCGTTGCGGGAGAGCCACCCCGCAGCGAAACCGACCCTGATCTTTGGCGTTCTGCGGGACAAGGACTGGATCCGGATGTGTCGCACCCTGGCGCCGCTGGCCGGGAGAATCCTCTTGGTCCCGGTGAATAGTGAACGCACCGCCGATCCATCCGAGCTCCGGACGGCCTGCGCGTCTGCCCACTCCGGCGCGCCCATCACGGTGTGTTCATCGCTCGCCGAAGCGCTCGCCGAGGCGGCCCCGGACCTGTTTCTGGTCATCACCGGCTCGCTCTATTTGGTCGGAGAGGCGCTCGAATTGCTCCAACTCAGTGGCCCGCCGCCGCATGACGAGCGAGGATTGAACGACTGGGGCCAATCCACCCACACGGCCGGCGGATAACCCCACCGATCCCGCTCACCAGAATTGCGGATGGATCAGCTCTCAGGGATGAACATGTTTCCGACCGGAAAATGAACTTGAGCGGTGCCCTCACGAAGGACTACTTTTGCATTATGACGGGAATTGAAGAACCGACACCCATTGTCCGCAGTCCGGCCGTCTGGCCGCTCTCAGCCAAGGCCTATCACGCGCTGGGCGAGATGGGCCTCATCCCGGAGAAGACGGAACTGCTCTACGGCCAAGTCTTCCACAAAATGTCCAAATCACCTTTGCACTCCTTCCTCTCGGAGTTCCTTGAAGACAGGCTGCGCGGGGCCTTGTCCCCCGGATGTCACGTGCGCGGCGAGGAACCATTGACCCTCGGGGATTCGGAACCTGAACCTGATCTGGCTGTGGTGCGGGGACGGCGTGAGGACTTCCGCCAAGCCCACCCCACCACCGCCGAACTCGTCATTGAAGTCTGCGTGACCAGCCATGACTTCGATCGTTCCAAACTCCGCGCCTACGCGAGCGCTGGCGTGAAGGAATGCTGGCTGGTGCTGGGACCGGAAAAACAGATCGAAGTCCATCGCCAACCGCAGGGCGAACAGTTCGCCGAGCACACCGTCTTCGGGCCGGGAGGATTGCTGACCAGCAAAGCAGTTCCGGCCTTCACGGTCGATTTCGACAGCCTCTTTGCGGGATGACGGATGTGTGATCGTGAAATACCCTATCTCTGGATACCTTGACCGGCCAAGGACACAACTCAGTCTCGCGGCGCGCCCGGCGGCAAGACACTTTCGGGATAATCCTTGTATCCATTCTCAAGAACTGATGAAACAAAAAGAACCGACTATTGATCAAACTATGAATAAAGCCGACAAAATAGCTCTTAGGAATGCCGTTCGCAAAATATCGTCGCGGACTTCGACTGGTGATAGGTTGAAAGGCTGGATAGAGATTTGCAGACTTGCTGAGCTTGATCACCGCACTCATACGCCACCGTTTAGGGAGGAAACTATGGAGGAGATTCTTTCGCAAATACCTGCCGAGTAGAAACGAATCCAGGTTGGAACAATTCCATTTCAGTCTCGGTCGGCTCATTTTTTAGCCCGGTTCCCCGACCCGCGACCTCCTTGGCGAACTGGCGATCGGACCGACTACTCTTTTTCCCCGAACAACCACGCGATTGAAACTCTCAACGCCTTCGCGATGACCGAGATTTTGTCGTCCATCAAGTAGCGATCCTGACTCTCGATCCGGGAAACCACGCTGCAATCGAGGACGACTCCCTGCACTGCCACACGCCCAACGAGATCTTCTTGCGAAACCGCAGGCTTGCATCGCAACCGTGCCTGCCGAATGCGAGCGCCAATTTGATTTCGCGGCGCTGACTTTCTCGTCTTCTTCATTGCGTGCGGAGTTCGCACGCTTGACTTTCAACGAGGCGAGGCGTCTAGGTGTTTGACATGCACACATTGTTTGAGCGAGGCATCTCCGGAGACTGATCGGAAAGAACCACCCATGAAAACGATTTATCGAACCTGTCTGTTGTCGCTGACGGTCGCGCTTTGCTGGCCGGTGCAGGCGCAAATCTACGAGACTAATGGGGTTGTCGTGCAGACGTTGGCGGGTTCTGGCGTTTCGGGTTATCTGGACGGACAAGGCACGCAAACCATGTTCTACAACCCGCAGTCACCCGTTGCTGACTCGAAAGGCAACATTTTCGTCTTAGAGAGCGAGTCCATAATTCGGAGAATCACCAGTGAAGGAACGGTATCGACCTATGCCGCCGGAAGATTAGCCTGGCTTGGAATCCCCAAGCCTGGAACCAACGTTGCCTATTTACCTCTCGATGGAATGCGTTCGATAATAATCGATCGATCAGACAGACTATGGATGACTTCGGTTCAGTCGATTTTTGGAGGAGAGTATTGGCTGACTCTCTCTCGACTCGAAACTGACGGCCGTATCTCAAGCACCAACCTCTACAACCTTCTGACAGAGACATGGCCCACTGGAGTTTGCGTCGCTTCCAACAACGATTTCTACTATCCGAGCCTGTTTCGAATTTACCGCTGGCGAGCCAATGGTGGCTTTGAGCTGTTTGTTGGTTCTGGTAACGTGAGGTCGATTGATGGAAACGGAGTGTTCACAGCATTCAGCCAACCTAGAGCGCTTGCCGCTGACGCCGTGGATAACATCTTCGTTTTGGATGTTGCCAACGGCAACGATGTCCTAATTCGAAGGATAAACCAAAACCGAGATGTCGTTACGATTGCAGGAAAGGCAAGAGAGCTTGCGGTCAATACTAACGCCGACGGTGTAGGAGCAGATGCCTCATTCAACGTGGTGTCTGGGATGACCGTGGACGAAGTGGGTAATCTAATTCTCGCATGTGGAACGTGCATTCGCAAAATCACGCCGACTGGCATCGTGACGACAGTCGCGGGCAACTTTTCCCGATCTGGCTACGCGGACGGGCCGGGGCCGAACGCATTGTTTAATAATGCCAGCGGCGTCTGTGTTTCGCACGGGGCAATGTTTGTTGCTGACACGGGTAATCACCGGATTCGGAAAATCAGCTTCAATTCCATGCCGTCGCCAGTTTCAAGTTCATCACTAAAGCTAGCACTTTATCCGGGTCTTGAGATTACAGCAGGGCTGCTCTAAAGTCGGACCGGGCCTGTGATCAAACGGATAACGTCTCCGCA